>DASVDK010000358.1:0-18142 GCA_036381125.1 Thermodesulfobacteriota bacterium | reverse complement strand
CGTCAGGTGGGGGCCGATGCCGATCGCCTCCATCTCGGAGGTCGGGCTGATGCGGAAGACGTACGGGTTGCCCTGCTTGGTGATCTTGCCCGAGGAGGAGGTCTCGACGACCATCGGCACGCCGTACTGCTGCAGCTTCGGCATGACGGCGAGCGTCATGGACGAGCCCCACGCGCCGATCAGCACCGGCACACGGTCGCGCTGGATGAGCTTCTCGGCCGCGTTGACCGCCTCGGCCGGGTCGCTCTTGTTGTCCTCGACGAGGAGCTCGAGCTTGCCGCCGAGGACCCCGCCCTTCTCGTTGACCTCGTCGGCGGCGATCTTCGCGCCGCTGACGACGTAGTTCCCGGAGGCCGCGACCGGCCCCGAGAGCGGCTGGATGACGCCGATCTTGAGCTGGGCCTCGGCGTCGGGCGCGGCCGGACCGAAGCCGGTCGCGAGAGCGGCGGCCGTGAGGGCCGCGAGCACGCGGGTCGGGGAACGCATGACTGGACCTCCTGCGTTACAGCCGGTTGCCGGGCCCGGAGGGCCCGGCCGGCTCGTTTGCCGCGTGCGCGCACACCTCGGGCGTTGCCTGACGGGCCACGTTGCTGCCTTCGCGGCCCGGGCGAACGCGCAGCGCCGCTAGACCAGTTCCCGCATGGGAGTCACCCGGACGCCGGCGGCCTCGACGGCGCTCCGGATGGTTCGTGCCAGGTCGCCTGCGCCCGGCGTGTCGCTGTGCAGGCAGATGGTCTGCACCTCGACGTCCAGGGGCTTGCCGCTCATCGCGACGAGCCTGCCCTTCACCATCTGGATGACCCGATCGGCGATCCGCTTCGGGTCGTGGATGACCGAGCCCTTCACCGTGCGCGGCATGAGCCGGCCGTCGTCGGTGTACTCCCGGTCGGCGAAGCCCTCGCGGGCCACCTTGAGGCCGATCCTCGTGGCGGCCTTGTCGACCTCGGAGCCGGGCAGGGCGACCACGATGAGCTTCGGGTCGACCTCCTTGATGCCCGTGACGAGCCCCTCGGCGAGGACCGGGTCGTCCTGGGCGGCGTTGAAGAGGGCGCCGTGGGGCTTCACGTGCTGCATGGTCGTGCCGGCCGCCTTGCAGAACGCGGCAAGGGCGCCGAGCTGGTAGACCATGTAGTTGTGCGCCTCCTCCGGCGTGAGCTGCATGACGCGCCGCCCGAAGCCCATGAGGTCCGGGTAGCTCGGGTGGGCGCCGACGTTGACCCCCTTCTTGACCGCCATGAAGACGGTCCTGCGCATGGTGAGCGGGTCGCCGCCGTGCCAGCCGCAGGCGAGGTTGGCCGACGAGACGTGATCGAGGATCGCCTCGTCGTCGCCCATCTTGAACTGGCCGAACGACTCGCCCATGTCGGAGTTGAAGTCGATGCGAAGGGTCATGAACGGTCTCCACCAGGCGCCGCCGCGGGGGCGTGCGCCACGGTCAGAATGGCCTCGATGATCTTCTGGTACCCGGTGCACCGGCAGAGGTTGCCCGAGAGCCCGACGAGAACGTCCTCGCGAGTGGGGTTCGGCGTCGTCTCGAGCAGCTTCGCGGCCGACATGACGATGCCCGGGACGCAGAACCCGCACTGTACCCCGCCCAGGGCGGCGAGCGCCTCGATGAGCGGCCGGGCCCGGCCGCTCCGCAGGCCCTCGATGGTCGTGACCTCGCGCCCGTCGGCCTCGACGGCGAAGACCAGGCAGGCGTTCACCGTCCGCCCGTCGAGCCAGACCGTGCAGGCGCCGCACTCCCCCTCGGCGCACGACTCCTTGGTGCCGGTGAGGTGGAGCGCCTCCCGCAGGAAGTGGAGCAGGGTGGTGCGCGGGTCCACCTGCGCCTCGCGCGCCTCGCCGTTCACCGTGAGGCGAATGGTCGTCACGCTCGACCTCCGTTGAGCGTCCCGAGAGCCCCGAGGATCTTCTCGGGGGTGATCGGGACCGAGCGGATCCGGACGCCGATCGCGTCGGCGATGGCGTTGGCGACGGCCGCGGCGGTCGGGTTGATCGCCGTCTCGGCGAGCCCCTTGGCGCCGTGCGGGCCCGCCGGGTCGATCGTCTCCACGAAGACCTTCTCGACGACCGGCGGCGCGTCGAGGCTGCTCGGGATCTTGTAGTCGAGGAACGAGGGGTTGCGGATCACCCCGTCCGTGCGGATCAGCTCCTCGACCAGCGCGAAGCCGATCCCCTGGGTGACGCCGCCGTCGATCTGCCCCTCGGCGCCGAGCCGGTTGATGACGCGGCCGAGGTCGTGCGCGGCGACGACCTTGAGGACGCGCACCCGGCCCGTCTCGACGTCCACCTCGACCTCGGCCGCGTGGCAGGCGAAGGAGTAGGTCATCGTCTGGTTGCCGTACTTGGCCTTGACGTCCATCGGGCCCGGCTCGGAGTGGAACTCGCCCCGGCCGACGACGTTCGTGAGGCCGAGGGCGAAGCCGCGCTGCGCCGCCTCGGCGACGGTAAGCCGCCGGTGGGGGAAGCCCTTCACCGAGATGACCCCGTCCTTCACGTCGAGCTCGGAGGCGGGCGCGTCGAGGACGCGCGCCGCCACCTCGAGGAGCTGCCGCCTGGCGTCGGCGGCCGCGACCCGCACGGCGTTGCCGGCCATGAAGGTCACACGGGAGGCGTAGGTGCCGAGCCCGTAGGGGGCGACCTCGGTGTCGACGTTCGCCACCCGGACGCGGTCGAGCGGCACGCCCAGTTCCTCGGCGGCGATGATGCCGAGCGTCGTCGTGACCCCCTCGCCGAGGTCGACCTCGCCGGTGAGGACGGTGACCCGCCCGTCCTCGTGGACCCGCACGAGGGCGGCCGAGCCGTCGAAGTCGTAGCCGGTGATCGACGTGGCGAACGGCTTGTTGGAGGTGACGTGCATGTTGCCGGCGAGCCCGACCCCGCGGCGCAGCGGGCCCTCGCCCCCCCCGCGCCGCGCCCGGCCCCGCTTCTCCGTCCAGCCGATCCGCTCGGCTGCGGCGGTGATCGCCTCCGAGAGGCCGCAGGAGAGCATCTTCCAGCCGTGGACCGAGACGTCCCCCGGCCGGGTCGCGTTGGCGAGCCTGAGGTCGACCGGGTCGATCCCGAGCACGTCGGCCACCTCGTCGAGGTGGCTCTCGAAGGCGAAGGTCGCCTGCACGTTGCCGAAGCCCCGCATCTGGCCCGAGGGGCAGGTGTTCGTGTAGACCAGGTCGGCGTTCACCGAGACGCAGGGGGTCCGGTAGACCGAGTCGGTCCGCATCGACATCGACGAGAGGATCGGCAGCGAGAGGCTCGTGTAGGCGCCGTTGTCGGCGAGGATGCGCACCTGCTTGGCGAGGAGCCTCCCCTCGCGGCTCCAGCCGGTCCGCAGCCGGATGATGGCCGCCATGCGCGGCCGCGTCGCGATCAGCTCCTCCTCGAGCGTGTTCAGCAGGCGCACCGGGCGGCCCGCCTCCATGGCGAGGAGGGCGCAGACGAGGTAGTGGCGCTGGTCGAGCTTGCCGCCGAAGGCGCCGCCGACCATGGTCTGGTAGAGGCGGATCTGCGAGAGGGAGAGCCCGAGCGGCGCGGCGAGCAGGTACTGGCGGATGAGGAACGGGCTCTGGAAGGGGCCCCACAGGGAGAGCGTCCCCTCGCGCCAGTCGGCCACGCAGCAGATCGGCTCGAGCGCCGCCTGGTGCATCATCGGCGTCTCGTAGCGCCCCTCGACGACC
The DNA here is from genome assembly GCA_036381125.1 of Thermodesulfobacteriota bacterium. GTDB lineage: Bacteria > DASVDK01 > DASVDK01 > DASVDK01 > DASVDK01 > DASVDK01. The sequence goes on along the minus strand of DASVDK010000358.1, from coordinate 14,465 downwards.
CTGTACGCGCGGGCCATCTCGGTCTCGACGTCGCCCCGCTCGACGTGGACCCCGCCCGGCACGTTGCGGGGGGCGTTGTCGTGGACGAGCGGCGCCTCCTCGGCGATGGCCGCCTCCAGGTCGAACACCGCCGGCAACGGCTCGTACTCGACCTCGATCGCCGCGAGCCCCTCGAGCGCCGCCTCCTCGCTCTCGGCCGCGACCGCCGCGACCTCGTCGCCGACGTAGCGCACCTTCTCGTGCGCGAGCGGCAGCTCGTCCTTGAGGACGATGCCGAAGTGGACCTTCGGCGTGTTCTCGCGCGTCACGACCGCGCGCACGCCCGGCACGCGCCTCGCCTTCGACGCGTCGATGCGCCGCACGAGGGCGTGCGGGTGGGGGCTGCGCAGCACCTTGCCGACCAGCAGGCCGGGGAACGCCATGTCGGGCAGGTAGCGGATCTCCCCGCCCGCCTTCTCGCGGGCGTCCTGGGGGAGGACCCGCTGGCCGATCAGACCGCTCTCGTTCATCGTGGGCTCCGGGCCGCGGCGACGGCCCGAGCGAGGGCGCGACGGGCGAGCACCTCGACCATGTGGCGCCGGTAGTCGGCCGACGCGCGGACGGCGGTGATGGGCCGGGCGTCGGCCGCGGCCGCCCGGGCCGCGGCGGCGAGCGCGGCCGGCTCGGGGGCGCGCCCGACGAGCGCGGCCGCGGCGCCGGCGGCGAGGATCGGCGTCGGCGCGACCGCGCCGAGGGCGACCCGCGCCTCGGCCACGGTCCCGTCGGCGGCCAGCGTCACGCAGGCGGCGACCCCCACGAGCGCGATGTCGATGGCGACCCGCGTCGCCCGCTCGTAGGCGCTCCCGGTGCGCGCCGCCGCGGCCGGCAGCGCGATCCCGACGAGCAGGTCGCCGGGCGAGAGGACCGTCCGGCCGGGGCCGGCGAAGAGCCGCTCGGCCGGGAGCGTCCGGACCGGCGCGCCGCGGCGCGCCACCTCCACCGCGGCGCCGAGCGCGAGGAGGGGGGGCGCCAGGTCGGCCGCCGGCGAGGCGTTGCAGAGGTTGCCGCCGACCGTGCCGCGGTTTCGGATCTGCGGGCCGGACACGCAGCGGGCCGCCTCGGCGAGCGCCCGGCGCGCCGGCGCGGCGGCGAGCGGGGAGGCGACGAGGTCGGCGTGGGACGCGAGGGCGCCGATCCGCAGGCCGCCGCCGTTCTCGATCCCGGCCAGGCCCGGCACCCGCTTGAGGTCCACCAGGACGGCCGGGCGCATGCGGCCGCGCCGCATCTGGAGGAGGAGGTCGGTGCCGCCCGCGAGCGGCCGCGCCGCCTCGCCGTGGCGGCCGAGGAGGTCCAGCGCCGCCTCGAGCGAGGTCGGCGCGGCGTACTCGAAGCGGGCGAGGACCCTCGTCGTGAGGCCGGCCAGGCTCATTTCGTCAGCATCCTCTCCGGATCGAGGCGGCGCAGCGCCGCCATCTCCGCCGGCGTCGGCGGCCGCGTCTCCTCGAGCGTCGGGGCCACGAGGAGCGGGAAGCCGGTCTCCGCCTGGACCTGCTCCACGGTGACGCCGGGGTGGAGCGCCTCGAGCCGCATCCGCTTCGTCTCCGGGTCGAAGCCGAGGAGCCCGAGGTCGGTGATGACCCGGTGCATCCCGCCGGCGAGGAGGCCCGACGCCGAACGGCTCGTGCCGCCGCGCAGGAAGCCGGGGCTCGTGACGAAGTCGACCCGCTCGACGAACCGCCGCTTCTCGTGCCTCATGGCGACCAGCATCTTCGCGAGCGAGGCGATGTCGTTGCCCCCGCCGGTGCCGGGGAGGCGGACGCTCGGGCTCGCGGGGTCGCCGATGAACGACGAGTTGAGGTTCCCGTACTGGTCGATCTGCGCGCCCCCCATGAAGCCGTAGTCGACGTAGCCCCGCTGGAGCAGCAGCATCACGTCGGTGATCGGCAAGAGCATGTTCGCCTTGCGCGCCGTCCGCGCCTCGTTGGTCGAGGGGGGGAGCCGGCCGGGCTCGATCATCGGGCCGATGATCCCCCCCTCGAAGAGGATCGTGAGGGTGGGGGCGTGCGTCTGCTGCGCGAGCGTCGCGGCGAGGAGCGGGATGCCGATGCCGGCGAAGACCACCTGGCCGTCCGACAGCGCGCGCGCCGCGTGGACGGTGAGGATCTCGGCCGCCGTGTAGCCGCCCCGGCCCCGGTCAGTCATTCCAGATCATCCGGCGCCCCGACTGCTGCGCCTCGAGGAGTTCCGCCATCCCGAGCCGCTCGAGGAACTCGGTGTGGGACGTCGGCCCGTAGACCATCTCGTCGAGCCAGCGGCGGCACGCCTCGACGCCCCCGTCGCGCATCGCCTTCGCGTAGCGGTCGAGGTGCCGGAAGAGCATCTCGTACTCGCCGTAGCACTCGTGCGGCGAGGCGCCGAAGGGAACCTCGACGACCGCCTCGACGCAGAAGAAGGGGATCTTCGTCCGATCGGGCGCGCGGCGGATCTGGTCGTTCGAGACGATCCGCTCGCAGGAGAGGATCACCCGGTCGGCCGCCAGGGCGAGGTCGACGTCCATGAAGGGGAGGCCGTCGATGACGCCGTTGCCGTAGCGATCCGCGCGCTGGACGTGGATCAGCGCCACGTCCGGCCTGAGCGCCGGGACCAGGCCGAGCGTCTCGCCGGTGTACGGGCAGGTCATGGTCCTGAAGCGCCCCTCGACCTGCCGCGCCACGTCCGAGCCGAGCATCGAGCGGGTCGGCAGGAACGGCAGCCCCATGGCGGCGGCCCGGTAGCCGAGGCCGATCGACATGTGGCTCCACTCCTCGAAGCGGGCGCGGCCGCTCTCGGTGAAGTCGCGCACGACGCGCGAGACGCCGTAGATGATCCCCTGGCAGAACCAGGAGGTGATGACGTGCGACGAGACGCCAGACGCGTAGAGCCACTCCCCCACGTTGGACGTGATGCCGCGCGAGACGACGAGGTCCTTGCGGCGGGCGCGGATCAGCGCCCAGACGAGGGCGATCGGCGTGCGCGAGAGGGTGGAGCCGGAGAGGCCGACGTGGTCGCCGTCGCGGACCAGGCCGATGGCGTCCTCCAGGGTCGTGACCTTGTCCCTGAGGCCGCGGTCGCGCGCCGCCAGGCGGGCGCGGACCTCGGCGTAGGGGACCGACGCGTCCATCGGCCGGTCGAGCACGGCCTTACTGCGGCGGCTCGAGCACGAGCTTGCCGAAGCCCTCGCGCTGCTCGAGCATCTGGTGGGCCCGCGCGGCGTCCTCGAGCGGCATGATCCGGTCGATGACGGGCCTGAGCTTGCCGGCCTCCAGGCACTTCACGATCCGGGCGAGCTCGTTCTTGGTGCCGTGGTTCGACCCGATGATCGTGAGCTGCTTGTGGAAGACGTGGTTCACGTTCATGGTCACCTCGTAGCCCGAGGAGCCGCCGCAGGTGACGAGCCGGCCCATCCGGACCAGGCACCGGACGCTCCGGTCGAAGACGTCCTTGCCGACGTGCTCGAAGACCACGTCGACGCCTCGCTTGCCGGTGAGCCTCTGGATCTCCTCGAAGAAGTCCTGCTTCCGGTAGTTGATCATGTGATCGGCGCCGAGCTCGAGCGCCTTCCGGCACTTCTCGTCGGTGCCGGCCGTCCCGAAGACCCGAAGCCCCATCATCTTGGCGATCTGCACGGCCGCCACGCCGATGCCGCTGCCGGCCGCGTGGATCAGGATGTCCTCGCCGGCGCGGATGTTGGCGCGGGTGACGAGCATGTGCCACGAGGTGAGGAAGGTCATGTTGATCGACGCCGCCTCGGCGTAGCTCATGCCCTTGTAGAGCGGCACGACGTTGAACTCCGGGACGACGCAGTACTGCGCGTAGCCGCCCCAGAGGTGCGCGCCGAAGTAGCGGTACTTGACGCAGCAGTTCGGCTCGCCCTTGAGGCAGATCTCGCAGGTGCCGCAGCCGACGGCCGCGTACACCACCACCGGCTGGCCCACCTCGACGCTCGTCACCTCCGAGCCGACCTCGACGATGTCGCCCGAGATGTCGCCCCCGAGGATGTGCGGCCACCGCTCGTTCGGCTTGTAGGCCCCCCGGCGCGCGAGCACGTCGTAGAAGTTGAGCGCCGTCGCCTTCACCTTGATCTTCACGTCGCGCGGGCCGACCGGCAGGGGCTCGACGTCCTCGTACACGAGCACCTCCGGGGGGCCGTACCTGTGGAACACCGCCGCCTTCACCGCTCTCTCCCTTGTTTGCTGATGCGTCCGTTCGCGTTGTGGCCAGTCTCTCAGGTGTCGAGCGCCGCCAGCAACCGCGCCGCGTCCTCCCCGACCTGGTCGACGTGCGCGCGGGCGGCGGTCTCCGCCGCCGCTGCGTCGCCGGACTCGATCGCCTCGAGGACGAGACGGTGTTCCGCGACGGAGGGCGCCGCGCGTTCGGCGATGTTCAGCGTGCGCAGGCGCAGGACCAGGATCTGGCCGTAGACCGCGTCGAGCGACCGCGTCAGGGTCTCGTTGCCGGCGAGCGCGAGGACCTCGTTGTGGAATGCGATGTCCGCCTTCGAGAAACGCGCGTAGTCCCGGTCGCGGACGGCCGCGGCCTGCTCGTCGAGCAGCTCGGCGAGCCGCCGCCTCGCCGGCGCCTCCACCAGACCGCGTCCGGCCCGTGCGGCGGCGAGCCGCGCGGCCAGCCCCTCGAGGGCCCCGCGCACGGCGTACAGCTCCTCGGCACGCTGGCGGGTGAACTCGACGACGTAGATGCCCTGGCGTGGGACCGTCGCCACGAGGCCTTCGGCTTCGAGCCGCCGCAGAGCGTCGAGGACCGGCGTCCGCGAGACGCCGAGCGACTCCGTGAAGTGCTCGACCCGGATGCGCGTGCCCGGGGCGAAGGCGCGGCCGAGGATCGCTTCACGGACCGCCCGGAAGACCTGCTCCCCGAGATTCGCATGGGCCAGGCGGGTGCGGTTCACCACCATGGCTACATCTGGCCATACAGCGGCATGACTGTCAAATATAAAATTAAGTTATACATTTCAGCCGCCTCCGGTGGCCGCGTGTCACGCGTCGAACGGACGACGCAGACCGACCAGGCGCTCGAGCACGAGGACAGGCCGAACGAGAGAGCGACCAGGACCGTCGAGCCGTACGCCTTGACGACGACGCTCACAAGCGACGGGGAGAGATAGGCCAGGATCATGAGGGCGCGGGCCATCGGCGGCAGCGTCCAGCGGAAACAGGCCGCGGGGTAGCCGACCACCAGCGAGACGGCCGTGACGACCGCGGAGATCCGCACCTGCTCGATGCGACCCCGGCACATCACGGCGACGCGGTCCGAGAGCACGAAGGCCTCCTGGATGTCGTGGGTCACGAAGAGGGCCGTGATCCCGCTACGCTGCTGGATCTCGCGCAGCTCGAACCGCATGGACTCCCTCACCCGGGCGTCGAGGTTCGAGAGCGGTTCGTCCAGGAGGAGGATGCGCACCGCACTCGCCGCTCGATCTCGTCCGACACGCACGCCCCTCGATGGACCGTGAGCGACACGCCGTCGAGGGCGAGGAGCTGACCGTATCGCCTGGTCAGCCCCTCGATGATCAGCTCGGCCGCGGACACGGCGCCGTCAACGCGAGGCGATCTCGCGGTTCCAGCGGTCGAGGAACTCGGGCAGCACCCGGTTGTACTCGTCCCAGTCGACCTGCTGGAGGCGCGCCACGCGTTCGGCGCCGAACGTGAGCTGCGCCGCGATGTCCGCCGGGAGATCCACGTGGCGGTTGAGCGGCGCCCAGCCGAAGCTCTCGGCCCAGATGCGCTGCACCTCGGGCGTGAGCAGGTGGTTCACGAACTTCTTGGCGCCGTCCGGGTTCGGGCCGCCGTCGACCACCGCGGCCGACGCCGGCACGAAGAGGGCGCCCTCCCTGGGGAAGGCCGTGCCTATCGGCAGGCCCGCCTTGCGGTGGCGCAGGGCCGAGCCCTCCGAGGCGACGCCGATCCACCCCGTGCCCTGCCGGAACAGGTCACCGAACTTCGACGCCGGGGTGGCGAAGACCGGGATGGCCGGTGCCAGGGACTTCATCCTGCTCCATCCCGGCTCGAGGTTTCGCTCGCCGCCGCCTTCGAGGCGAGCGGCGATCACCGTGAGGCCGTACGCGTACGGGCTGGTCCCCTCGGGAGTGATGACGTGACCCTTGTACCTGGGATCCCAGAGGTCGTTCCAGGAGGTCGGAGGCGCCCAGCCCTTCTCCGCGAACACCTTCGTGTTGTACAGAAGCGTGACCGCGCCGGCGAAGGGCCGGACCCGACGGTTCTCGGGAACGCGTGCCAGGTCGTACATCTGGCTCATGTTCGTGAGGTACGACGCCTCGATCGGCTGCCAGAGCTCCCCGCCGACGAGCTGGGGACCCTCGTCGCAGATCACGACGTCGATCTGCGGTCGGTCGGCCTGCGCCTTGACGCGGGCCACCATCTCGGCAGAGCTGCCCGCCGTGACGTAGCTGATCCTGTACCCGGTGGCCTTCTCGAACGCCGGACCGATCAGCTCGGCCATCTTGCGCTCGTAGTCGCCGCCCCAGCTCATGACCACGACCTCCCTCTGCCCCTGGCCGACCACCGTGGTCGACCAGAGCGCGGCGACGAGCAGGGGGGCAAAGCCGAGCAGCACCTGGATACGACGCATGGCATGCTCCTTTCGATCGAGGCGGTTCGCCTCCCTGGCCCGTGCTACGTGACGGTCCCGACGACGGCCGCGTCGTCACGGAGATGCCGCTCGAGCCGTAACCCCGGCCCGACGGCCCCTCGCGGACCTCGAGGCCGCCGCCCGCGCGTGCCTCGCCGCCGCGACCACCGAAGAACTGGCCATGAGATCGGCCTCGGGGACGTGGCCGATCATGCTGATGTCCGTCCTCGGCCGGTCCGCGAGCTCGAGCGCGCGCACGACGTGGCGCGCGAGGTCGAGGCGCATGGGGACCCCCTGGCTCGGCCGCGCCGATCCTGGCTGTCCGACCCCCGGATCGCCTTGAGTGGTCCGACGACCTCCGCGAGGTCCATCGCCATCGCCGGCAGCGCGAGTTCCCGCTCGTAGACCGCGGGATCGACCTGCGCGGTGATCTCGGGCTCGAGGACGTGATACGCCGGGATCCCCAGCGAGACGCCGGCCAGCGGGCCCGCGTAGCTCGGATCGCCGCTCTTCAGCGCGAGGGCCGCCATCTCGACGGCGGGGGCCGAGTTGGCCCCGAGGATGGCGACGACGTTCTCGGTGCCTGCCTGCTCGACGAGCCGCCTGATTCGACCTTGACCCTCGAGGTCCATGGCGCCCGCGGCGGTTCAGACGAAGCACTGGGTTTCGACGTAGAGGACCTCCGCGCCCGCGCTCTTCGCCCAGGCCTCGATCGCGGTCCCGTTCACGCCGTCGCGTTCACCGATCGCCAGCACCCGCTTCCCTCTGAGATCCATCCCGTGCTCCTCCTCTTTCGGCGACTCGCTCGATCGTCTCCGGACGATCGGCGCCGAGCCGCTCGAGCGCCTCGCGCCGGACGAGGCCGCGCGCGCTCAGGCGAGCCGCGCCCCGGGCGAGCGTGCTCTCGTCGAGGTGGACCAGGCTCGCGCGATCGCAGAAGGTGCCTCTCCAGCGTTTCGGAGAGCCCCGGCTGGCGTGCGAGGTCCCTGCTCGTCCTAGAGCCGTAGCGAACCAGACCCGGCGCGCGCGCGAGGACCTGCGAGACGGCCGCGATCACCGGCTCGCCCACGCTCCCCACCTCGACTCTTCCGTCAATCCGCCCTGAACAGGGTCGGCTCGTTCACCTCGCGAGTGAGCGTCGCGAGCGCCCCGGCGGTGAGCCGGGCGCGGAGCGACCGCTCCGCCTCGGCCGGCAGCGACGCGTCGCCGAGCAGGCAGGTCACGGCCTTTCCCTGGAAGATTCGCGAGACGCCGACGGACAGGGGGACCGCCGGGATCGCGGTGCAGAAGGCCACGGGGATTCCGACTCGCTCGATCTCCTTCGCCATCGTTGACCCGCAACGATTGCAGGTCCCTCAGGTCGCCGTGAAGATGGCAGCCTCCACGCCGGCGCTCCGGAGCTCCGCGGCGATCTCCCGCCCGAACTGGCTCGCCCGCAGCACCGGCATCACGTTGCCGACCGTCGTGTAGAGCACGTCGTGCAGCCGGCCGATCCGGCCCTCTCGCTCCGAGGCACGGAGGGCGTCGAGAGGCACGGCGCGGTTCGGATTCGCGCGAATGTGGCGCGTGTCGTAGCCGCCGTGCACGCAGGTGAACGCGTCCGGCGACAGCTCGGAGAGACCGGAGATGTCGTACTTCTCCCACTTCGTGGCCCGCCAGGACTCCACACCCCCGGGGTTGCCGGCGCCGACCAGGCCGGAGGTCGTGACGACGGCCAGGGTCGCCGTGCTCAGGTCCCGGACGGGCGGCGCGGGCGGGACCGGCTCGAACGCCGGCACGACCACCTCGCTCGCGAACGGCTCTCCCCGCACCTTCCGGAGCAGCATCTCGACCATTCGTTCGGCGCCGGTCTTCGTCCCGAACTCGTTGACTCGACGCCCACTCGGGAGGTACCCCTCGTCGTCCGCCGCGCCGAGCGGTTCGCGCCGGCCGATCTTCACGGCGAGCCTGGCGAGTCGCTCGAGGTCGGCCTTCATCGTGGAGGCCGTGGGGCCGCTGATCGCGACGATGACGTGCGCCCCACGCGACTCGGCGCCGGGGTTGTCCGGCGACATCGCCGTGACGGCCGGCACGCCGAGCTCCTGGCGCGCGGCCGAGCAGACGGCGGCGCAGGCGAGCCCGTAGCGGCCCGAGCCGAACGCCGGACCGGCAACCAGCAGGTCGGGCTTCGCCTCACGGACGAGATCGAGCACCGCGCGGAGCGTCTCGGCCGGATGCTCGGCCATCCGGTTGTCGCCGCACGTCACGGTGGCCGCGACCTCCGCCTGCCCGCGGCAGAGGTCGTGCAGGAGGACGCCGGGGCCGATGGGGCCCGCGCGGAGCGTCGGGGCGGCATCCGCCTTCTCCTCCCCACCGAGACCGCCGAAGAACTGGTTCAGGTAGTGGACGATGCGGAACGTCGACATGCGCGAGCCCCCTAGTATGCCCGACCCCGGAGGGTGGACCAGCCGAGCTGGTTCGTGGAGCAGTAGATCTGTCGCAGCGCGACCGACAGCGCGGACCCTGGCGCCTGACCGAACGCCTTCTCGTAGCTGTTGCCGGCGAGGAACGCGGTGCCCCCGAGAACGGTGTCCACCGCCGGGCAGTCGACGATCTGCTCCTGGTTGCCCATGCTCACGACGGCGGTCGCCTCGGGGACGGTCGTCACGAGCGGGAAGTCGCTCCCGTCGGCATCCGAGTACTCGTCCACGCCGAGGACGGTGGCGACGCCGGCCTGCTCGAGCTCCCTGCAGATGAGCATCTGATCGAGGTAGGCGTGCCCGCCGTTGGACATCGTGACGACGGCGCCGCGGATACCGAGCATGCGCGCGACCTTGGCGGTCTGGCTCGCCTGGCGCATCTTCTCGTCCTGCGAGGTGATGAGGCAGCGGCAGAGGAGGACTCCTGCGAACTCGAGGTCGCGGCCGTGCCTGGCGATGAGGGAGCGGATGACCGGCTCGTTCTGATAAAGGTAGGTAGGGCTCCTGTGGCAGGCGATCCAGTAGTCCGCGCTCACGAGCGCCCCGTCGAGGATCTCGTTCGGGTGCACCAGCGCCGGAAGGCTCTGCACGCTCCGGCCGTAGAAGAAGGTCGTGTGGAGCTCGCCCTCGCTCATGGCGGGCATGACGTACCCGATGCGTGGCAGTGCGCCGTCCACCGGCGGGAGCGCCAGGGACTCCCGGCGATCCGGCGTGAGCCCGCGCGTCGGCGAGGCGAGGTAGACCGCGGCCTTCAGCGCGGCCTTGCGGCTCGCGGCGGCGCTCTCGACGGGCGAGGCGCCGGGCCGCGCGGCGACCTCGATCACGAGGTTGACGTTCCCGGAGACCGGGTTGTACCGGGCGGCTGGCCCGGACATGTCCACGATGCTCTCCTTGAGTCCCTGGCTGTCGGCGGCGCCGGAGAGCGTGCCGGTCACCAGCACGGTGACGCCCTCGAGTCGGTGCGTCACGCCGGCGCCGACCGGCGTCGGAGTCGACAGGAAGCCGGGGAAGTCGCCCCCGCCCTTGACCTTGAGGCGCGGCTCGACGGCGTCGAGGATGTGGATGATGCGGGTGGAGTCGCCCGGGCGCGCGATCGCGAGCCGCACCTCCGCGAGGTCGGGGTCCTCGAGGAGATGGCTCGCGAGGGCGTCCTTGTCGACCGTGAGCACGCCGCCGGCGAGATCCGTGCGGGCGCCGAACCGGACGTCGCGGACCGTGAAGCCGAGGAGCTCGAGCTGCATACGATGTACCCCTGGAGGCGCCGCGGTCGCGAGGCCGCGGCGCGACGAAGTCGAACGTTCAGGAGTCGCCGACCGCGGGGGCCGGCCAGGCCGTACGCGACCGTGCGACGACCTGTCTGGCGAGCACGACGGCGAGGCATGCCGCGCCCGCGAGCCCGGACTTCCATCCGGGAGCGATCAGGAGCAGCGTCCCGAACATGAGGAGGAGTCGCTCGGGGATGGTGGCGGGACGCAGCGCGTATCCCTCGATGGCTGCGGCGAGCGCCAGGACGCCGAGCGCCGCCGTGACGGTGGCGAGGGCGATGCCCGGCAGGTCGCCGATGAGGACCAGGTGCGGCCCGTAGACGAAGAAGAACGGCAGGAGGAACCCGGCCAGGGCGAGTCGGCAGGCGAGCCAACAGGTCCGCTGGAACGGGGCTCCGGCGATGTTCGAGGCGACGAAGACGCAGAGCGCCGTCGGCGGCGTGATGTCGGCAATCACGCCGAAGTAGAAGACGAAGAGGTGCGCGGCCATCGGCGGCACGCCCATCTGTGTGACCGCCGGCGCAACCAGGACGGCGAGGATCACGTACGTGGCCGTCGTCGGCAGCGCCGTGCCGAGGATCAGGGACGCGATCATGGTCATCACGAGGAGGAGCGGGAGGCTGCCGGCGGAGACGTCCACGAGGAGACTCGAGAGCTTGAGTCCGATGCCCGTCAACATCACCATGCCGATGATGATGCCGACGCACGCGGAGGCCATGACGACCTCGAGCGCCGCCAGCGCCCCGCCGGCCAGGACCGTCGGGAGCCTGGACGGCCCGAACGTCGGCTGTCCTCGAAGGACCGCGATGCCCACCACCGCGGCGATGGCCCATGCCGACGCGAGCCGCGGCGAGTAGTCCAGCACCCCCATCAGGTACACGAGGACGGCCACCGGGATCACGGCGAACCACCCGGCCCGGACTACGGAGGGGAGCGCCGGCCGCTCGGACTCCGGCAGCCCGCGCATGCCGAGTTTCGCCGCGTGCAGGTCCACCATCGCGAACAGGGCGAGGTAGTAGAGAACGGCGGGGATGGCGGCGGCCGCCGCGACCTCGACGTAGGGGACGTTGAGCACCTCGGCCATGATGAAGGCGGCCGCGCCCATGACGGGCGGCATCAGCTGGCCCGCCACCGACGCGGCCGACTCGACGCCGGCGGCGAAGCCCGGCGAGAAGCCGGTCCGCCTCATGAGCGGGATCGTCAGCGTGCCGACGGTCCCGACGTTCGCGACGGTGCTGCCGGAGATCATCCCGAAGAGGCTCGAGCCGACGATGGCGGCCTTGGCCGCCCCTCCCCGCACCCCGCCGAGGAGCGACCGCGCGAGGTCGAGGAAGAACTGCCCGCCGCCCGACTCGCGGAAGAACGCCCCGAACAGGACGAAGAGGAAGATGAACGACGCCGAGACGCCGAGGATCAGGCCGAAGATGCCGTCGTAGGTGAGGTAGAGCGTCGAGAGGATCCGCCGCACGTTGTATCCGGGATGCGCGACCAGCTCCCAGGGCAGGTAGTGGCCGAGTGCGGCGTACGCCATGGCGAGCACGGCGAAGGTGGGCAAGGGCCAGCCGATGGTCCGCCGGGTCCCCTCGAGGACGAGCAGGACGAGGGCGCCGGCGAACCAGAGCTCGAACGACTCGTAGCTGCCCGAGCGGAGGAGAATGCCGTCGGCGTCCCAGGCGACGTACCCGGCGGTGAGGATGCCGGCGGCCGCCAGGGTCAGGTCGAGCGCGCGCGTCCACGATCTCTTCGTGCCGACCGGCAGCGACAGGAAGACGAGGGCGAGGCCGAAGGCCAGGTGCACCCCGCGCTGCTGGAAGGCGGGGAGCGCCCCGAAGAAGCCGATCCAGAGGTGGAAGATGGACCAGGCGGCCGCGATGGCCGTGACGAGGCGCGGCCGCGGCGCCGTCCCGCCGGCACCGGAAGCGGCTATTTGACGACTCCCTTCTCGCGCCAGAAGCGCTCGGCCCCTGGGTGGAACGGCGCCGGCACCATCTCCTGCCGGAGGAAGTCTCGCGTGCGCTCGACGGTGAACTCCTTGCCGCTCTCGTGCATCTCGCCGAACTCCTTGTTGTGCTCGATCACCGTCTTGACGATCCCGTAGATCAGGTCGGCATCGACGTCCTTGTTCGCGATGACGGCCGTGTGGTAGGCAGGCATGATGACGTCCGCCTTCTGCCCGTCGTACGTCCCGGCCTTCAGGGTGATCGGCGACCAGTGCGGATAGCGCCTGGCGTACTCCTTAGCCGTGTCGGGCGCGAGCCCGAGGATTCGGATCGCGCGTCTGGCGCCGAGATCCATCACGCTGGCGTTGCGAGGCGCGGGTGCCATGAAGGCCACGTCGAGGTTGCCGTCCTTCATCGCGCTGACCTGCTCGGTGTAGTTGAGCGTCTTGTGGTCGACGTCGCTCATCTCGATCCCGTGCATTTCGAGGAGGGGCGTGACCATCGCCAGGGACGCCGGCGAGTTGGTGGCGATCCGCTTCCCTTTGATGTCCGCCCAGGACTTGATGGGCGAGTCGGCCCAGACGACCGGGGCCTGGCCGCTCGCCATGCCGCCCATGACGAAGCGAATGTTCTCGAGCGGCTTCGGGAAGTCCTTCCGGGATCCGCGGTAGCCGTGGTACGCCGTCGCCACCTCGGCGAGCGCGAGTGCGAGGTCACCGGAGTCGACGAGCTTGCTCGCATGCGCCGAGCCGGTCACCGGCTCCGGTGTCGCGTTGAGGCCGGCCATGTGCTTGTTGAGCAACGAGGTCATCGCGTTGCCGACGAAGAAGTAGACGCCGCCGCTCGAGCCGGTCCCGATGGAAATACGGGTTGCGGAGAGCGTCAGCGCCGGGGCGAGGAGCAGCGCGGCAAGGACCAGGACGAGACGTGTCTTCATCCGTCACCTCCGTCCTCTGATGCGCCATTAGGCCACCGCCGGGATGAGGGTGTCAAACATAAAATGTAATTCTAAATTCTATGCTGCCGCGGAAGGCCCCACTCGCTGCCGTGACCGGTGGATCGGATCAGCCGGTCTCTACGATGGGGGGAGCAAGGGCATCGGCATCCCGTGGTTGCCGCGGTAGTCGGCCGGGGCGGGGGAGGACCAGCCGGCGAGGAGCGTGGGGTCGGGCTCGTAGATCTCGACGCCGAGCGGGCGGCAGACCGCGAGCGGGTCGCCCGCGTTGGGCCCCCAGAGCGGCACGGAGAGGTCGCCGCCGGGGCAGGTCGAGATCGCCACGAGCAGGTCGATCTCGGCGAAGAACTCGAACACGTCCCCCCGCCTCGCCGGGCTCGGCTTGATGAAGTACTGGTCGCCGTCGCGCGTGAGCCCCTCGACCTGGAAGACGTTGAGCACGTCGTGGACGTCGAGCTCGGTGAGCCGCCAGGGCAGGACGGCGCGGGTGAGGTTCGAGTGGCAGTGGTAGTCGAACGACTCGCCGGTGAGGAGCCGGTTCACGTAGGGGTCGCAGCGGCTGCCGAGGAGGCCGTGGCAGCGGCCGCCGTCGTCGTCGACGCCGTACCAGTCGAGCGAGTCCTTCGTGATCGTCAGCATCGGCCTGAGGTAGGGGAGGGTGGACCAGAGGCGGTCGTAGGTCGAGACGTGCGCCCGCTGGAGCTGGCGGGTGCGGGCGGCCCAGAAGCGCTCGCGCGGGTTGTGGAGGTTCCAGGCGTTGAGGTCGGCCACCTGCGCCGCCTCGATGGTGACGATGCGGCACATCTGCCCGGCGCGCAGCGGCCAGGCGCGGCCCGAGCGGATCGGGACGACGAACGACTCGACCGGCGTCCGGCCGGCGATGTCGCGCGACAGCCGATCGTAGAAGGCGCGGTCGACGTCGAGCGGACCGCCCCGCGTCGGCAGGTAGGTCGGTTCGGGCGACGGCACGGCGCTACGGCTCCTCCCCGGCGGCGACCGCGCCGGAGATCAGGTTGCGGGCGAGAAGGCGGTGCGACGCGGCCCAGGGGGGCGGCCCGTCGGCGCGCGCGACGCGGGCGAGCGCCGCGTCGAGCGCCGCCTCCGCCTCGCGCGCGGCGCGGTAGGCGTCCGCGAGGTCGACCACCTCGAAGCGGACCTCGCCGCCCGGCACGAGCTGGGCGAGGCGCGGGAGGTCCGACGAGACGACGGTGCCGATCTTGGT
>DASVDK010000357.1:0-6299 GCA_036381125.1 Thermodesulfobacteriota bacterium | reverse complement strand
CTGCCCGCCGAACCACGCCGCCGCGCCGAGCTGCTGCCCGACCCCCGCCGCCTGCTCGAGTACCCGCACTGCCGCGCTCCGCTGACCCATCGGCGCCTCCTGACCTCGCAGGCTGTGCAAGCGGTGTTCCGTCCGCCAGGTCCCCTCCGGAGCCGGATGCGCGGGCGGGCTCTCGAACGTCCAGGCTGCCGAGGAGGCAGGCGCCCTCCGGAAATGGCGCGCATCGCCGGGTTCGCGCGTCCGGAGAGGCTTGCCGCCGGCTCAGGCGCGTGACGAGCCGGCGGCCGGCACGTCCGGCGCCCACCCGAGCGACGCCTTGCGGATGCTGACGCCGGTCAGGCGGTCCTGCAGGTAGCTGCCTCGATCCTGCACCGGGAGCCAGACGAGACGGGCCGGACCGAGCGCCGCCTCGAGCGACTCGATCCGCGCACGCGCGGCCGGGCCGCCGCCCGGCAGGAGGCCGACGAGGAGGAGGCGGGCGAGCGACTCGGCGTCCGCCGCCGCGACCGCGGGGCCGACGACGCGCGGGGGCGGCGCGAGCGGGATCGGATCGGCGCCCGAGCGATCGGCGACGGCCGGCTGCAGGCGCGTGAGGGCGGCGCCGAGGCGGTCGACGAGGGAGAGGTCGCGGCAGTGGAAGGCCGGGACGTAGACCGAGACGGGGCGCTCCGGCGCGTCGGCGCGCCGCGGCGGCAGCGGCCAGCCGACCGGCTTGAGGAGCCGCGGCAGCTCGGACGCGCCGGCGAGTCGGCGGCCGTCGACCGCGAGCGTCGCCTCGAAGCGCCACGCCGGCAGGTAGACGGCGGCGCCGCGCGCGGTCACGGCCTCGTAGGGGATCGGCACCAGCCGGCCGCCCGACTCGGCGAAGGCGCGGCCGCAGCGGACGCAGAAGTGCGCCACGGCGCTCGCCTCGAGCGGCAGGTCGTGCGCGCACTCGGGGCACTTGAGCGGCAGGAAGCCGACGCTCGCGGCCGAGAGGGCCGGCGGCCGGCGCGCGGGCAGCTCCGCGATCCACGGCTCGGCCGGGTCGACCTCGCGCAGGACCGATCGGGCCACGGCGTCCACCAGGAGGCAGCGCTCCGCGCCGTCGAGACGGACCGTGGCGAGCCAGATCGGGAAGTAGATCGCGGCGAGGCTCCCGACGACGACCGCCTTGCGCTCGGTCACCACGTGACCCGGCGGGTCCTCGAACTGCGTCGACACGCGACCGGTCGCGAGGGCCATCGCGCCGTCGTCGTCGACCTCGAGGGGCAGCATGCGCGCGCGGGGCGGCAGGGCGTCGGGCGCGAGCACGCGCAGGGGCCGCACCCCCGGCCGAACGCCGAGCGAGGGGAGGCCGACGTCGCCGCTCGTGAAGCCGGAGAACGAGACGTCGAAGTGGCGTGCCTGGAGGACGCGGTCGTCCACCCGCGCGCGGGACCGCCCGGCGCCGGAGGCGGGGAGCGGGGCGTGGTCGACCGGACCGTCCGGCAGGATCGCACCGAGGTCGTCGAGGAGGCTCGAGCCGGTGAGGAGGCTCGAGCCGGTGAGGAGGAGGCTGCCGAGCCGCGCGAGGAGGCCGCGGCCGCGGCGCCGGACCGTCGGGCGGATTTCGGGCGCGGCGCGCCCGGCGGCCGTTCCGGCCGGCTCGCCGGTCGGGCCGCGCCACGCAGTCGCGGCGACCGCACGGGAGGCCGGCGGCTCGCCCGACCGGTAGTACACCCACCTGAGCGCGATGCCGCGCGCCCGCCAGTAGGGGACGAGGAGGAGGGCCTGCCACTCGATGGAGGCGAGCCGCCGGCCCTGCCCGCGGGCGTGGGTCCGCAGGAGCGATCCGAGGGCGCGCGCGTCGAGCGTGGGCGGCATGACGAAGCGGCCCTGCCCGCCGCGGTGGGCGCCCACCACGCGGAGGACCACGGTGCAGTAGGCGCAGCGCAGCGCGTGCGCGCCCTCGGGGAAGTCGGTCTCCGCGCCGCACTGCGGGCAGCGTATCGCGACGAGGAACGGCTCGGACACCGTGGTCGGGGGCCTCAACAGCCGCCGGGCCGGGCTCTCGGCCGCGATCGCGCCATGCGCCGGCTACCGGAGCGCCTGACCGCAGCCGGTGCAGAAGCGCGCCTGGTCCTCGCGCTTCGTGCCGCACCGGGGGCAGAAGGCCCAGGCGCCGGCCGGGTGCGCGGCGGGGACGGGGGCGGCGCCGGCCGGGCCGTTGCCGCCGAGGAGCCCCGGCACGACCGCGCCCATGCCGAAGCCCATGCCGAAGGTCGCCCCGCCGCCCGGGTTCCGTGCCGCGTCGCCGAGCGCGCGCGCCGCCTTGAAGCGGGAGTAGTCGGCCAGGTTTCCCGCGGCGCCCATGGCGCTCCGCTCGTCGATCACCCGCTGCACGTCGTCGGGCGGGGTGATGGACGTGACGTAGAAGTCGGTCAGCTCGAGGCCGTACCGCGCGAAGTCGGCCTGGACGCGGTCCTTGATGCCGACGGCGATCTCGTCGTAGCGCCGGGGGAGGTCGAAGATCGTCTCGAGCGTGTCGCCGAGGTAGTCGGTCGTGCGCGCGACGATGATCTCGCGGAGGTAATCGCCGATCTGCGCGCTGTTCATGAAGCCGTGCGAGCCGACGACGGTGTTCAGGAAGTGCTGCGGGTCGACGATGCGGCAGGCGTAGGTGCCGAGGCCGCGCAGGCGCACCATGCCGAGCTCGCTGTCGCGGAAGACCACCGGCTCGCGGGTTCCCCAGCGGAGGTTCGTGAAGGTCTTCTTGTTGACGAAGTACACCTCGCACCGGAAGGGGCTCGTGAGGCCCCAGGGGGCCGAGAGGGCCTTCGTGATGAGGAGGAGGTTCTTCGTCGTGAGCGTGTGGCGTCCGGTCTCGAAGACGTCGTACGCCTTGCCGTACTTCGTGAAGATCGCCCACTGGTTCTCGCGGACGGTGAGCTGCGCGCCCCACTTGAGGTCGGCGCTCCCCTCCGCCGGGATCCGGTGGACCATCTCCTCGCCGGTCGCGTCGAACCACTCGATGACTTCGAGAAGGATCCCCATCGCCCACCTCCAGGGGGTCAGGTCTTTCCATTTTCCAGGGGGTCAGGTCTTTCCATTTTCCGGCGCGGCCAGGTGGACCCCCGGGACCGGCGGTCGCAGACCGGCCCCTAGATCCGGAACCGGTTGACCTCGGCCTCGAGGCCTGCCGCCTGGCCGATCAGCCCCTCGACGGCGCGAGTCATCTCGTCGACCAGCTCGCCGCTCTGGCGGGCGACGCTCTGGATCTCGGCGATCGCCGAGAGGACCGACTCGTTGCCCTGCCTCTGGGCCTGCATCGCGCGCGCGATGTCCTGGATGCGGGCGGTCACCTGCTCCACGGTGCCGCTGATCTGCTTGCTGCCCCGGGCCTGCTCCTCGGTCGAGGCGCTCACCTGCTGGGTGATGGAGCGGATCCGCTCGGCGGCACCGGTGATGTGCGCGATGCCCTTCTCGTGCTCGTGGATGATCGTCCGGATCCGGTCGACCATCACGTTCATGTCGTCGACGAGGCGAGCCGCCTGGTTGGTCGCCTCGATCTGGGCCTGCGTCGAGCGCTCGATCTCGCGCGACATCTCCGAGGAGCGCCGCGCGCTCTCGAGGATCTGCGCGAGCGCGTCGCGCGTGCCGGAGGACAGGCGCATCCCCTCGTCGACGCTTGCCGTCCCCTCGCGGATCGACGCGACGGCGTCGCGCGACTCGGCCTGGACGTTGGCGACCAGCTCGCCGATCTCCTTCGTCGAGCTGGCCGTCCGCTCCGCGAGGCTCTGGATCTCGTCCGCCACGACGGCGAACCCGCGGCCGTTGTCGCCCGCCTGCGCGGCGAGGATGGCGGCGTTCAGCGCGAGGAGGCTCGTCTGGTCGGTCACCTCCTCGATGACCGTCAGGATGCGGCCGATCTGCTCGGCCCGGCCGCTGAGCTTGTCGATCGCGACCGAGGTCCGATCGACCGCCTCCCGGATCCGCTCCATGCCGGCCATGGTCCGCTCGACGGCCGCCCTGCCGATCTCGGCCGCGTCGCGGCTCGCCCGCTCGGTGAGGGCGGCCGACTCCTTGGCGCGCGCGCCCACCGCGGCGATCGACTCCTGCATCCCGGTGATGGAGGTCGCGACCTCGCGCGCCCTGGCGACGAGGCCGTCGCCGTGCCCGACGAGCTGTCTGATGGAGGCCGACATCTCGAGGAGGGCCGACGCCGTGTCGTCCACCGAGGTGGAGAGGACGTTCGTGCCGTCGGCGACCTGGGCGATGGCGGCGCTCATCTCGGCCACGGCGGAGGCCGCCGTCTCGGCCGAGCCGGAGAGCCCGTCGAGGCCGTCGGCGACCTGGGCGACGGTGGCGTTCATCTCCTGGATCATCGCGGCGGTCCGGTTGGCGGCGGAGGCCTGATCGGCCGCGCCGCCCTTCACCCGCCGGGCTGAGGCGAGCATCTCCTCGCCGGTCGTCGCGATGCGGCTCGCGGCGCGCTGGATCTCGCGGATGGTGCCGGCGAGGCTGGCCGCCATGCGGCCGAACGCGCCGGCGAGGACGCCGACCTCGCCGGCCGCCGCGGCGGTCACCCGCTCCCGCAGGTCGCCGTCGGCCATGCGCACCGCGGCCCAGGTCATCCGCTCGAGCGGGGCGGCGACGAGACGAGCGACGAAGGACGACGCGAGGAGGCTCGCGCCGAGGAGGAAGGCGAGCGCGCCGAGCGCGACGCCGAGGTGCCGGCGCACGGCCGCGTTCACCGGCTCGAGGGAGAGGCCGACGCGAACGACGCCGAGCCGTCCGGCGGCCGCGTCGCCGCGGGCGACGTGCCCCGGCAGCAGCGCGGCCGTGATCGGGACGACGACCTCCAGCGTCTCGCGTCCCGCGCTCCGGCGGCGGATCGCCTCCGGCGCGGTGGCCCGCAGGGCGAGGCGTGACGGCTCGTCGCCCGCCAGCTTGCCGACCTCGCCGGGGCTGCTGTGGGCGACGACCCGACCCTGGCGGTCGAGGACGGCCACGTGGGTGACCCCGTCCCGACCGGCGAGCCGCTCGACCATCGCGGCGAGCCTGCCGCCGACGTCCTCGCCGGCCAGCGCGTCGCCGCTTTCGGCCGCGACGATCGAGGCGAGGAGCACCCCGTGGCGCTCGAGCTGTTCGTGGGCGGAGCCCCTGAAGCCGACGAGGAGGATCGCCGCGAGGGTTCCGCCCGCGACGAGCAGGAAGGCGGCCGCGAGGAGGACGAGCCTCGCTCTCATCGGCGGGCTCCCGGCTCGGCGGCGATCGATCCGGTTCCGGAGACGATGGGACTCACGCCCGACATGGGCAGCTCGAGGCCTCCGCGCACATGGAGACGGCGGACGGCGTGCGGAAGGGCGGTCCTCCCGGCCGTCCGGACGCGGCGGTCTACCAGAGGCGGTGATCGGAGTCAAGCATCCGTCGGTCGGGTCCGCCTCCCCGGGGCTCCGGGCCCGTCTCCGCGGGAGCGCTCCGCGCCGCGGCGGCTCTGCTAGGATGGCCCGCCATGCCCGTGCCGTCTCGACAGGCCCTCGTCCGCGACGTCGTCGCGCTCGCCGTGCTGGCCGCCCTCGTCCTCGGCGGCGTCTCCTGGTGGCGCGCCGCCGCCGCGGCCCGGCTCTGGCGGACGGTCGCGCTCGAGGCCGAAGGGCTCCGCTTCCGCCTTCCGCCGGACTGGACGGTCACCTCGCTCGGCTACGCCGATGCCGACTTCTCCGCCGGCCGTCCCGACAGGGGGATCGTCCTCGCGGTGCGCTCCTTCGCGATCCCGCCGGAGATGCGGCGGACGGATGGGGACCAGACGACCGAGCGGGCCGCGCTCGAGGCGTGGGCCGCGGGACTGCGTGCCGCCGCTCGCCAGGGGCGGCGCCTCCACGTGGAGACGAGCCTCCGCGTCGGCGGCGTTCGCGGGGTGTTGCAGGTCTTCGAGGACCGGCGCGACGCGCTACCCGTCTCGGTGGTCGCGGCGGCGGCTCGCGAGGGGCGTCTCTACAGCTTCCAGGCGCAGGCGGGGTCGTCCGTGCGGCCGCGGGATGCGGCGCGGACGGTGCGCCGCATCCTCCGGACCGTGGAGTGGATCGAGCGGACGGCGCCTACGGGGTGATGGTGAACGTGACGGCGGGCTGCGGCTGCTCGATAAGGCACGCGCCGTCGAAAGTCGCGTTGGAGACGTCGGCCGTCTCCCAGGCGAGCGGGAAGGTGTCCCTCCGCGCCAGGCCGGCGAAGGACTCCCACCTCAGGTTGGGCGCGAAGGGAGGAAGGACCTCGAACCGAAGGACGATCTCCACCAGGCCGGTGCTCGACTTCGTTCCCGTGCCGCTGACCTTCAC
>DASVDK010000356.1:0-7296 GCA_036381125.1 Thermodesulfobacteriota bacterium | reverse complement strand
CGACCCGACGCCCTCCCGGGAGGACGTCGACCTCACGCGCCGCCTCGTCGCGGTCGGCGACCTCCTCGGCATCCGGGTCCTCGACCACGTCATCGTCGGTGACGCCCGCTACCACTCGTTCGCCGACGCGGGCCGGCTCGCGGCGCGCGACTGAGCGCCCGGGTGTTCAGGTCCCGGGGCCCGACGATTTCAAACGTGTACGGCGGGCGCGTCGCGGCGCGCGCGGCCGCGCCGCGCGAGGGCGGCCGCGGCGGCGCGCGGCCGATCGGCGTGTCGAAGTCCCCGTTTTATCCTTGACTTTCGGGTGCTCGCTCGATAACAACGGACCGACTCGTCTCGTCACTCGAACCGCCGCGTCCCTCTCGGGCGCGAAGCCGCGATGTGTCGTGCTTCACGTGCCACGAGCGGGCCGCGCGCCCGGACGGTCAGTGAGCTTCTTGCGCCGGTTCCTCAAGCCCAGCACGCCCCGCGCCGACGGTGCCGCGGCCTGGGGGCGCGTCCCGGCCAGCCCGCATCGTTCCGCGCCGTACGCCCACGGCCTCGACGCGGTGGAGCCCGATGTGGACGGGGAGGGGGGCGGCGTGGCCGAGGCGTCCGCCTCGCCGGCGGCGCCGGGCGGCGGCGCGCGAGCGGCGGCGGCGCCGACGATCGAGCTGCCGCAGGCGAACGCGTCCGGCCGGCGGCGCGAGCCGACGCGCGACACCCGGGAGATCTGGGCCGTCGGCGGCGGCAAGGGGGGCATCGGCAAGAGCCTCATCACGAGCAACCTCGGCATCTCGCTCGCGCGCGCGGGGCGCCGGGTGGTCCTGGTCGACGCCGACCTCGGCGGCGCGAACCTCCACACCTGCCTGGGCATCCCGGAGCCGAAGGTCACGCTCACCGACTTCGTGTCCCGCCGCGTCCGCGGCATCGAGGACATCCTGATCCGGACCGGCGTACCGAACCTCTCGCTCATCAGCGGGGCGCACGACTTCCTCTCGGCGGCGAACCTCAACTTCGTGCAGAAGACGATGCTCCTGCGCCGCATCGCCGAGCTGGACGCCGACGTGGTCATCCTCGACCTGGGGGCCGGGACCACGTACAATACCCTCGACTTCTTCCTCCTCGCCCAGAAGGGGATCGTCGTTGCCGTCCCCGAGCCGACCTCCATCGAGAACTGCTACCGGTTCATCAAGAGCGCGTTCTACCGCCGCCTGCGCCGCGTCGTGGCCAACGCGCAGGTCAAGCGGCTCATCGAGTCGGCCATGGACCAGAAGAACGCGCTCGGCATCCGGACGCCCAACGACCTCTTGACCCGCATCATGCAGATGGACACGCAGATCGGCGAAGTCATCCAGCGGCAGATCGGCGAGTTCCGCCCGAAGATCATCATGAACCAGGCGCGCACGCGCGCGGACGTCGAGATCGGCGAGCACATGCGCACCGCCTGCCGGAAGTACTTCGGCATCGAGGTCGAGTACCTCGGCGCCATCGACTACGACGACGTCGTCTGGCAGTCGGTCCGCCGGCGCGAGCCGCTCCTCCTCAGGCACCCCGGATCGGTGTCGGCCAGATCGGTGGAGCGGATCGCGGCCCGACTCCTGCAAGGAGCCTGATCGGTGAGCGCCCGCGAGCCCACCTACTACGACCTCCTCGAGGTGGCGCCGACCGCCACGCGCGAGGAGATCCAGGTCGCGTACAACAAGAGCCGGGCCGCGTTCGCCGCGAACTCGCTGGCGGTCTACTCGCTCTTCAGCGCCGACGAGTGCCGCGAGATGCAGCAGCGGATCGAGGAGGCCTACCGGACCCTCATGAACGAGGAGGCGCGCGCCCGCTACGACGAGTCGATCGGCATCCCGCCGGCGCGGCCGCAGGGGCGGCCGGTCTCGACCCTCCTCAAGCCCCCGGCCCCCCCGGCCGTGCCGGTGAGGCCGGTGGCCAGGCCCTCGACCCCGCCGGAGGCGCCGGCACGGTCCGAGGCCGGCCGGGCGCCGGGCGCCGGGCGGGCGGGCGCGGGGGCGGCCGAGCGGCCGACCCTTCCCGAGGGGGCGGTCGTCACCGGCGCCCTCCTGCGCAAGATCCGCGAGCAGCAGGGGATCAGCCTCCGCGACATCGCGCAGACGACCAAGGTGAACCTGACGTACCTGCAGTTCATCGAGGAGGAGAACTTCCGCCAGCTTCCGGTTCCCGCCTACCTCCGCGGCTTCCTCAAGGCGTACGCGAAGTGCATCGGGCTCGACCCGGAGCGGGTGAGCGCCGAGTACGTCAAGCTCTACGCCCTCTATCACGAGATCAAGGCGGAGCGATAGGTGGGTTGGTTCACGAGCTGATCGTTCCGGAAGGCGGCGGGGGCCGGCTCGACCACGTGCTCGTCCGGGCCGACCTCGGACTGCCCCGCGCGCAGATCGGCCGGCTGATCGACGACGGCCGGGTCACCGTCAACGGGAAGCCCGCGGCCAAGCCCGGCCAGCGCGTCAGGGCGGGCGACCGCCTCTCGGTGTCGGTCCCGCCTCCCGCCCCGATGGAGGCGCGTGCCGAAGCGATCCCGCTCTCCGTCGTCTACGAGGACGAGGACCTGCTCGTCGTCGACAAGCCGGCCGGCCTGGTCGTCCATCCGGCGGCCGGTCATCCGGGGGGGACCCTCGTGAACGCGATCCTGCACCACGCCGGCGCCCTGGACGACGCGGGCGACCCGCTCCGGCCGGGGATCGTCCACCGCCTCGACAAGGACACCTCGGGGCTCCTCGTCGTGACCAGGACGGCCGAGGCGCGCGAGGCGCTGGCCGCCCGCTTCAAGGCGCACGACGTCGAGCGCGTCTACACCGCGCTCGTGCACGGCGTGCCGGCCGGAGGGCGCGGCCGCATCGAATCGGCCATCGGCCGGCACCCGACCGACCGGCGGCGCATGTCCTCGCGCGCGCGGCGGGGCCGCCGCGCGGTCACCCACTACGAGGTCGTCCGGACCTTCCCGGGACCGCTGGCGCTGCTGGCCGTTCGCCTCGAGACGGGCCGCACCCATCAGATCCGGGTCCACCTGTCCGAGCGAGGGCACCCGATCGTGGGCGATCGCACCTACGGCGGCCGCCGGCCGCCGCCGGCGGCCCTGCCCGAAGCCGCTCGCCGGGCGATTGCCGGGCTCTCGCGGCAGTTCCTGCACGCGGGGGTGCTCGGGTTCCCGCATCCGAGGACCGGGGAGGCGATGCGCTTCACGTCCCCGCTCCCGGCCGACCTGGCCGGCGTCCTGGCCGCGCTGGATGCCGCCCGTTGAGACGGTGAACGACCTGGTCGTCCTCCGTCCGCACCTGGGTCCGGCCGAGGCCGCGTTCACGGCGCGCGCCGGAGGGGTGAGCCCGCCGCCCTACGCGAGCCTCAACCTCGGCGCCGGCAGCGGCGACGACCCGGCGCGCGTGGCGGCCAACGGCCGCCGCCTCGCCGCGGCGCTCGGCTTCGCGTACGAGCGCGTCGCCCGCCTGCGGCAGGTGCACGGGGCCGAGGTGGCGGTGGTGGACGGGACGGAGCCGGCGTCCGGTCCCATCGGCGAGTACGACGCCGCGGTGACCGACCGGCCGGGGGTGGTCCTCCTCGTGCTCGCGGCAGACTGCGTGCCGGTCCTGCTGGTCGATCCGGCGCGGCCGGCCGTCGGCGCGGTGCACGCCGGCTGGCGCGGGGTGGTCGCGGATGCGCCCGGCGCCGCCGTGCGTGCGCTCGCCCGCGCCTACGGCAGCCGGCCGGGCGCGTTGCGGGCGGCCATCGGGCCCTGCATCGGTCCCTGCTGCTACGAGGTCGATGCGCCGGTGGCCGAGCGCTTCGCCGAGGCGGGGCTGCCGTTCGCGCCTCCCGTGGCGACCCCCTCGGCGGCCCGCGAGGGACGGCCACGGTGGCGCCTCGATCTGGTCGCGGCGGTCCGCCGGCGGCTCGAGGCGGCCGGCCTGCTCCCGGACGGCATCGAGGCGGCTGGCCTCTGCACGGCCTGCCGGGGCGACCTGTTCTTCTCGCACCGGCGCGACGGCGCCCGGACCGGGCGCCAGGCGGGCGTCATCTGGCTTCCCGAGGCAACGGAGCGATGACGCGGGCGGCGGATCGGGCAGGCAGCAGCGACGCGCCCGTCGCTCGCAGGCTGGCCGACGGGCGCGCCGTGGGCGCCCGGCGAGGGAGGGCGACTCACGGCGCGGCGTGAGGTCGCGCCGGAGGCAGGGGCCCCGCCGGGCGGCGGTGGCCCGCCCGGCGGCCCCGGCACTCGAGCGTGTGGAGACGGCGCCCGATGAACGACGCACGGGCACAGGGGGGGCACGGGTTCGACCTCCTCGTGGTGGGCCTCACCGGCGGGATCGCGAGCGGGAAGAGCACCGTGTCGGCCATGCTCGAGGCGCTGGGGATCCCGGTGATCGACGCCGATCGCCTGGCCCGGGAGGTGGTCGAACCGGGTCGGCCGGCCTTCGCGGAGGTGGTCGCGGCGTTCGGCCCCGAGGTCGTGGCGCCGGACGGGCGGCTCGATCGGGCCCGCCTCGGAGCCATCGTCTTCGCCGACCCGGCGGCCCGCGCGCGGCTCGAGGCGATCGTCCACCCGCGGGTCTTCGAGGCCGAGCGGGCCCGGCTGGCCGAGATCGCCCGCCGGGACCCCGGCGGCGTCGCCGTGGTCGACGCAGCGCTCCTCCTCGAGTCCG
Organism: Thermodesulfobacteriota bacterium; assembly: GCA_036381125.1. Taxonomy (GTDB): domain Bacteria; phylum DASVDK01; class DASVDK01; order DASVDK01; family DASVDK01; genus DASVDK01. Next base: position 2,653 of record DASVDK010000356.1, on the reverse strand, counting down.
GCAACGCCCGGTGGATGGACGCCGTCGTCCTGGTGGCCGCCCCCCGGGAGACGCAGATCGAGCGGCTCGTCGGCAGGCGAGGCCTCTCACGGGCCGAGGCCGAGGCCCGGGTGGCGGCGCAGTGGCCGCTCGAGCGCAAGCGCGCCCTGGCCGACTACGAGATCGACAACGGCGGTAGCCTCGAGTCGACCCGCCGGCAGGTCGCGGCGCTGGCGGAGGCGCTGCGAGAGCGGGCGAGAGCGAGGGCGGTCCGAGCAAAAAGGGATTGACAGGGCGAAGGGGGCCGCCTACAGTTAGGTTCAGTCTTACCCCCCGGCCGGCTTGCCTTTCGCCTTCACCGTATAACCCCGGCTCCGCGTGCGGCCCTGGTCTGTCGAGGTCTGGCGGCGCACACCGAGCCTCCGGAGCACCGGTCTTTTAAGCAGACGAGATAGCCGATCGGCCCCCTGGACACGTATACATACCGCCCCCGGCAGGGCCCACCTGCGTCGATCGCGACGAGGCGAGCCTGGGGAGGCGCCCCGGAGTCCCGGGGCAGTCGCGAGGCGATCGAAGCGCCGCGCGGCGCCGGCCGCACCCCCGCCGAAGCCGAGGGAACGCGCTGGCCGGCCAGTAGAGGGACGCTTGAGGAGCGTAGATGAATCTCAAGGAACTGAAGGACAAGAAGATCAACGACCTCGTCGCCATCGGGAAGCAGTTCAACATCGAGGGCGCCGCGGGCATGCGCAAGCAGGAGCTCATCTTCGCCCTGCTGCAGGCCCAGACCGAGAAGAACGGCATGGTCTTCGGCGAAGGCGTTCTCGAGACCCTTCCCGACGGCTTCGGCTTCCTGCGCGCACCCGACTACAACTACCTTCCCGGCCCCGATGACATCTATGTTTCACCGTCGCAGATCCGCCGGTTCAACCTGAGGACCGGCGACACCGTCTCCGGGCAGATCCGGCCGCCGAAGGACAGCGAGCGCTACTTCGCGCTCCTCAAGGTCGACAAGGTCAACTACGAGGAGCCCGAGGTCGCCCGCGACAAGGTCCTGTTCGACAACCTCACGCCGCTCTACCCGCAGGAGCAGCTCAAGCTCGAGACCGTCCCCGACAACTACTCGAGCCGCGTCGTCGACATGCTGACGCCCATCGGCAAGGGGCAGCGCGGCCTCATCGTGGCCCCGCCCCGCACCGGCAAGACGATGCTGCTGCAGAACATCGCCCACGGCATCACCGCCAACCACCCGGAGGTCTTCCTCATCGTGCTGCTCATCGACGAGCGGCCCGAGGAGGTGACCGACATGCTCAGGTCGGTGAAGGGCGAGGTCATCTCGTCCACCTTCGACGAGCCGGCGACTCGCCACGTCCAGGTGGCCGAGATGGTCATCGAGAAGGCCAAGCGCCTCGTCGAGCACAAGCGCGACGTGGTCATCCTCCTCGACTCGATCACCCGGCTCGCGCGCGCCTACAACACGGTCGTGCCGCCGTCGGGCAAGATCCTCTCCGGCGGCGTCGACTCGAACGCGCTGCACCGGCCCAAGCGCTTCTTCGGCGCGGCGCGCAACATCGAGGAGGGCGGCTCGCTCACCATCATCGCGACCGCGCTCGTCGACACCGGCAGCCGGATGGACGAGGTCATCTTCGAGGAGTTCAAGGGGACCGGCAACATGGAGATCCACCTCGACCGCCGGCTGGTCGACAAGCGGGTCTTCCCGGCCATCGACATCGCGCGCTCGGGCACCCGGAAGGAGGAGCTGCTCCTGCCGCGCGAGGACCTGAACCGGGTCTGGATCCTGCGCAAGGTCCTCTCGCCCATGAACCCGGTCGAGGCCATGGAGTTCCTCCTCGACAAGATGCAGGGCACCAAGTCGAACCGCGAGTTCTTCGACAGCATGAACAAGTAGCGCCGGACGAGCTTCCGCCGGCCGCGGGGCGGTCCGGCAGGTGGCGAGGCCGTGCCGTCCGCGCTAAACTAAGGGGTTTTCGGCACACCCCGAGGCGTCCCGCCGGGTCGCCGGAGAGCGGAGCCCGGGTTCACCCCGGGGCGCCGCGGCCGCGGCCGCGAGCCGGTGACGAAGCGGCGGCCGCGAGCTTCGCCGGCCCGGAGCGGAGGGCGGCGCCGAGCCGATAATGGAGACTTCATGAAGAGCGGTATCCATCCCAGGTACGAGCCGGTGTCGATCACCTGCGCCTGCGGCAACGTGATCGAGACGCGGTCGACCAAGCCGGGCATCACGGTCGAGATCTGCTCGAACTGCCACCCCTTCTTCACGGGGAAGCAGAAGATCGTCGACGCGGCCGGGCGGGTCGAGCGCTTCACGGCGAAGTACAGGAACGTCAAGCCGGTCGAGAAGAAGCCGGCCCCGGCGCCGATTCCGGCGGCGCGCCAGGTGATCCCGAAGGTGAAGCCGGTCGTCCCCATCGCGCCCCCCAGGCCGTCGGAGGCGGGCGGGGCGCGCGGCCCGCGGCCGGGCGGAGCCGGCCGTCCGGGTGGACCGGGTCGCTCCGGCGGCCCCGGCCGGACGGGCGGCGGCCCGCGGGCCGAGGGCGGAGCGCGCCCCGGCTCGAAGGGCGGCGGCAAGCCGCCTGCCGGAAGCGCCGCCCCCAGGGGCGGCGGCGAGACCAAGGCCTGAGAAGGCACCCCCCGAAAGGCCTGCGGATCGTGGTATAGC
>DASVDK010000355.1:0-10882 GCA_036381125.1 Thermodesulfobacteriota bacterium | reverse complement strand
GCAGAATAACGCGGCCGGCGATGGTTTAAAAGGTTTTAACGATAATTGCGCCCCGGCGCCCGGGGCGCCGCGCGAGTCGCCTCGGCCGCGCGCGGCGACGACGCGCCGGGCCCTCGCGACGCCGCGAGCGCTCGACCGATGGCCGCCGACCGCATCGCCTCACTCATGGCCGCCTCCGCCGTGCCCGGCCCGCCCCTGCCCCGGCGCGACCGACGGCTCGTCCGCGAGCGCGTAACGGCGCCCGGCCGCGGCCCCCGGACCGAGCAGCTCGGCGAGCGCGATCCGCCGGCCGCCCCGCTCCCCGACGAGCGCGTCCGCGGCGGCGCCGGAGGCGAAGGCCACGACGTTCGTCGACATCGGCGTCGCGACCGCCCCGGCGACGAGGACGGCCGACTCGGCCCGGACCCATCCCTCCCCCGCGTAGTCGCGCAGCCAGGCGGCGCCTGCCGCGCCGGCGCCGCGGGCCAGCACCCAGTCGCGCAGGCAGCCGGCGTCGTCGAACACGACGACCCTGCCGTCGACCAGGTACTCGGCCGCGACCCGCTCGTCGAGGATCGTCATGCGGCAGAAGGCGCACGACTCCGCGCCGACCAGGATCGCCCGCGGCTCCCTCGCCGCGGCCGCGCAGCCGGCCACGAGGCCGGCGGCCGCGGCGAAGAGACGCCTCCGTGTCATGCCGTCACGCCGCATGGCTTGCCCCCTCCGACCGGCTCGCCTCCGAGAGGAGGCGCCGGTACACGTCCTCGAGCCGGACCGGCTCGATCGTGACGTCGCGGACCGGCGTCGCGGCGCGGACCGCGTCGAGCACGGCGAGCTTGCGGCCGTCGGCAACCCTGAACTCGACGCACGCCCCCTCGACCCGCACGTCGGCGGCGCCGGCCGCCCGCGCGGCCTCGGCCGCCCGAGGGGCGTCCGCGCCGGCGTCGATCCGCAGCCGGGCGGCGAGCCCGAGCCGGCGCGCGAGGTCCGCCGGCCGGCCCTCTGCGAGGAGCCGCCCCTCCTGCACCACGGCCACCCGGTCGACGACCGCCTCGAGCTCCGCGAGGATGTGCGACGAGATCAGCACGGTCCGGCCCGCCGCCCGTTCCGCCGCCAGGACGTCCCGGATCGCCATGCTCGCCTCGGGGTCGAGCGAGACGGTCGGCTCGTCCAGGACGAGCGTGGCCGGCGCGCCGAGCAGCGCCACGGCGAGGCCGAGCCGCTGCCGCATCCCTCCCGAGAAGCCGGCCACGTCCCGGTCGGCCGCGGCCGCGAGCCCCACCCGGTCGAGCGCCTCCCGCGCCCGCGCCGGCGCGCCGGCCAGGCCCCGGACCCGGGCGAAGAGGGTGGCGGTCTCGGCCGCCGTGAAGCCGGGCGCGAACTGCACCCCCTGGGGGAGGTAGCCGAGGGCGGCCCGCGCGGCGTGCGGCGCTCGCGCGGCGTCGTGACCCGCCACGGTGATCCGTCCCGCGGTCGGCCGGACGAGCCCGACGATCGACTTGAGGGTGGTCGACTTGCCGGCTCCGTTCGGCCCGACGAGGCCCACGCACTCCCCCTCGCGGACCTCGAGGGAGAGGCCGTCGACGGCGCGAAGCACGCCGTACGTCTTGACCAGGTGCTCGATGCGGATCACCGACGCCTCCCGCGCCGCCGCACCCCGACGGCGAGCCCCCCGCCGCCGACCGCCAGCATCAGCGCGCCGACCGCCGCGAGCCCCCGCCCACCCGCGGCCTCGCGCGCCGGGATGGGCGCCTCGGCCGCCACCAGGGGGGGCCGGACCAGCGGCCTCGGGTCCACCGCCTCCGGGACCCGGAAGACCGGGACGGCGCGCTCGGCCAGGTCGAGCGCGCGGACGGCGGGCGAGAAGAGGAAGAGCCGCATCTGCGGGTAGGCCTCCGCGAGGTGCGTGACGAGCGACCCGGTCCGGTGCGGCGCGTCGCCGAAGCCGTCGCCGTCGAAGTCGTACACCGCGGCGCCGCTCCAGTAGTTGCCGCCCCGATCGTCCGCGAACCGGTTCGCCGCGCCGCCCCGGCCGGTGTGGACGTCGGCCACGTTCGAGGCGAAGAGGTTCCCGGCGACGACGTTGTCCTCGCTGCTCGGGTAGAGATGGATCCCCACCTCGTGGCCGGTGACGAGGTTGCCGACGACGCGGCCGCCGATGGCGAGGTCCATGAAGATCCCCGTCGCGTTGCCGACGAACCGGTTGCCTTCGACGACCACGTCCTTCGCGTCCTGGAGGAGGAGGCCGTAGCCGACGTAGCCGGCGTTGCGGGCGAAGGTGTTCGCCTCGAGCGTGATGCCGCGCGACATCATCACCGAGGCGCCGACCTGGTTCTCCTCGAACCGGTTGCCGACGAAGGCGTTGCGGCCCGCGTACATGTAGTGGAGCCCGTAGCGCGACCCGCGCACGGCGTTGCGCTCGATCGCGTTGTCGTCGGCCGCCTGGACGTAGATGCCGTCGCGCACGTCGCGGATGTCGTTGTCGGCGACGACGTTCCCGCTCGCGTTCCAGATCCGCACGCCGTCGCCGCGCGTCGAGAGCGACCTCGCCTCGCCGCCCCGGATGACGTTGCGGGCGACGGTCGCCCCACCGGCGCCGCGCAGGTACACGCCGTGAAGGACCTCCTCGAGGACGTTGCCCCTGACGACCGCGCGCGGCCCGGTCACGAGGACCGCCGAGTCGTCGCGGTCGAGCGACCGGCCGCTCGCCCGAAGGACGAGCCCCTCGAGGCGCACGTCCGGCGCGGCGACGTGGACGACGGTCCCCTCGCCGCCGCCGTCCACGACGGCGCCCGGCTCCCCGAGGAGCGCCAGCGGCCGATCGATCACGACCCGCTCGCGGTAGAGGCCGGCCGCGACGCGGACCGTGTCGCCCGGGCGCGCCGCCTCGACGGCGGCCCCGATGGAGCGGTAGGGGCCCGCCGGCGCCACCCGGAGTTCCGCGGCGCCCGCGGCGCCCGCCAGGAGGAACCCCGCCGCGACGGCGGCCCCGACGGCGCCCCTAGCGCGCATGCCCGACCCCGGCCCGGGCGACGATCCGCACGGCCACCCGCTCCCCGGCCGCGCGCCGGCTGCGCCGCCATTCGACGACGAGGCAGCCGGCCAGGACGAGGCCGTAGGCGGCGAGCAGCAGCGCGCCGGCCTGCGGCAGGCTCGTCACGTGGAAGTTGGCGAGCTGCTGCTCGCCGATGATCGGCGGCGTGAAGGGGGGCACGGTCATCGGCGCCTTCGGGTCGAGGTTGTGCCCGTAGGTGTAGAGGCGCCAGTAGAAGGAGCCGAGGGCGAAGCCGCCGAAGTAGACGAAGAGGACGATCGTGTCGACGAGGGTCCGCACGCGGCCGAGGACGACCGCGCGCAGGCTCACGAGGGCGAAGACGCCGATGCCGAACGGCAGCCACTTCATCTCGGGGAAGCTGGCCGGCTCGATCGCCTTCATGCCGATGTAGTGGTTGAGGACGTTGATCTCGTTGAGGTCCTGCCCGCCGTTGCCGCCGACGATCCGCGACGGGTAGATCCAGAGGTCGAGCCCCTCGGGGAACTGCTGGGCCTCGAGGTGGATCCGCCAGAGCGGCAGGAAGAGCGCCAGGGTGAGGAGCAGGGCGCCGAGGAGCAGGGCGCCGCGCGTCGGGCCCCCGAGCGGCCGGGAAAGCGTCGTCTCGAGCCTGTCGATCATGCGGTCCACGGTCTCGCCTCCTCGGGTCCGGGGCCCGGGCGGGGACACCCCCGCCCGGGCCCGACCGCCGTCGTCGCCGGCGCTACGCGCTCGGCTTGCGCTTCGACGGGTTCACCACCAGGTAGCCCTGCATCTCCTGGTGGAGCGCCGAGCAGAAGTTCGTGCAGTAGAAGGGGAAGACCCCCGCCTTGTCCGCGACGAACGTGACCGTCTTGGTCTCGCCCGGGTCGTTGACGACGTTGACGTTGTACTCGGCGATCCCGAAGCCGTGCAGCTCGTCGCGCGTCTGCTCGGCGTTGGTGATGTGCACCGTCACCACGTCGCCCTGGTTCACCTCGATCACGTCCGGCGCGAAGAAGGTCCGCACCTGGTAGAGCCACACCGTGACCTTGTTGCCCTTCCGCTCGACCTTCGCCTCGTCGGCCGACCAGATGGCGTTCGGGTTCGTGTTCTCGTCCTTCGAGTACACCTCGATCGGCTTGAGGACGTCCGCCCGGACGAGCTGGGCGAAGTGCGGCTCCGGCTCGGTGAAGGCCTCGGCGATCATCCGCATCTTCTGCCCGGTGATGTCGATGAGCTGGCTCGACTCGGGCTGCGACGGCCCCACGTTCAGGTGCCGGCCCTTCGAGAGCTTGTTCATCGCCACGAGCCACCGCCCGTCGGGCTCCTCGGTGTCGCCGTGCGAGGTGACGAGGTGGCCGATGTTGAAGTGGACCGGGATCTTGTCGACCACGTACTGCTCCATCTTCGCGCCGGGCTCGTACGGCGGCAGCTTCCACTTGGCCACGGCCGACTCGACGAAGAGCGACGTGTAGGCGTAGCCCTTGCCGTCGAACTGCGTGTGGAGCGGCCCGAGGCCCACCGGCACCTCGGCGATCGCCGCGGCCTCCCAGCGGACGACCGGGATGCCGTCCTCTTCGCCGACGAAGTCCTCCTTCGCGATCGCCTCCTTGAACTTCTCGAAGTCGTAGACGGTCACGACCGGCGCGAGCTTGCCCGAGCCGATGACGTACCGGCCGTCCGGCGTCACGTCGATGCCGTGGGGGCTCTTGCCGAGCGGCACCAGGTACATGACCCCCTTCGCCTTCGCGGGGTCGATGACCTTGACGCCGCCGATCTCCGTGTACTGCTTCTTCTCGATCGCCTCTTCGGCCGCCTTCCAGTTGACGAACGCCGCGTAGTCACGGTCGTTCTGGGAGGCGGTCACCTCGAGCTTGCCGGTCGCCCGCTCGCTGTTGTAGCTGGACCAGAAGGCCCAGCCGTCGCTCGGGCCGCGGCCGGTCGCGCCGAGGTCCCAGTTGAACGGCGGCGTCACGATCTGCCACCCCATCGACATCTCGCCCGACGCCGGGTCCACCTTGAGGCCGGTCACCGAGCCCCTGTACTGGGTCCCGTAGTCCTTGACCGGCGCCACGCGCCCCTTGGGCAGCGGGACCGAGAAGCGGCTCGCGACGAGGAGGTACTCGGTGTTGCGCGTGACGAATGCGGAGCCGTGGTTGCCGCTCGAGTTCGGGATCGGGCCGAAGATCTGCTTCGTCTTGAAGTCCCGCAGGTCGATGCGGGCCACGCGGTTGTTGGCGTTGTCGTTCACGAAGAGCCAGCGGCCGTCGTACCGGCCGTCGGTCTTCGAGAGGTTCGGGTGGTGCACGTCGCCCCAGGTGAACGCCCCGAGCATCGCCTTCGACTCGTCGTCGAAGCCGTAGCCGGTGCCGGGGTACGGCGTGAACACGGGGATCGTGGCGATGTGCCGCATGGAGGGTACCCCGGCCACGAACACCTGCCCCGAGTGTCCGCCCGAGTAGAAGAGGTAGTACTGGTCCAGCTCGCCCGGGGCGACGTACGCGGCGCGAGCCGCGTCGGTGGCGGCCGGCTTCTCGGCCGCGGGCTTCGATCCGGCGCTGCAGCCCCCCGCGACCAGGGCCGCGGCGGCGCCGATCGCGAGCACCGCAGCGCGCCTCGTGTGATGTTTCGTGGACATGTCGTCCTCCCGTCTCCTCACTTCCGGTCCTTGCGGTCCTTGCGGTCCGAGTCGTGGTCCTTCTCGAGCTCGATGAGCAGCTCGGCGATGTCCTCGCGCTCGTCCTCGGACAGCGTGATCTGGCTCGAGAGCACGATCTGCATCGTGCCGGTGGGGTTCTTCAGGAACGACTCGAGGTCCGTCCCGAAGCGGGCGCGCACGTCGCTGGCGGCGAAGCTCAGATCGGGGCCGATCTCCTGCCCCGGGACGCCGAGCTTCGAGACCTGGTGGCACATCACGCATCCCTTGTCGATGAAGATCTGTCCGCGCGGGTCGCCCGCCTTCGCCACGGAGGGGGCCGGCGCGCCCGACTCGGGAGAGGCGACGGCGGATGGGGCCGGCGTTTCCCCGCCCTTCTGGCAGCCGGCGACGACGAGCGCCGCCGCCAGCACGACGATGAGTCTCTTCGCGTCTCTCACGACTTCACTCCCGATATCCATGGAGGACCGCGTCGGCGGCGCGATCTCTCGCGCGCTGCCGTCCCCCTGTGCAAGACCGGGACCGGCTCCACCGCCGGCCCGAATGGCGCGTGACCCCGCGAAATACCTGGAGGTGCGAACGCGCACCGCGCGCCCGGGCGGGGCATCGCCGTCCCGGCGGGGACACCGATGCCCCAGGTCCGCGACAGGCCCGGCCGGGCGCGTCATACTGGGGGGGCAATGACGATCCGCATCAAGCGTGTCTACGAGCCGGCCTCTCCGGAGGACGGCTACCGCGTCCTCGTCGACCGCCTCTGGCCGCGCGGCGTCTCGCGCGCGACGGCGCGCATCGACGTCTGGGCCAGGGTGCTCGCGCCGAGCGATGCACTGCGCCGCTGGTTCGGTCACGACCCCGAGCGGTGGGACGAGTTTCGCCGTCGCTACCGGCGCGAGCTCGCGCAGGCAGAGCCGAAGGCGGCGCTGGCCGACCTCGCGGCGCACGCCCGCCGCGGCCCCGTCACGCTCGTCTACGGCGCGCGCGACCCGGAGCACAACCAGGCCGTCGTCCTTGCCGCCCTGCTGCGCGCTCGCCTTGCCGGGAGACGCCGGACCGGCGGTGCGTCCGGCGTCGCAGCGCCCCCCCGACGGCGCTAGAGCCGATCGCGCCTCGGCCCGCGGGGGTTCATGGAGGGGTCAGGAGGAGTGAGGATCGGCGGGCCGGTGCCGACCCGCCCCGCGGCTCACCTCACCGCGACCCGCCCTGGCGGTTGGCGTCCCCGCCGCCCTCCCCCACCGCCTCGCGGAGGTCGGCGACGAGGCGCGCAAGGTCGGCGCCGTCGCGCTCGGCCGCCACGGCGAGCGGCACGTCGCCGCCGCAGCACGCGTGGATCCCGTGTCGCTCGAAGACCGCCCCGGTCTCCGGATGGCGCTCGAGGATCGCGTGGACCGTCTCGGCCGGGTCGATCGGGGGGAGGGTCGTCGTCGGTCGCATCGGAGGTCTCCTTTCACGAACGGCCGAGCGCGAGCCCGGCCATCTGCACGGTAACGGTCGCGGCGCCGGCCGCGAAGAGGAGGGCGCCGGCCCGCGCGAGGGCCGCCGGGGCGACCCCGGCGAGGGCCGCCGCCGCGGCGAGCACGGCCAGGCCGGCCGCGAGGAGGGCGGCCGCGATCGACGCCCGGCGCCGCGAGAGGAGGTCGTCGGGCCTCGGCATCGGCGCCCCGTCCCGCCGCGAGAGGTACCGCTGGCGCCAGACGAAGTGCGGCACGATCCGGTAGTAGTGCCCGACGACGAAGAGGCAGAGGCCGAGGAGCCCCAGGATCCCGTACGCGGTCACGAGGCCCGGCGCGCGGGAACCCCGGACGAGGACGGCCGGGGCGAGGGCCGCCGCCAGCGCGAGCGACGTCACGCCGAACGCCGCGAGCCGCATCGCCGGGTCGAGCGCGGGCAGCCGGCGCCGCCGGAAGTAAAGGGCGGCCTGCAGCACGAAGGCGAGGAGGCCCGCCAGGGCGAGGCCGGCGCCCGCGAGCGCCGCCGCCCGGCTGCCGAGACCGAGCCCGGCCGCCAGAAGCGGTGCGCCGGCGCCGAGGAGCGCGAGGGCGGCCGCGGCCGGCCGGCGGTCGACGCCCGGCGCCACCAGGAACATCGGCAGGAGCTTGTGCCCCACGCCGACGACGACCGGCATGACGAAGCCGAGGAGGGCGAGGTGGGCGTGCGCGGCGCCCGCGCCGAGACGCGCGGCGCCGAGGCTGCCGGTCCCCAGGTTGGCGGCGAGCAGGACGCCCAGGGCGAGCACCGCCACGAGGTTCGCGGCGCCGATGGCAAGCCCCCACCAGGTGACGTTCCGGTTCTCGACCCGGGCGAGCGTCGCCGCGAGGTTCAGGACGAACGCGAGGACGGCCGCGGCCACGAGCGCGACGCCCGCGCGCAGGAGCGGGTGCCGGGCGAGGGCGGTCCCCAGCACGAAGAGGAGCACCCCCGGCGCGAAGAGGCCGAAGGTCTGATACGCGAGCCGCTCGCTCCGGATCCCGACGCCGAGCCCGATCGGGAGGAACTGGTAGAGGACGCCCATGATCGACATCGTCACGAAGCCGAGCGTGAAGAGGTGCACGACCCCGATCACGGGGAACGCGAGGTAGGCGCCGACGGCAAGATCGGGCGCCGCCCAGACCAGGCCGGCCGCGCCGACGACGAGCGCACCGAACGCCGCCGCGAAGTGGACCGCCGGGAGGGCCGCCGGAGGCAGCGACGCGACCCTCGGCTGCGGTGACGGCCTCGGCATGGACACGTTCCGGTGCACCTCCCGCGGGCATCGTGTCGCCGCGGGCGCCGGTGCGCCTTGACGTGGGTCAAGGCGCCGGGCAACCGGCCACCCCGGCCGCCCCGGCCGGCACCGCCCCCCTTGTCTCGATGCGGGTACGGCTCATGAAAGGCAAGGCGTCATGCGGGTCCACGAGATCATGAGCACGCCCGTGGAGACCATCGGCGCGGCCGAGCCGGCGAGCGCCGCCTGGTCCCGCATGCGGCAACGCCGCATCCGCCATCTCGTGGTGACCGACGACTCGCACCTGGTCGGGATCCTCTCCGAGCGCGACCTCGGCGGCCGCAACGGAGCGGTCCTTCGCAAGGGCCGCACGGTCGAGGAGCTGATGACGCCTGGCACGGTGACCGTCCAACCGAACACGACGCTCAGGCAGGCGGCGAACCTGATGCGAGGCCGTCAGGTCGGCTCGCTGCCGGTGCTGGAGGGCGATCGACTCGTCGGCATCGTGACGGCCACCGATGTGCTCGACGCGCTCGGTCGCGGATCGACCCGCCCGACGATCCGGGCCGAGCGGCCGACGCAGCGGTCGCCGGCGAGCGCCACGCGGCGCGGCGGGCGCCCGATCGTCCGCCGCCGCACGCGGGCGTCCGGCCGCACGGACGCCCCGCCGCCGATGCCGGTGCGCATCCGGGCGACGGGCGTCGCGCTCGACCGCCGCACCCGGAACGACATCCGGCGCCGGTTCGGCGACAGGCTCGGGAAGTTCGCGCCGGCCATCGAGCGCGTGAACGTCGGCCTGCGGGACGTGAACGGCCCCCGCGGCGGCGTCGACACGGCCTGCCGGGTCGCGGTGGTCCTGCACGGTCTGCCGAGCGTGGTCGTCGAGGGGCGGGACGCCTCGCGCCGCGGCGCGGTGAACCGGGCGCTCGCCGGCGTGGAGCGAGCCGTTCGGCGAGCGCTCCAGCGCAGGCGGACGCTCCGCGCGCGCGGCCGGCGCCGCGGGGCGGTCGTCTCGACCGCCTGACCGATCGAGAAGGAGAACCGGCATGTCGCTCAGGCTGTACGTGCGGCCGCGCCTCGTGGTGCTCAACCCGAACACCCCGGTGCTCGACGCGGCGCGGGCGCTCGAGAACAACAACATCGGCGCAGTGGTCGTGCAGCGGGAGGGGCAGGTGGTCGGCATCGTCACCGACCGTGACCTTACGGTCCGCGTCGTCGGACGCGCGCGCGACCCGAGGACGACCCCCCTCTCCGAGGTCATGACGACGCCCGTGGTGACGCTCTCCCCGGCCGACGACCAGACCGACGCGATCCGGATGATGGAGGACTACAACGTCCGGCGCATCCCGCTCGTCGAGGACGGGCGCCTCGTCGGGTTGGTCACGCTCGACGACCTCCTCCTCGACGAGGCCGCGCCGCTCGATCACCTGGCCGCGGTCGTCGAGGCGCAGATCGGCGAGGGCGGGCCGGCGGGGCCGGTCAGGTCGCCGGCGAGGGCGCGGCGCGCCGCCCGCGCGGAGGCCACCTTCGGCCGCCTCGTCCGGCAACTGCAGGCGGAGGCGGCCCTGGAGGCGCCGGAGCGGGCGGAGGCGGCGCTCGAGGTCGTCCTCGGCTCGATCGTGCGGCGACTCACCCCCGACGAGGCGAAGGACCTCGTCGCGCAGCTCCCCTCGCTGCTCCAACCGAGGCTGCGCGCGCTGCCGCCCGGCCCGGACAAGGGCGTCACGCGGGAGACGATCGAGGCCGACCTCGTTCGGCAGCTCGGCGTGGACCGGGACCGTGCGGCGTCGCTCATGGCCGCCGTCTGGAACGTCGTCTCGCAGACCGTCAGCCGCGGTCAGATGGAGGACGTGTACCACCAGCTTCCGGAGGAGCTGCGGCGCGCCTTCCCGGCCCCGGGCCCCGGATCGGCCCGCTCCTGAGCCGCGGCGCCCCCCGGCACGACGCCCGCCGCTCGATCCACTTCGACAGGTCCACCGCCACGGCCGGCACGAGGCCGAGGGCGCCGGCGAGGAGCCAGTCGCCGAGGGCGAGCGCCTCGACGCCGAGGAAGGCGGCCACGGCGGGCACGCTCTCGACGAGGACCTGCAGGACGAGCGTCCCGACGACCACGGCGAGCAGGCGGGCGTTCGTGAAGAGCGCCGGCCCGAGGGCGATCCGCGTCCACGACCGGGCCGCGAGCGCCCAGAGCACGTGGCTCACGACGAGCACGGCGAAGGCGAGGCTGCGCCCCTCGTCGGCGTCGCCGGAGGACCGGTAGCCGAGCCAGAAGCCGAGGAGCGACACCAGGCCGATCGCGGCGCCGGCGAGTACGAGGCGCCGCAGGAACCGCGCGTCGGTGAAGCCGTCGTCGAGCCGGCGCGGCGGGCGGGTGAGCGCCTCCGGCTCGACCCGCTCGGTGGCGAGCGCCAGCGCCGGCAGGCCGTCGGTCACGAGGTTCACCCAGAGGATCTGCACCGGCAGCAGCGGGAGCGGGAACCCGACGAGCGCCGCGAGGAGCATGACCAGGATCTCGCCCGCGTTGCCGGCGAGG
>DASVDK010000354.1:0-6042 GCA_036381125.1 Thermodesulfobacteriota bacterium | reverse complement strand
GTGATCCGCGCGGAGGGGCCGCGGGGCACGCTCCTCTCGGTCGCCGGCGGCACGCTCACCGCCGCCCGTGCGCTCGCCGAGGCGGTGACGGACCGGATCGCCCTCCGGGTGGGCCGTCGCGACGGCTGCCGGACGGCCGAGACGCCGCTCTACGGCGGCCACCTGTCCTCGATCGAGCGCGCGGTCGCCACCGACGCGCCCGCCCTGGCGCGTCGGTACGCGCTCCCCTCGTCGGTCGCGGCGGCGCTGGTGGAGACCTACGGCAGCCGCGCCGGCGACGTGCTCGCGCCCACGGCGGGCGACCCGGCGCTGGCGCGCCGCCTCTGCGACCACAGCCCGGACATCGTGGCCCAGGTGAAGTATGCCGTCGACCGGGAGTCGGCGGTCACGCTCCGCGACCTCCTCTTCCGGCGCCTCGCCGCCGGCACGGGGCCGTGCCAGGGGCGGGACTGCGCGCCGCGCGCGGCCGAGGCGATGGCCCGCTTCGCCGGTTGGGACGAGCGGCGGCGCGAGCGCGAGCTGGCGGCGTTCTTCAGGGAGGCCGACCTCGGCCAGCACTACCGCTCCGCGGCGGCCGGATCCCGGACGGGGCGCTCCGCGCCGACCAGGCCGCTCAGCGCGCGATGACCCCCACGCCCCGCCGTCCGGCCGGTCACCCCTGGCTCGACCTGCGCGATGCGGTGACGGGGCTGGTGGTCGAGGGGCTCGAGGACGCCGGCGCCGCCGCGGCGCTCGACGCGGCCGGCGCGTTCGCGGCCGCCGGGCCGGGGGAGGGATCGGCGCCGCCGGTCGGCGAGGCTGCCGAGCGGCTGAAGCGAGCCGGTATCCTCGACCGGTCGGGCCGGCTCGCGCCCGAGGCGGTGCGCCGGCGGCGCTACCTGGCCGAGCGTGCGAGACGCGCCGCCGTTGCGCGTGCCGGGCTCGCCCGGCCGGCGCCGCCCGATCTCGAGGGGCTGCCGCCCGAGCTGTACCGCGCCGCCTGGCTCGTGCGCGCGGGCCTCTACTTCGAGGCGCACGACCTCCTCGAGGGGCAGTGGCGTCGCGCCAGCGGCGAGACGCGGGAGCTGTACCAGGGCGTCATCCAGATGGCCGTCGCGCTCGAGCACGCCGTCACCGGCAACCGCGCGGGGAGCGTGTCGCTCCTCGAGGCGGCCCGGGCGCGTCTCGCGCCGCTCGGAGGGGCCGGGGCAGGGCTCGATCTCGAGGCGCTCCGTACCGGCCTCGCCCGCGCAGCGGCCGCGCTGGGGGCAGGGGCGCCGTTCGACCCGGCCCTCGTCCCGCCGCTCGTGGCGGCCGGACGCCGCTGATGGAGGTGCTGCGGCGCGGGGTGCGCCTCCTCGTGCGAGGGGTCGAGGCGGCCCTGGCGGCACGGGCGCGTCCCCGCGGCGGCTGGTGGGACCGCCCCGCCGACGCGCCGCGCGAGATTCGCAACCCCGTGGAGACCTCGTCGATGCCGAGCCGCCGCGACCGCCTCCCGCCGGGACAGATCCTCACCGAGCGGTGGCCGGTCCTGCACTACGGGCCGGTCCCGCCCTTCGATCCGAAGACCTGGGACTTCGAGGTCTTCGGGCTCTGCGAGTCGCCCTTCAGGCTCTCGTACGAGGCCTTCGAGGCGCTCCCCCGCGTGTCGATCACGGCCGACATGCACTGCGTCACGACCTGGAGCCGCTACGACATGCGGTGGGAAGGGGTCCACGTGCGGGAGATCGTCGTGCGGGCGCGGCCGAGGCCGGAGGCGCGCTTCGTGATCGTCCACTGCGAGCACGGCTACACGACGAACCTGCCGCTCGACGAGTTCGCCGGCGAGGACTGCCTCTTCGCCGACGCCGAGAGCGGCCGGCCGCTCTCCCCGGAGCACGGCTTCCCGCTCCGGCTCGTCGTCCCCGGGCTGTACGCGTGGAAGAGCGCCAAGTGGGTCCGCAAGGTCGAGTTCGCCGCCGCCGACCGGCCCGGCTTCTGGGAGGTGCGCGGCTACCACAACCGCGCCGACCCCTGGAAGGAGGAGCGGTACTCGGAGTGAGCCTCGTCATCCGCCCGCGCCCGACCCCCGGCCGGCGCTCGAGGCCGGCCCGCTCGAGGCGGACCGGGCGCCGAGCGCGTCGAGCACCGGCCATGCCTCGACCGGCGATCATGCGTTACGATCTCGAGGTGGCCGGCCCCGCGCGGAGCCGGCTCGCCACTCGAGGAGCGAGATGCCGAAGTTCTGTGCGAACCTCTCGATGATGTTCGGCGAGGTGGGCTTCCCCGAGCGCTTCGCCGCGGCCGCGAAGGCCGGCTTCACCGGCGTCGAGTACTGGCTGCCCTACGCGTACTCGACGCAGGAGCTGGTCGACCGGTTGAAGGGCAACGGTCTCGTGCAGGTCCTCTTCAACCTGCCGGCCGGCGACTGGGACGGCGGGGAGCGCGGGATCGCGGTCATGCCCGACCGCGTCGGCGAGTTCCAGGACGGCGTGGGCCGGGCGATCGACTACGCGAAGGCGCTCGGCTGCACGGTGCTCAACTGTCTCGTCGGCAAGACGCCGGCCGGCGTCGACCCCGCGAAGGTGCACGAGACCCTGATCGCCAACCTCAGGTTCGCGGCGCGGGCGCTCGGCCGGGCGGGCATCACCATGGCGATCGAGGCCGTGAACACCCAGGACGTGCCGGGCTTCCACATCGCGACGACGCGCCACGCGCTGGCGGTCATGGACGAGGTGGGGGAGCCGAACGTCGCCTACCTCTGGGACATCTATCACATGCAGATCATGGAGGGGAACCTCATCAGGACCATGCGGGATCACCTGCCCCGGATCGCGCACATGCAGCTCGCCGACAACCCGGGCCGCCACGAGCCGGGCACCGGCGAGATCAACTTCCCCAACCTCTTCGCGGCCATCGACGCCGCCGGCTACACCGGATGGATCGGCTGCGAGTACAGGCCGAAGGGAAAGACCGTCGAGGGGCTCGGATGGATGACGCCCTACAGGGGGAACGCCTGATGGCGAAGACGCTCGGGTTCATCGGGCTCGGCATCATGGGCAAGCCCATGGCCGGGCACCTCATCGACGCCGGGTACACGGTCCACCTGCACAGCCGCTCGGGTGTGCCGGACGAGCTGGTGAAGAAGGGCGGCAAGCCGGCAAGGAGCCCGGCGGAGGTCGCGCGCGCGGCCGACATCATCATCACGATGGTGCCGGACACGCCGGACGTCGAGGCGGTGCTCTTCGGCCCCTCCGGCCTCGCGGAGGGGCTCTCGAAGGGGAAGATCGTCGTCGACATGTCGTCGATCTCGCCGGTGGCGACGAAGGCCTTCGCGAAGCGGCTCGCCGACATGGGGGTCGAGATGCTCGACGCCCCGGTGTCGGGGGGCGAGGTCGGGGCGAAGAACGCCACCCTCACCATCATGGTCGGCGGCAAGCCGTCGGTCTTCGACGAGGTGAAGCCGCTCTTCGAGAAGATGGGGAAGAACATCACGCTCGTCGGGCCGTCCGGCGACGGTCAGACCTGCAAGGTCGCCAACCAGATCATCGTCGCCCTGACGATCGAGGCGGTCGGCGAGGCGCTGCTCTTCGCCTCGAAGGCGGGGGCCGACCCGGCCCGGGTGCGGCAGGCGCTCATGGGCGGCTTCGCGTCGTCGAAGATCCTCGAGATCCACGGCGAGCGGATGATCAAGCGGACCTTCGCGCCCGGCTTCCGCATCGCCCTCCACCAGAAGGACCTGAACCTCGCCCTGGAGTCGGCCAGGGCGCTCGGCGTGTCGCTGCCGAACACGGCGACCTGCCAGGAGCTGTTCAACGCCTGCGCGGCGCACGGCGGGGCCGGCTGGGACCACTCCGCGATGGTCCGGGCGCTCGAGACGCTGGCGAATCACCCCGTGGCCGGGGACTAGGCCAGGGCCACGGCGCAAGGACACGCGAGGACCAATGACGCTGAAGGTCGCCTACATCGGAATCGGCATCATGGGGCGGGGGATGGCCCGCAACCTCCTCCGCAAGGG
The DNA here is from genome assembly GCA_036381125.1 of Thermodesulfobacteriota bacterium. Lineage (GTDB taxonomy): Bacteria > DASVDK01 > DASVDK01 > DASVDK01 > DASVDK01 > DASVDK01. Next base: position 2,066 of record DASVDK010000354.1, on the reverse strand, counting down.
CTTTCCGGTCACCGTCTTCAACCGGACCCGGGCCAAGGCGGAGGCGCTGGTCGCCGACGGCGCCACCGTGGCGTCGAGCGCCGCGGAGGCCGCGGCCGCCGCCGACGTCGTCATCACCAACGTGCCAGACTCGCCGGACGTGGAGGCGGTCGTCGCGGGGCCGGGCGGCGTGCTCGAGACGCTCCGTCCGGGCGCCGTCGTGATGGACCACTCGACCATCTCGCCCGAGGTCACGCGCCGCCTGGCGCGCCTCGTCGAGGCGCGCGGCGGCGCCTTTCTCGACGCGCCGGTGACCGGCGGGGAGAAGGGGGCGGCCGAGGGGACGCTCACCATCATGGCGGCCGGTCCGAAGGCGGCCTACGATCGGGTGCGGCCCATCCTCGAAGCCGAGGGCACGAATCTCGTGTACGTCTCCACCGAGAACGGCGCCGGTCAGGTCCTCAAGCTCATCAACAACACCATGCTCGCCACCTACCTCGGCGCCTACGCCGAGGCGCTCGTCATGGCGCGCAAGGCCGGCATCGAGCCGCAGACGCTCGTGCAGGTCCTCGGCGCCGGCCTCGGCAAGTCCGGCCTCGGCGACGTCAAGTGGCCCAAGCTCGTCTCCGGCGACTACACCCCCTCCTTCTTCCTCCGCCTGCACGACAAGGACCTCGGCCTCGCCATGGAGGCCGCCCGCGCGTTCGGCTGCGTCATGCCGGTCGGCAGCGCGGTCGCGCAGCTCTTCCGCGCCGGCGTCCAGATGGGCTTCGGCGACCTCGACAACGCGGGCGTCGCGCGCGTCGTCGACGCGATGAACGGGCTCGAGCCGCCGGGGAAGGGGGGCTCGGCGCCGGGCCGATCGTCTATCTGAGGCCGGCTCCACGCAGCCACTTCCCCGTCCAGCGCGATCACGTGCACCTGCTCGTCGAGGCGGACAGCCGCGGGCGATCGATCCGGGCGCTCGCGGCGACGACCCGTGTGCGTCGAGGCTCGACGCGCCGGCGATGTCGGCCCGAACGTGGCTCCTGCGCGTCGGCTGGCGGAGATGGGGGCGATCGCCCTCAGGACGCGCCGCGCGCGAGCCGCGCGTAGTCCTCGGGCGAGTCGACGTCGGCGAGATGGGAGGCGGGGAAGGGGAGGACCGCCGCTGTCTCGAGGTGGGCCCGAATGACCCGCTTGCGGCAGCCGTCCCCGCGAGCCGCGGCCAGCTCGGGGAAGAGGTCGCGGCGGTAGAGGGTCGGCGGCGCGAGGACGCCGTCGTAGCTCGACACGACGACCGGGGGACGCCCCGTCTCGTAGGCCGACCGGATGCGGCGAAGCTGATCGACGGTGACGAGCGGCTGGTCGGCGAAGACGATGACGGCCGCCTCGGCCTCGGCCGGCAGGTGGCCGAGCCCGCAGCGGATCGAGGTGGTCATCCCGTCGGCGTACGCCGCGTTGACGGCGACGACGGAGGGGAGGTCGGCGACCGCCCCGGCTGCGGCGCCGGCGTCGCGGCCGACCACCGTGATCACGGGCGCAAGCCCGGCCTCGAGGGCGCGGCGCGTCATGCGGCGGACGAGCGGCTCGCCGTCGAGGGCGAGGAGGACCTTGCTCGCGCCCATCCGGGTCGACTGGCCGGCGGCGAGCACGACGCCGGCGATCATGCCGGCTCGAAGCGCGTGCGGCACCCCTCGCAGCAGAAGTAGTACGTGACGCCGCCCCGCGTCGCCGTGGCCGCCGGGGCGTCGCGGTCCACCGACATGCCGCAGACCGGATCGGCCACGAACCGGGACAGGGCCGATCCGCGGCGCTCGGGCGCGTCCAGGTCCGCCGCCTCGCGGCGCCGGACCTGGACGATCTCGGCGAGCACGCTCACGGCGATCTCCTCGGGCGCCCGGGCGCCGAGGTCGAGGCCGGCGGGGCTGCGCACGCGGTCGAGCGCCTCGGTCGAGACCCCGCGCGCGGCAAGCGTGCGCCTCACCTCGGCGAAGCGCCGGCGGCTCGCCACCAGGCCCACGTACCGGGGCGCCCGCGCCAGGGCGGCCTCGAGCGCCTCCTCGTCGGCGTGCCCCATGGTCGTCACCAGGACGAAGGTCTCGCCC
>DASVDK010000353.1:0-14325 GCA_036381125.1 Thermodesulfobacteriota bacterium | reverse complement strand
CCTCGGCGGCCTCGGCGAACCGGACGAGCGCGTCGCACGCGCCAGGGGAGGCGAGGACCCCCCCTCCGGCCAGGACGAGCGGGCGCTCGGCGGCGAGGAGCGCCGCAAGCGCCTCGTCGAGCGCGGACGGGTCGGCCGGCGGCGGCGCGACGGCGCGCACCTCTTCGAAGCGCATGTCCGCCGTGTCGCGGAGCATGTCCTCGGGGAGCGCCACCAGGACCGGGCCGGGCCGCCCGGTCGTCGCGATCCGGATCGCCCGTGCCATCTGCTCGGGCACGCGGGCGGCGTCGTCGATCTGGACCGCCCACTTGCAGTACCGGGAGAAGACGGCGACGAGGTCGAGCTCCTGGAAGGCCTCGCGGCCGATGAAGTCCCGGTTCACCTGCCCCGCGATGGCCAGCATCGCGGTCGAGTCCTGCCGCGCGGTGTGGATCCCGATCGCCATGTTGCTCGAGCCGACGGCCCGCGTCCCCATGCAGACACCGATCTCGCCGCTCGTCTTCGCGTAGCCGGACGCCATGAAGGCGGCGCCCCCCTCGTGGCGGGTCGAGACGAAGGTCAGGGGGGCCTCGTAGAAGGCGTCGAGCACGGCGAGGAAGCTTTCCCCCGGCACCCCGAAGGCCCGCGTGATGCCGGCTCGGCGCATCGCCTCCACCACCGCTCGACCAGCGTTCATGCTCGTCATGCCGCCCATGATAGCGAGTCACGGCTTGCCAGGCGGCGCGAAGTCTGAATAAAATGATGTTCCATACGCGGGCGGCCCGAAGCTCCGACGCGCGACACCGGTCCCGATCGCTCGTGCCGGCGTCCCTGCCGGCACATCCGGAGGAGGTGCCATGCGCCGTCTGTCGTTGCTCGCCGTCCTCGCGCTCCTCGCGCTCGCCGCCGCGCCCGTGCCGGCCTCCGCCCAGGGCCAGACCGGCGCCGTGCGTCAGCTCAAGCTCATGAGCGGTCCACAGGGAGGGAGCTGGATCCCCCTCGCCGGCGCGATCGCAGAGCTGGTCCAGAAGGACGCCCCGGGCGTCCAGGTGACCGTTCTGCCGGGCGCCGGAATTGCCAACGTGAAGGCGCTGCAGGGCGGGCGGGCGGATCTCGGCTTCGGCAACGCCAACTCCACCGCCGACGGGTACGCCGGGCGGGCGCCGTTCGAGTCGCCGACGAGGGACGTCCTCAACGTCGTCACCCTCTACGACCAGTACTTCCAGGTGGTCGTGCCGGCCGACTCCGGCATCCGCACCGTGGCCGACCTCAAGGGCAAGCGACTCGCCACGCAGCCGCGCGGCAACACCGGCGAGCAGATCGCCCGCGAGCTGCTCGAGGTGCACGGCCTCTCCTACGACGACCTCGCGAAGGTCCATCACGTGAGCTACACCGACGCCGTCGAGCTGATCAAGAACCGGCAGGCCGACGCCTTCGCCCTCATCACGACGATCCCGGCCTCGTCGGTGCAGGACCTCGCGACGGCGCGGCCCGTGCACGTGCTCTCCATCGGGCCGGAGGCGCTCGCGAAGCTCAAGGCCAAGAACGTCGGCTATGCCACCCTCACGATCCCCAGGGGGACCTACCCCGGCCAGGAGACCGACGCGGTCACGGTCGGCACCTACACGCACATCGTGGCCAACGCGAAGGTGCCGGAGGACCTCGTCTACCGCGTCACGAAGGCGATCGTCGAGAACCGCGACCAGCTCGCGGTCGTGGTCTCGGCCATGAAGGGGCGGCCCGTCTCGCAGATGGCGGTGGACGTGGGGGTGCCGTTCCACCCGGGTGCGAAGCGGTACTTCGACGAGGTCGGCAAGCCGTAGCCGCCCGTGGAGCGCGAGCCTGGCAGGCTGACCGGCCCGGTCGCGAGGGTGGCCGCCCTCCTCGCGATCGGGATGTCGGTCTACCACCTCTACGTCGTCGCCACCGGCACGCCGGAGGCGATCATCCTGCGGGGGACGCACCTCCTCTTCGCGCTCCTCCTGATCTTCCTCACCATGCCGAACGGCGCCCGCGCTCGCGGGCGCCGCCTCGGCTGGGCGCTCGACCTCGCCCTGATGGCGCTGGCCGTGGCGGCGGTGGGGTATCTCTTCTGGAACTACGAGTACGTGGTCACCCGCATCTACTACGCCGACCCGCTCCGGCGCGCCGACGTGCTCTTCGGCTGTCTCACCGTGCTCCTCGTGCTCGAGGCGGCGAGGCGAACGACCGGCTGGGTGCTGCCGATCACGGCCGTCGTGTTCCTCGTGTACGCCTTCCTCGGGCCGTGGCTGCCGGGGCTCCTCGCCCATCCCGGGTTCAGCCTGGAGCTGGTCCTCGACCAGCTCTACCTCACGACCGAGGGGATCTTCGGCATCCCGCTGGCGGTCAGCGCGACGTACGTGATCGTGTTCGTGGTCTTCGGCGCCTTCCTCGCGGCGTCGGGGGTCGGTCAGTTCTTCACCGACTTCGCGACGGCGCTGACCGGCGGCAGCCGCGGCGGCCCCGGGAAGGTCTCCGTCGTCTCCTCGACGCTGTTCGGCACCGTTTCGGGCAGCGCCGTCGCCAACGTCATGGTGGACGGCTGGCTCACGATCCCCCTCATGAAGCGGGCCGGGTTCCGGCCGGCCTTCGCCGCCGCCGTCGAGGCCACCGCCTCCACCGGCGGGCAGCTCATGCCGCCGGTCATGGGGGCGGCCGCTTTCGTCATGGCGGAGTTCACCGGGATCCCCTACATCCAGGTGGCCAGGCACGCGCTCATCCCGGCCCTGCTCTATTACGTCGCCCTCTTCTTCTCGATCCACTTCGAGGCGCTGCGGTCGGACCTCAAGGGGGTGCCGAAGGCCGAGCTGCCGAGCCTGCGCGAGGTCGTTCTGCGCCGCGGGCACCTCTTCCTGCCCGTGATCGTGATCCTGGGCTTCATGGTCGCCGGCTTCACGGCGACCTACGCCGCCCTGTGGTCGACGGCGTCGGTGGTGCTCCTCTCGTGGCTCAGGCGGGAGACGCGCATGGGGCCCCGCTCGATCCTCGAGGCGCTCGAGCAGGGGGCCCGCAACACGCTCGCGGTCGCCGCCACGTGCGCCGTGGCGGGGATCATCGTGGGGGTCGTCGCCCTCACCGGCGTCGGCATCCGCTTCACGTCGCTCGTCCTGGCCGTGGCCGGCAACCACCTCGTGCTCGCGCTTCTTCTCACGATGGCGGCCGGCATCGTGCTCGGCATGGGGATGCCGACGACCCCCGCGTACATCGTGCAGGCCGCGCTCCTCATCCCGGCCCTGATCCGGCTCGGCGTCCCCGAGGTCGCGGCGCACCTGTTCGTGCTCTACTTCGCCTGCCTGTCGGCCATCACGCCGCCGGTGGCGCTGGCGGTCTACGCGGCGGCCGGCATCGGCGGGGCGCGCCTCTGGGAGTCGGGAGTCGAGGCGGTGAAGGCTGGCGCCGCCGGGTTCCTCGTGCCGTACATGTTCGTCTTCGGTCCGGCGCTCCTGCTCGTCGGCGAACCGATCGAGGTGGCCTGGGCGGTCGTCACCGCCGCGACCGGCGCCGTCGCGCTCGCCGCGGCGCTCCGCGGCTACCTGCGCCGGCCTGCGACCCGGCTCGAGCGACTGCTCCTCGGCGCCTCGGCGCTGCTCCTCATCGACCCCGGCCTCGTGACCGACTCGGCCGGCTTCGGCTGCCTCGTCGCGGCGCTCGCGTCGCAGGTCGTGCGAGGCCGCCGGGCGGCGCAGGCGGCGACGGCCGGGTGACGCGGGTACGTCACGCGCGTCGGACCGGTCCCGGTGGACGGCCGGGGCGCTGGAGGGTCGAGGGGCGCGAGCCGGGGCAGGGCGCCCGGGCGAGCGGTGAGCGGCGGGCGGTCAGCGGGGGGGGAAGCGGACCGGGACCGCGAGCGTCACCTGAACGTCCGGGGCGTCGGCGGTCACGCCGAACCCCACCGACAGGTCGAGCGAGACGTTGCGCGCGAGGACGTACGAGGTCCCGAGCGAGACCAGGCCGATCGACTCGGAGGTGCCCGGCACCTGCTCGCCCGCCAGGGTCGTGTGACGGGCGAACCGGTGCTCGAACGTGAGGTCGAGGGAGGTCTCCGGGTTCAGCGCGAGCACGAGCCCGAGCGCGTAGCCGATCTCGTCGCCCGGGTCGATCCGTCCGAGCGACGTTGCGGTCGAGACGTTCACGGTGTAGGTCAGGTCCACGATGAAGACGACGGGGTCGCGCGACCGCGTGGCGGTGAGGGTCACCTCGATCGCGTCGAAGCCGGTGCCGAGGGGGATCTCGCCCGGGCCGACCTCGAACGGCCCCTCGCCGGTCGTGCTCTTCCAGCGGGCGCTCGCCAGCAGGTCGGGCAGGAGCCCGCGCTCCTGCAGGAGGTGCGCGCTCAGCTCCACGTCGACGTCGCCGAGCCCGAACCGATCGCGCGTCTCCTCGGCGCTGTCCGCGATCACGGTCCGCTGCCGCTCGTAGCGGAAGGGGACGGTCGTCGCGAGCTGGAGCCGCCACGGCAGCCCGAGCCTGAAGGTCACCTCGGGGTCGAGGGTGTCGCGCTGCACCCGTTCGGTGAAGGCGACCCCGGCGTCGTCCGTGGCGAGCGTCTGCCGGGTCGACTGGGTGTACGTGAGGCTGGGCTCGATCTCGACCCGCCAGGGCGGCAGCAGGAGCCCGCCGCGCTGGATGAGCGCCCGCTCGAGCGCGGTCAGCAGTTGCGCCTCCTCGGCCTCCTCGTCCGACTCGGTCGGCTCCTCGGCCCGGATCGGGTCCGGTGCGCCGGCCTCGAGTGCCGCTGCGGCGGCGAGGACCGCAAGCCAGACGCCGCGGCGGCGCCGCGGCCCGCTCACGGCTCGTGCCGCATCTCGCCGGTCGGCGCGTCGCCGGGCGTGTCGGGGATCGGGTCGGGCGCCGGATCGGGCGCCTCGGGAGCCGGGCGGTCGACGACGAAGCCGATCCCGTCGTACCACACGCGCCGGAACTGGTCGCGCCGCAGTGTCAGGTTGCCGAAGGCCGGATCGGCGAGGTGCACCCGGTCGCCTCGCACGCCGCGGACGACGACGAAGTGCTCGTACCCCTTGACGCGAACCGGCACGATCGCCGGCGCCTCGAGGGCCGTGAGGTCCTCGATCGTGAGGCCGCGGTAGCCGGTCGCCCTGTAGCCGCGGCTCTCGGCGAAGCGCTTGAGGTCGAGGAGCGAGAAGCCGCCGCGCCGCTGCACGCGCGCCGGATCGGTCTGCTCGAGGATCGAGAGGGCGATTTCGCGCTCGGGCGTCCAGTCGTCGTAGTCGTAGGAGAGCACGGTGCTGAGCGCCGCGGCGCCGCAGCTCAGGTCCCATTCCTGGATGACGACGCCCGCCCGGCGGATCTCGAGGAGGGAGCGGACGGCCTTGCCCGGTCCGGCCGCGCCCGCGTCCGGGGCCGGTGCGGCGGCGCAGGCGCCGGCCGCGGAGGCAAGGGCGACGAGGGCCAGGGTGAGGCGGCAGCGGGCCGCCCGGTTCGGGTGCATCGGCCTCTTGCGACTCCGGAACCGTCGCGTCCCGGGCGGCCCCCGGCGAGCTCCGGCTCGCCGGGGGGGCCGGGGCGCGAGCGGCTAGTGAAGGTTCAGGAGGCGAACGTGCTTGATGACGAGGATCTTCTTCACGAGGTGATGCTTGCGGTCCTGGTGCGCGAAGCGCTTGTGCGCCCTGTCCTTCTTCTTGTCGGCGAAGTGCTTGTGCTTCCTGTCCTTCTTCTGGCCGAGGTGCTTGCCGCGGTCCTTCTTGTCGAAGTCCTTCCTGTCGAAGTCCTTCTTGCGGTCGACGTGCCGGTCCTTCCAGTCGTGTCCCGCGACGATGGAGTCGAGGTCCGAGTCGGCGAGGGCCGTGGGGGCCGCCGTCGCCGGCGTCGCCCAGGCGATCGCCACGAGCGCCAGGATCGAGAACAGGAGTCTCATCAACATCGGCGGTCTCCCTCCGGGAGGGTGACGCTTCAGAGCGAGGGGGTGGGCGGCGGGATCGTCTGGATGCGGAGCACGCGGTGCGGGCACGTCGAGACGAGCACGTCGCCCGAGCGGGCTGCGCGGATCGACGCGCGCGATCCGCCATCCGTGGTAACAGGAGTACGCGCGTCGCCGTATCGCGTCAAGAGAGAAGCGGAGCCACAGTGCATCGGGCAACGGACGGCTCAGCCGGGCCGATGCGATCCGCGCGCACACCCGGTGTATCCGATCCCTCCGGCTCCGTGGATGCAGTTGCGTGGGCGCGGTCGCCGGCCCGCCGCGGCGCGAGGCGGCCCGGTCGGCCGGGCCAGTTGCCATCCCGCCGATATCCCTGCTATATTCCCGGGATTCCTTGCTCCGGAGGCACCCTCATGGCCGACCCGTCGGCCGAACTCGCCCGCCTGCGCCAGGAGATCGACGCGGTCGACGCGGAGATCGTCGCGCTCCTCAACCGCCGAGCCGCCGCGGTGCTCCGCGTGGGCGACCTCAAGCGCGAGACGGGCAGGAGCTTCTACGCGCCCGAGCGCGAGCGCGAGGTCCACGAGCGGCTCGCCCGGATCAACACCGGGCCGTTCCCGACCGAGGCGCTCCACACCGTCTACCGGGAGATCATCTCGGCGTCGCTCGCCCTCGAGCAGCCGGTCCAGGTGGCCTTCTTCGGCCCCAAGGCGAGCTTCACGCACCAGGCGGCCGTCCAGCAGTTCGGCAGCTCGGCGACGTACGTCGCGGCCCGAACCATCGCCGACGTCTTCGACGAGGTCGAGCGCGGGCGGGTGCAGTTCGGCGTCGTCCCCATCGAGAACTCCACCGAGGGGGTGGTGACCCACACCCTCGACATGTTCCTCGACTCGGCCCTGAAGATCTTCGCCGAGATCCAGCTCGTGATCCACCACGACCTGCTGAGCGTCTCCGGCCGGATCGAGGACGTGCAGAAGATCTACTCGCACCCGCAGGCGATCGCCCAGTGCCGCCTCTGGCTCCAGAAGCACCTGCCCAACGTGCCGACGGTGGACGTCACCAGCACGTCGGCCGCCGCGCAGATGGTCGTCGACGACCCCACCGCCGCCGCCATCGCGAGCGAGGTCGCGGGGTCGCTCTACAACCTCCGGCCGGTCGCGCGGCGCATCCAGGACAACCCGCACAACACCACGCGCTTCCTCGTCATCGGCCAGAAGGAGCCGGAGCGGGGCGCCGCGGACAAGACGTCGCTCCTCTTCTCGATCAAGGACGAGGTCGGCATCCTCCACCGCATCCTCGGCTGCTTCGCGTCGCGGGGGGTGAACGTCACCAAGATCGAGAGCCGTCCCACCAAGAAGCGGGCCTGGGACTACGTGTTCTTCCTCGACGTCGAGGGTCACATGTCGGACCCCCGGCTCGCTGCCGCGTTCGACGAGCTTCGGCACTACACCCAGTTCGTGAAGGTCCTCGGCTCCTACCCGAAGGCTCGGGGTTAGGGCCGGCGGAGGGGGGCGCCATGACACTCCGACCGCCGGCGCACGTCGCCGGCCTCGTCCCGTACGTGCCGGGCAAGCCGATCGAGGAGGTCGAGCGGGAACTCGGCATCTCCGACTCGGTCAAGCTCGCCTCAAACGAGAACCCCGTCGGCCCGTCGCCGCTCGCGCTCGCCGCGGCGCGCGAGGCGCTGGCCGACGTGCACCGCTACCCGGACGACGGCGGCTGGGCGCTCCGCCAGAGGCTTGCCGCCCACTTCGGGCTCGCCGCCGACGGCATCGTCGTCGGCGCCGGCTCCTCGGAGCTGATCCGGCTGGCGGTCGGGGCCTACGTGGGGCCGGGCGACGAGGCGGTCATGGCCGCGCCCGCGTTCGTGGTCTACAAGCTCGCCGTGACGGCGGCGGCCGGCCGGCCGGTCGAGGTGCCGTGCCGGGGCCTCGTGCACGACCTGGACGCGATGCTGGCCGCGGTCACGCCGAGGACGCGGATCGTCTTCGTCTGCAATCCGAACAACCCGACCGGGACGGTGGTCACCGAGCCGGCCTTCGGCCGGTTCGTTGACCGGCTGCCGCCGGACCTGCTGCTCGTCGTCGACGAGGCGTACATCGAGTTCGTGGACCGGTCGGACGTGCCGGACGGGCTCGCGTACCTCCGGGACGGCAGGCCGGGACGCCCGCCCGTCCTCGTCCTCCGGACGTTCTCGAAGATCTACGGCCTGGCCGGCCTCCGGGTCGGCTACGGCCTCACGACGCCGGCCGTGGCGGCCGACCTGAACCGCGTGCGGCCCCCCTTCAACGTGTCGCGCCCGGCCCTCGCCGCGGCCGAGGCGGCCCTCGCCGACCGGTCCCATCTCGAGACGACCCGGGACGTGACGCTCGAGGGGCGCCGGTACCTCGCCGAGGCGATCGGCCGCCTCGGGCTCGAGGTCGTGCCGTCGCAGGCGAACTTCCTGCTGGTGAAGACGCCGGTCAAGGGGGCCGCGCTCGCCGACGCGCTCCTCGGGGCGGGGGTGATCGTGCGCCCCGTGGACGGCTACGGCCTGCCGGACCACGTCCGCATCTCGGTCGGGACGCGAATCGAGAACGAACGGTGCGTCGCCGCCCTCGCGGCGTGCCTCCGGGGCTAGGGGCGGCCGGTGCGCAGGGTGACGCCGCGGATGCGCGCCGGGGCGCGCAGAGAGGGACCAGTGGCCCGTAGAGGCAAGAGGAAGACAGACGCATGATCATCGTGATGAAGCCGACCCATCGGAGCGACGAGGACATCCAGCGCGTCACCAGGCGCCTCGAGCAGATGGGGTACCGGGTGCACATCTCGAAGGGGACCGAGCGGACCGTCATCGGGGCCATCGGCGACGAGACGCTCCTGCAGTCGCAGCCGATCGACGGCTTTCCGGGCGTCGAGCGGGTCGTCCCCATCCTGAAACCCTACAAGCTCGCCTCGCGGGACTTCCGGCCGGAGAACTCGCTGATCGACGTGAGGGGCGCGGTGTTCGGCGGCACGGCGGTGCAGATGATCGCCGGCCCCTGCTCGGTCGAGGACCGGGGAATGGTGCTCGAGCTGGCCCACGCGGTGAAGGAGGCGGGGGCGAAGTTCCTCCGCGGCGGGGCGTTCAAGCCGCGCACCTCGCCCTACGCCTTCCAGGGGCTCGGCGAGGAGGGACTCGAGTACCTGGCGGAGGCGCGCGAGCAGACAGGCCTGCGCGTCGTGACCGAGCTGATGGACGCCTCGGACCTGCCGGCCATCATGAAGTACACGGACGTGATCCAGATCGGCGCCCGCAACATGCAGAACTTCCGGCTCCTCACGGAGGTCGGCAAGGTGCGCAAGCCGGTGCTCCTCAAGCGCGGCCTCTCGGCCACGATCAACGAGTTCCTGCTCGCGGCCGAGTACATCATGAGCGAGGGCAACCGCGACATCGTCCTCTGCGAGCGGGGCATCCGCACCTTCGAGACCGCCACGCGCAACACGCTCGACATCTCGGCGGTGCCGCTCCTCAAGGAGCTGACGCACCTGCCGATCGTGGTCGACCCGTCGCACGCCACCGGCAAGTGGAGCCTCGTCGAGCCGCTCGCCCGGGCGGGCGTGGCGGCCGGCGCCGACGGCATCATGATCGAGGTCCACGCCAGGCCGGAGGTGGCGCTCTGCGACGGTCCCCAGGCGCTCAAGCCGAAGCGCTTCGCCTCGCTCATGCAGGACCTCAGGCAGATCGCCCGGGTCGTCGGGCGAGACATGTAGTGACCCCGCCGTTCCGCCACATAGCCGTCGTCGGCCTCGGCATGATCGGCGGCTCGGTCCTCGCGGCCGGCCGCTCGCGCGGCCTCTTCGGGCGCGCGACCGGCGCCGACACCGACCCGGCCGCCTGCGCGGCGGCCGTGTCGGCCGGCCTCGTGGCCGAGGCGAGCCCGGACGCGGCGGCTGCCGCGCGAGGGGCCGACCTGTTGCTCCTCGCGACCCCCATCGAGTCGATGGCCGGCGCGGCGCGGGCCGCCCTGCCGCACCTCGGCCGCGGAGCCGTCGTGACCGACGTGGGGAGCGTGAAGGGGCCGGTCATCGCCGCCCTCCGCGAGCCGGCCGCCGCCGCCGGCGTCCCGTTCGTGCCTGGCCACCCCATCGCCGGCACGGAGCGCTCGGGGCTCGCCGCGGCCAGCGCGGACCTCTTCGCGGGGCGCCTCGCCGTCGTCACGCCGCTCGCCGGCACCGACGAGGCGGCCGTGGCCCGGGTCACGGAGCTGTGGCGTCTCCTCGGCGCCACGGTCCTGCGAATGGAGCCGGAGGCGCACGACGCCGCCTTCGCCGCGGTGTCGCACCTGCCGCACCTGGTCGTCTACGCCCTCCTGGCGACGCTTGCCGAGGACCCGACCCTGGCCGATGCGGCCCTGCGCCTCTCGGGCGGCGGGCTCAGGGACACGACCCGGATCGGCGCCTCGTCGCCCGCCCTCTGGCGCGGCATCTGCCTGGCGAACCGCCGCCACCTCATCGAGGCGATCGACGCCTTCTCGGCGCAGGTGACCCGGCTTCGGGCCGGGCTCAGCGCCGGGGACGGCGACCTCGTCGAGCGGACCTTCGCCTCGGCGAAGGCGCTCAGGGACCGCATCGGATGACCGGCACCCCCCGCACGCTCACCGTCACGTCCGGCGCGCCCCTCCGCGGCGAGGCGCGCGTGCCGGGCGACAAGTCGATCTCCCACCGGGCCGTCATGCTCGGCGCCCTGGCCGAAGGGGAGACCCGCGCGACCGGCTTCCTCACCGGCGAGGACAACCACCGGACGGTCGAGGCGTTCCGGCGGATGGGGGTCGACGTCCGCCTCGAGGGGACGACGGTCACGATCAGGGGGGCGGGCGGCCCGCGCCGGGCCGGCCAGCACCTGGTCGAGCCGGACGACGTCCTCGACTGCGGCAACTCCGGCACGACGACCCGGCTGCTCACCGGCATCCTCGCCGGTCAGCCCTTCGTCTCGGTCCTCACGGGCGACGCGTCGCTGCGGAGTCGCCCGATGGGGCGGGTGATCGATCCGCTCGCCCGCATGGGGGCCCGGATCATCGGCCGCCAGGGCGGCACGCGGGCGCCGCTCACCATCGTCGGCTCGCCGCTCACGGGCATCCACTACGACTCGCCCGTGGCGAGCGCCCAGGTGAAGTCGGCCCTCCTCCTTGCGGGCCTCGTGGCCGACGGCGAGACCGTGGTCGAGGAGCCGCGGGTGTCTCGCGACCACACCGAGCGGATGCTCGCCTTCATGGGGGCCGACCTCCACCGGCTGGGCCGCCACGGCGTCGCCGTCCGCGGGGGGACGCGCCTGTCGGGGCGGGCGTTCGCCGTGCCGGGAGACTTCTCCTCGGCCACCTTCTTCCTCGTCGCGGCGCTGATCACCCCGGGCTCGGACCTCCTCCTGCGGGAGGTCGGGCTCAACCCGACGCGGACCGGGGCGCTCGACGTGCTCCGGGCCATGGGGGGCAGCATCGAGGTCGTCGCGCGGCGGGACGACGGCCCCGAGCCGGTCGGCGACGTGCGCGTGCGGGCGAGCCGGCTGCGGGGGACCGAGATCGCCGGCGACCTCGTGGTGCGGGCCATCGACGAGCTGCCGGCCCTGACCGTCGCCGCGGCGGTGGCCGAGGGGACGACGGTCATCCACGACGCCCAGGAGTTGCGGGTCAAGGAGACCGACCGGATCGCCTCGATGGCCGAGACGCTGACCCGCATGGGGGGGCGCGTGACGCCGACCCCCGACGGGATGGTCATCGAGGGGGGCCGCCCGCTCCGCGGCGCCCGCGTCGGCTCGCGCGGGGACCACCGGACCGCCATGTCGGCCGCGGTCGCCGGCCTCGTGGCCGCCGGGGAGACCGTGGTCGAGGACGCCGCCTGCATCGACACATCCTTCCCCGGCTTCGCCGACCTCCTCGACGGCCTCAGACGGTGATGAAGTACCTTCTCAGGTACGCCTTGCGAACGCCGCTTCTCGCGTCGGGCCGCGGAGGGAGGCCTCCCGGTGCGCCGGGGGCCCCGCGGAGGGCCCGCGCGCGCCTGGTCGCGGGCGGCCGCGGGGGACCCCGCCGGGCGGGGGTGGCGCGGCGGAAGGCCCGTGCCAGCAGGTGAGCAGGTCGTGAGGCCGATCAGAGTGGCCATCGACGGCCCCGCGGGCTCCGGGAAGAGCACCGCCGCACGCCGCCTGGCCGTGCGGCTCGGCCTCTCGTACATCGACACCGGGGCCATGTACCGGGCGGTCGCCTGGCTGGCCATGCGCCAGGGCATCCCGTTCGACGACGAGCAGCGCCTTGCCGGCCTGGCCGACTCCCTGGCGTTCGAGTTCCCGCCCGACCGGTCCAACCCGTCGCCCGACGCCCGGCCGCGGGTCGTCGTAAACGGCGAGGACCTCACGGCCCAGATCCGGCGGCCGGAGGTGGCCGAGGCCGCCTCCCGGGTCTCGACGCTCGAGGGGGTCCGCCGCAGCCTCGTGGCCCAGCAGCGGCGGCTCGGGCAGGCGGGCGACGTGGTGCTCGACGGCCGCGACATCGGGACCGTCGTCTTCCCGGACGCGGAGGTGAAGTTCTTTCTCACGGCCCCCTTCGAGGTCCGGGTCGCGCGCCGCGCGGCCGAGCTGGCCGAGCAGGGGAACGTCGTCGACAGGGTCTGGCTCGCCGGGGACATGGCCACTCGGGACGAGCGGGACCGGACCCGGGCGCACTCGCCCCTCGTCCGGGCGCCGGACGCCATCTTGCTCGACACCGGGCCGCTCTCCATCGACGAGGTGGTCGACCTGATGGCAGCAGAGGTCGCCCGGGTTCGGGCCGGCGGGGGGTCGTGACCCCAAAACGAAGGAAATTTACGCCCTTACTTGCGTTGGCCCGGGTGGGGTGGTAGCATTCGGGCACTTTGCGGGCGAGCAGCGCTCGCGCGCCTTGGGGGCACTATTTCCGGTTGCCCCGAAGAATTCTCCCAGGAGGGGGTAAGAGAGCTTCATGCGTTTTGACGAGGAGCAGTCTCGCCTGGCCGCCGTCGCCACGGCGGACGACGAGATCGACGCGACGTCGGGTGGCGAGGACCCGGACGAGTTCCGGCGCCTCTACGAGGAGTCGCTCAAGGACATCCAGGAAGGCGAGGTCGTCAAGGGGACCATCATCAAGGTCAATCCCGACCACGTCATCGTCGACGTCGGCTACAAGTCCGAAGGTCAGGTGCCCATCGAGGAGTTCCGGGGCGCCGACGGTCAGATCTCGGTGAAGGAAGGCGACCAGGTCGAAGTCCTCCTCGAGAAGCGGGAGAACGAGAGCGGGCTCGTCGTCCTCTCGAAGGACAAGGCGGACAAGCTCAAGGTCTGGGACGAGATCTCGAAGGCCTGCGAGGAGCAGGAGGTCGTCGAGGGGAAGATCATCCAGCGGGTCAAGGGAGGCCTGGCCGTCGACATCGGCGTGAAGGCGTTCCTGCCCGGCTCGCAGGTGGACCTGCGGCCGATTCGCAACCTCGACAAGCTCATCGGCAAGGTCTACAAGTTCAAGGTCATCAAGTTCAACAAGAAGCGGGGCAACATCGTCCTCTCGCGCCGCGTCCTCCTCGAGAAGGAGCGCGACGAGATGAAGGCCAAGACGCTGGCCACCCTCCAGGAGGGGATGATCGTCGAGGGACAGGTCAAGAACATCACCGAGTACGGGGCGTTCATCGACCTCGGCGGCCTCGACGGCCTGCTCCACATCACCGACATGTCCTGGGGCCGCATCGGGCACCCGACCGAGGTGCTGCAGGTCGGCGACACGGTGAAGGTGAAGGTCCTCAAGTTCGACCGCACCTCGGAGCGGGTGAGCCTCGGCCTCAAGCAGACCCTGCCGGATCCCTGGACGCAGATCACCGAGAAGTTCCACGTCGGCGACCGGGTGCGGGGCAAGGTCGTCTCCATCACCGACTACGGCGCGTTCGTCGAGCTCGAGAAGGGCGTCGAGGGGCTGATCCACATCTCCGAGATGTCCTGGAGCAAGAAGGTCAAGCACCCGTCGAAGATCGTCTCGGTCGGCGACACGGTCGAGGTGCAGATCCTCGACGTCGACGCGGCCAACAAGCGGATCAGCCTCGGCCTCAAGCAGACCGAGCCGAACCCGTGGACGATGGTCGAGCAGAAGTACCCGGTCGGCTCCATCATCGAGGGGCAGATCCGCAACATCACCGACTTCGGCATCTTCATCGGCCTCGACGAGGGGGTCGACGGGCTGGTCCACGTGTCGGACATCTCCTGGACGCAGAAGATCAAGCATCCGGGCGAGCTCTACAAGAAGGGCCAGATCGTCCGCGCCGTCGTGCTCAACATCGACAAGGAGAACGAGCGGTTCTCCCTCGGCATCAAGCAGCTCGAGCGCGACCCGTGGGAGGAGATCCCGCGCAAGTACAGGCCGGGCACCCGCGTGACCGGCAAGGTCACGTCGGTGACCGACTTCGGCATCTTCCTCGAGATCGAGCCGGGGATCGAGGGG
>DASVDK010000352.1:0-14355 GCA_036381125.1 Thermodesulfobacteriota bacterium | reverse complement strand
GCCATGCCGAAGACGGTGATCTCGCCGAGGGTGTCGAGGCTGCGGAAGTCGACGACGATCGCGTTCACCACGTTCACGCCCCCCGTGGCCGGCTCGCTCCGCTCCAGCATCCAGGCCGAGATCGACGGGAAGCGCGGCGTGCCGTAGGCCACGAGGCCGATCCCGAGGACGCCGGCCCCCACCGCGGCCGCGACGACCGCCTCCACCCCCCGGCGGGTCGGGCCCGTCGGGTCCGGCTCGATCACGGGGGTGCGCCCCAGGACCAGCAGGATGAGGACGAGGCTCAGCGAGTCGACGAGGAACTGGGTGAGCGCGAGGTCCGGCGCACGCAGGACGACGAACAGGAGGACGACGCTCACGCCCACGGCCGACAGCGACAGCAGGAGGGTCAGGCGGCGCCGCGACCGGAGGGTCACGGCCGCCCCCCCGACGCTCAGCCCGGCGAGGAGGGGCGCGTACGGCGGCACCGCGCCCGGCGCCAGGTCGCCGGGAGGCCAGGCCCAGAGCGTGCCCCACCAGGCGAGGCAGGCGAGGAACGCGGCGACGCAGAGCAGGTACGCCGGCAGCCCGCGCGTCTCGTAGGCCTCGGTGAGGCGGCGCCCGACGCAGACGGTCCAGGCGCCGAGGCCTTCGAGGAGCCCCCCGGTGCTCCACCGAGGGGCCGGCAGGCGCGCGAGCCGCCCCCAGGACGTGACCAGGAGCAGCGCGGCGGCCGCGTAGACGCCGAGGGTGACCCAGAGCGCCGGCCCCCAGGTCGGCGCGAGGTGGAGCGGCCCCCCCTCGCCCGTCAGGCTCCGGCCGGCCGCCTCCGCCAGGCGCGCGGCCCCCGACGGCGCGAGGCCCGAGACGAGCACCACCAGCGCGAGGATCGCGACCGGCAGGTCGAGGGCGAGCGGAGGCGGATGCGGGCCCCGGGGCGCCTCGGGCCTCTCGCCGGCGAAGGTCCCGAACCAGTACCGGGCCGTGTAGAGCGCGCTCGCGAGGCTCCCCGCCGCCGCGGCCGCCAGCGTGAGGCCGGGCCAGGGGCCCTCCTCCAGCGCCGCGAGGACGTTCTCCTTGCTGAAGTAGCCGTTGCCGGGCGGCACGCCCGCCAGGGCGAGCCCGGCCACGGCCGCCGCCGCGGCCGCCACCGGGAGGACCCGCGCCAGCCCGCCGACCTCCGACAGCCTCCGCGACCCGGCCGCGTGGTCCACCGCGCCCGCCGTCATGAACAGCGTCGCCTTGAAGGTCGCGTGCGTGAAGAGGTGGAAGGCCGCCGCGGAGAGCGCGAGCGGCGTGGCGAGGCCGGTGAGGGCTGCCATCATGCCGAGCTGGCTCACGGTGGAGTGCGCCAGGAGGCGCTTGGCGTCGTCGTCGCGCAGGGCCAGGTAGCCGCCGACGACCATCGAGGCGAGGCCGGTCGCCGTCACCGCCGGCGTCCACCAGGGATCGCCGCCCAGCGCCGGCGCGAAGCGCGCGAGGAGGTAGACGCCGCCGTTGACCATCGTGGCCGAGTGCAGGTAGGCGCTCACCGGCGTCGGCGCCGCCATGGCCGCGGGCAGCCAGGCGTGGAACGGCACCTGGGCCGACTTGGTCGCGGCCGCCAGGAGGACGAGCAGCACGATCCCCGGCCTGGCCGCGTGGTCGCCGAGCGCGGCGACCGCCGCCGGGAGCCCGGAGAGCCGGAGCGTCCCGGTGAGGGTCGCCAGCCAGGCGGCGGCGGCGAGGAGCGCCAGGCCGCCCGCCGCCGTGACGAGGAGCGCCGTGACGGCCGCCCGGCGCGCCTCGGCCTGCCGGTGGTGGAACCCGATGAGCAGGAACGAGGCGTAGGTGGTCAGCTCCCAGAACAGGAAGAGGACGACCAGGTCGTCCGCGAGCACGAGTCCCAGCATCGCGCCGAGGAAGAGCGTCATGTAGAGGAAGAACGCCGGCCGGTCCTCGTCGGGCGAGAGGTAGCCGTCGGCGTACCAGAGCACCAGCGCGCCGATCGCGGTCACGAGCAGGGCGAGCAGCAGGGCGAGCGCGTCGAGCCGGAAGGCGAGCGACACGCCGAGCGACGGGGCCCAGGCGACCGCGACCGCCGCCGCCTCGCCGGCCATCACCCCGGGCAGCCGGCGCAGCAGGTCGACCGAGAGCCCGAGGGACACGGCGATCGGCAGCAGCGGGAGCGCCCGCCCCAGCCGGCGGCCGAGGAGCGCGACGAGCGCCGCCGCGACGAAGGGAGCGGCGACGACGAGGTACAGGTCCATCTGCCGGTGGCCCCCCGCCACGAGGAAACCGCTCCCGATTGCAGACGACGGGCCACCCTTCGGGTCGCGCCGACTCAACCCCGCCCGGGCGTGCGTCGTGCAGCGGCGTACGGCAATGGCGGCCCTCTTCCCCCGCTGGTCGAACCGTGTGGCGCGCGGCGTCATCGCCGCCGTCGTGCTGCTCGTCCTCGGGCTCCCGGTCGCCCTCATGGCGTGGGTCCGGACGCCGTACAACCTCGGCCAGGGCTACCCCATCGAGCAGCCGGTCCAGTTCGACCACCGCCATCACGTCGCCGACGACGGCATCGACTGCCGCTACTGCCACAGCGCCGTCGAGCGATCCAGCACGGCCGGCATCCCCTCGACCTCGCTCTGCATGAACTGCCACGGGCAGATCTGGAACACGAGCCCGCTGCTCGCCCCCGTCCGCGCGAGCTACGAGACCGGCCGGCCGATCGCCTGGAATCGCGTGCACCAGCTCCCCGACTTCGTCTATTTCGATCACGCGATCCACGTCGGCAAGGGGATCGGGTGCGTGAGCTGCCACGGGCGCGTCGACCTCATGCCGCGGGTCTTCCAGGTCGCCCCGCTCACGATGGGGTGGTGCCTCGACTGCCATCGGGCGCCGGAGCGGCACCTGCGGCCGCTCGACCAGATCACGAACATGGCATGGACGCCGGATCGCCCGCAGCTCGAGGTCGGCCGCGAGCTCAAGGCCCGGTACGGCGTCCGGGAGATGACCACGTGCACCACCTGCCACCGCTGAGCGGGGCCTCCGGCCTCACGCGGCGAGCCCTCTTCGAGTGGGTCGGCGCGAGCCTCGCGCTGGCGGGCGTCGGCGGCTGTGCGGAGCCGCCCACCGAGCAGATCCTCCCGTACGCGACGCAGCCCCCCGAGGTCACGCCGGGAATTCCCCGCTACTACGCGACCTCGATGGTCCTCGACGGCTTCGCGACCGGCCTCCTCGTCGAGAGCCACGTCGGGCGCCCGACCAAGATCGAGGGCAACCCGGACCACCCCGCCTCGCTCGGCGCGACCGGCGCGTACGAGCAGGCGTCCATCCTCGGCCTCTACGACCCGCACCGCGCGCGCGCGCTCCTCGAGCGGGGCCAGCCGCGCGCCTGGTCGGCCTTCCTCGAACGGTACGGCCTCGCCGCGCCGCGCAGCCATCGGTGGGCGGCGGCCGGCGGCGCGGGGCTCCACCTCCTGCTCGAGCCGACCTCCTCGCCGCTCGTCGCCGAGCTCCTCGGCCGGGTCCGCGCCGCCTACCCCCGGGCGCAGGTCCACTTCCACGCGCCGCTCGCCCCCCTCTCGCCGCTCGAGGCGGCCCGCCGGCTCCTCGGCCGCCCCCTCCTCGCGCAGTACGACCTCGGGCGGGCCGACGTCGTCGTCGCCCTCGACGCGGACCTGCTCGCCTCCGGCCCCTTCCACCTCAGGTACGCGCGGCAGCTCGCCGAGCGGCGCCGCGTCGCCGGGCCGACCGACGGGATGAGCCGGCTCTACGTGGCCGAGGCCACCCCGACGCCGACCGGCGTCCTGGCCGACCACCGCGTCCGCGCCCGGAGCGCCGAGGTGCACGGCATCGCCCTGGCGCTCCTGGCCGCGGTCGTCGCCGCCCTGGGCCGGGACGCGCCAGGTGGGCTCGCCGCGGCGCTGCCCCGCGCGGCCGGGCCGGCCGCGCACGGCGACCAGGTCCGCGCGATGGCCCGTGACCTCACGGCACGGCCGGGCGCCGGCCTCGTCGTCGCCGGCGATCGGCAGCCGCCGGCCGTGCACGTCGCGGCCCACCTCGTGAACGCCCTCCTCGGCAACGTGGGGCGGACCGTCTGGTGGACCGAGTCGCCGATCCTCGAGGCGGGCGAGCCGTCGCACGGGCTCGGGCCTCTCGTCGACGCGCTCCGCGCCGGCGCGGTGGAGACGCTCGTCGTTCTCGAGGGGAACCCCTCGTACACCGCCCCGGCCGACCTCGAGCTGCCCCGGCTCCTGCGCGGCGTCGCCGACAGCGTCTACCTCGGTCTCTTCGAGAACGAGACCGCTCGCGACTGCCGCTGGTTCGTGCCGGCGGCGCACTACCTCGAGTCGTGGGGCGACGCGCGCGCGCGCGACGGCACCCTCTCGCCGGTGCAGCCGCTCATCCGGCCGCTCTACGGCGGCCGGACCGTCGCGGACGTCCTCGCCGTGCTGGCCGGCCTCGCCGGCCGGAGCACCTACGACCTCCTGCGCGAGACCCACGCCCGGCGGGCGACGGGCGACGCGGCCGCCGAGTTCGAGGCGGCGCTGCGGGAGGGGCTCGTCGCGGGCAGCGCCTTCCCGCGCGCCGACGCTCGCATCGACCTCGCGCGAGCGCCGTCGCTGCTCGGACCGGCGGCGGCGCCGGCGCCCGAGGGGACGCTCGAGCTCGACCTCGTCCAGGACGCGCGCGTCTACGACGGCCGCTTTGCCGACAACCCGTGGCTCCAGGAGCTGCCCGACCCGATGACGAAGCTCACGTGGGACAACGCCGCGCTCGTGAGCCCCCGGACCGCAGCGCGGCTCGGCCTCGCGAACGAGGCGGTCGTCGAGCTCGCCTGTCGGGGCCGGACCCTCCGCGCGCCGGTCCTCGTCCAGCCGGGCCAGGCCGACGACGCGGTCTCGCTCGCCCTCGGCTACGGCCGTGACGGCGCGGAGGCGGTCGCGCGCGGCGTCGGCGTGAACGCCTTCGGGCTGTTCCTCGCCGGCGAGAGCCCCTTCTTCTCCGGCGGGCTCGCCCTCACGCCGGTCGTCGGTCGCGAGGCGCCGCCGTCGCCGGTCATGCCGCCGGCGCGGCGGCCCGCGCGCCACCGGCTCGCGGTCACCCAGCCCCACCGGTCGGCGCAGGGCCGGGCGATCGTGCGCCGGGCGACGCTCGCCGAGTACCGGGAGGCCCCTCGCGCGGCCCCGGCGCAACCGCGTCCGGTGCAGACCCTCTACGAGCCGCACCGGTACGAGGGCGTGCAGTGGGGGATGACCATCGACCTCACGGTCTGCAGCGGGTGCAGCGCCTGCGTCGTCGCCTGTCAGGCGGAGAACAACGTCCCGGTCGTCGGCCGGGACGGGGTGCTCGGCAGCCGCGAGATGCACTGGCTGCGGATCGATCGCTACGACGAGGGCGATCCGGACTCGCCCGCCGTCTCGATGCTGCCGATGCTCTGCCAGCACTGCGAGCGGGCGCCCTGCGAGTACGTCTGCCCGGTGAACGCGACGGTGCACAGCCCCGACGGCCTCAACGAGCAGGTCTACAACCGCTGCATCGGCACCCGCTTCTGCTCGAACAACTGCCCGTACAAGGTGCGACGGTTCAACTGGTTCGACTACAACGCCGACCGGACGGAGACCCAGAAGATGGCGATGAACCCGGACGTCACGGTCCGCGCCCGGGGCGTGATGGAGAAGTGCACGTTCTGCGTCCAGCGGATACGCCGGCACGAGATCGAGGCGCGCATCGAAGGACGGCCGGCGCCGGACGGCGGATTCACGACGGCGTGCGCCCAGGCCTGCCCCACCGGTGCGATCGTCTTCGGCCGGATCGACGATCCCCGCACCGACGTCGCGCGCCTCAGGCGGCAGCCCCGCGCCTATGCCGTGCTCGAGGAGCTCGGGACCGAGCCGCGGGTCCGGTACCTCGCGCGGCTCACCAACCCGAACCCGGAGCTGACCTGACGCCATGGCGCAGACGGCCGCACGTCCCGGCACCGCCCGCCCCGAGCCGTTCCACCCGGTCCTCGTCGGCCGGCCCCGCGAAGGGCCGATCACCGACCAGCTCCTGCGCCACCTCTGGACGCGATCGCGCGCGTGGCTCGTCCTCCTCGCGCTCTCCGGGGGCGGCGTCCTCCTCCTCCTCTTCGCCGTGAGCTACACCGTGGCCGTCGGCATCGGCGTGTGGGGGAACAGCATCCCGGTCGCGTGGGCGTTCGCCATCACCAACTTCGTCTGGTGGATCGGGATCGGGCACGCCGGGACGTTCATCTCCGCCTTCCTCCTCCTGCTGCAGCAGTCGTGGCGGACGTCGATCAACCGTGTGGCCGAGGCGATGACGCTCTTCGCGGTCCTGAACGCCGCCCTCTTCCCGCTCATCCACCTCGGACGGCCCTGGTTCTTCTACTGGCTCGCCCCCTACCCGGCGACGATGGGGGTCTGGCCGAACTTCAAGAGCGCGCTCCCCTGGGACGCCGCCGCCGTCGGCACCTACTTCACGGTGTCGCTGCTCTTCTGGTACACGGGGCTCATCCCCGACCTGGCCGCGGCGCGCGACCGCGTCCCGGGGCGGCTGCGGCGCCGCCTCTACGGGGTCTTCGCCCTCGGCTGGCAGGGGTCCGGCCGGGACTGGCACCACTACCGGGTGGCGTACGGCCTGCTGGCCGGCCTCGCCACGCCGCTCGTCGTCTCGGTGCACAACATCGTGAGCCTCGACTTCGCGATCACCCAGCTTCCCGGGTGGCACTCGACGATCTTCCCCCCCTACTTCGTCGTCGGCGCGATCTACTCCGGCTTCGCGATGGTCGTGACGCTCCTCGTCCCGATCCGCTCGCTCTTCGGGCTCCAGCACGTGATCACCGCCCGGCACCTCGACAACGTGGCCAAGCTCCTCCTCGCGACCGGCCTCATCGTGGCGTACAGCTACCTGACCGAGGTCTTCGTCGCCTGGTACAGCGGCAACCCGTTCGAGATGTACACGTTCCTCGTGAACTTCCCGCGCGGCCCGTACGCGCCGATGTACTGGCTCATGATCGTCTGCAACGTCCTCGTGCCGCAGCTCTTCTGGGCCGGGTCGCTCCGGACGAACGCCGCCGTCCTCTTCGTCGCCTCGCTCCTGATCAACGTCGGCATGTGGACCGAGCGCTTCATGATCATCGTCGGCTCCCTGTCACGCGATTTCCTGCCCTCCGCCTGGGCCGTGTACAGGCCGACCTGGGTCGACCTCTCGATCCTGTCCGGGACGCTCGCCCTCTTCGTCTTCCTCTTCGTGCTCTTCCTCCGGTTCGTCCCGTTCGTCCCCATCAGCGAGCTCAAGGAGCTGACGCACGAGCTCGAGCGAAAGGAGCGGTGAGCCATGCACACGGGGCTCCTCGGAGAGTTCGCCTCGCCCGAGGCGATGCTCCAGGCGGTGCGGCGCCTGCGGGGGCTCGGCTACGAGCGTCTCGACACGTTCTCCCCCCACCCGGTCCCGGGGGCCTCCCGGGCGCTCGGCCTCCCGCGGTCGCGCCTGCCGCGGGCGGTGCTCGTCTGGGGACTCGTCGGCGCCGCCTCGGGGTACCTGATCCAGTGGTGGCCGAACGCCGTCGACTACCCCCTCAACGTGGGCGGCCGGCCGGCTCACGCCGTTCCGGCCTTCGTGCCGATCACGTTCGAGCTCGGGATCCTCTTCGCCGCCTTCGCCGCCCTCGTCACGCTCCTGCTCCGCGCCGGGCTGCCGGCGCTCTGGAGGCCCGTGTTCGAGGCCGAGGGGTTCGAGCGGGCTTCGATCGACCGCTACTTCGTCGGGATCGACGACGCCGACCCGCGGTTCGACCACGAGCGAAGCGCGCGCGACCTCCTCGAGGCCGGCGCCGCGCGCGTCGTGCGGACGGGCTGAGGCCGTGCACGGCGCCGCCCTCCTCCTCGCCGCCTCCCTGGTCCTCGCGGCCGGCTGCCAGCGCGTCCAGGAGGACTGGCAGCCGGACCTCGCGCGGATGCTCGAGCAGCCGCGTTACGACCCCTACGGGCGGAGCCGCTTCTTCGCCGACGGCCGCGTCATGCAGCCGCCGCCCGCCGGGACCGTCCCGCGCGACCGGATCGTCGGGCAACCGGCCCTCACGCAGGGCATGCGGGACGGCGCGTACGTGGACCGGATCCCGATCCCGGTCACCCGCGCGCTCGTCGAGCGCGGCCGCGACCGGTTCGACGTCTTCTGCGCCGCCTGCCACGGCGTGGCCGCCGACGGCGAGAGCGCCGTCGCCGCCAAGATGGCGCTGAGGCGCCCGCCGTCGCTCGTCGACGCCGCCGTGCGGGCGTTCCCGCCGGGCCGCGTCTACCGCGTCATCCGCGAGGGGTACGGCCTCATGCCCTCGTACGCCCACGAGCTGTCGGTCGAGGAGCGCTGGGGGGTCGTCGCCTACCTGCGGGCGCTCCAGCTCGCCCAGGGCGTGACGGTCGACCGGCTGGCGCCCGACCTCCGGCGGCGCGTGGAGGCCGTGCGGTGAGCGGGCGGACCGTCCGGGTCTGGCTCGTCGCGGGCGTCGCGGGGCTCGCGGCGACGCTCCTCGGCGCCCTGGCCGATCCCCGGCAGGCCGCCTTCTCGTATCTCACGGCGTTCGCCTTCGCGACCACGCTGGCCGTCGGGGCGCTCCTCTTCGTCATGATCGCCCACGTGGCCGGAGGCGCCTGGTTCGTGACCCTGCGCCGGCTCACCGAGACGGTCGCCGCGACGCTGCCGGCGCTCGCGCTCCTCGCGCTGCCGGTGCTCGTCGCCATGCCGGCCCTCTACCCCTGGGTGCCGCCGCTCGACGGGCTGGCGCCCCACCTGCGCGAGCTCGTCCGGCACAAGGCCCCCTATCTCAACGTCCCGTTCTTCGTGATCCGGACGGTCGCCTACTTCGCGATCTGGATCGGCGTCGGGGCGTGCCTGCGCCGCTGGTCCGCGGCCCAGGACGGCGGCGGCGACGCGGCGGCCCTCGTCGCGCGGCAGCGGCGTCTCAGCGGCGGGGGGCTGCCGTTCGTCGCCCTCGCCCTCACCTTCGCCGCGTTCGACTGGCTCATGTCGCTCGAGCCCGAGTGGTACTCGACGATCTACGGCATCTACGTGTTCGCCGGCGGGTTCGTCGGCGCCATCGCCCTGGTGACCGTGCTGGCCCGGCGGGCCGAGCGCGCACGGCGCCTCGAGGGGCTCGTCACCGTCGAGCACTACCACGCCCTCGGCAAGCTCCTCCTCACGTTCGTCATCTTCTGGGCCTACATCGCCTACGCGCAGTTCTTCATCATCTGGATCGGCGACGTCCCCGAGGACGTGTCCTGGTACGCCCTCCGCCTCCGGGGCTCCTGGGGCGCGGTCGCCGGCGCGCTCGCGGTCGGGCACTTCGCCCTGCCGTTCGCGGCGCTCCTCTCCTGGCGCCTCAAGCGCCGCCCGGCGGCGCTCGGCGCCGTCGCCTGGTGGCTCATCGCGCTCCACTACCTCGACGTCTACTGGCTCGTCGTGCCGACCCTCCACCCCGATGGGGCGAGACCGCACTGGCTCGACCTCGCCGCCCTCGCCGGCGTGGTCGGCGTCGCCGTGGCCTTCGGCGGCTGGCGGCTGCGCGGCGTCGCCCTGGTTCCGGCGAGCGACCCCTCGCTCGCCGCAGCGCTGAGGTTCGAGACGTCGTGACGCCGCCGGCAGCGAACCCGCTGGTCCGCCAGGAGAAGGACCGCCTGTCGTGGCGAGCGCTCCTCGCCATCCTGGCCGTCGCGCTCGTCGTCGGCGGGGCCGGGGTCCTCGCCTCCTGGCGCATGGCGCTCCGCTACGAGACGCCGCCCCTCGGCCAGCCGGCCTCCGTGAACCCGGCGTCCCCCCGCGACGTCGGCATGATCGACCAGACCCTCATCGAGCGGGACCGCTACGGGCAGCGGCTCGCCGAGGCCAAGCGACGCGAGCTGTCGCGCTACGGGTGGGCCGACCGGCGGCGGGGCCTCGCCCGGATCCCCATCGACGAGGCCATGCGCCTCGTCGTGGAGGAGGCGCGGCGATGACGGCGTACGCGCTCGCGGCGCTCGCCCTCGTCGCCTGCCTTGCCGGTCCCGCCCGCGCGCACGACGCCGCCCCGCCGGTCCTCGAGGGGATCGGCATCGACGAGCGGCTCGGCGCCCGCCTGCCGCTCGACCTTCCCTTCGAGGACGCCGCGGGCCGGACCGTTCGCCTCGGCGCCGCCCTCGACGCCCGTACGCCGGTCGTCCTCGTCCTCGCCTACTACCGCTGCGCGCAGCTCTGCCCGCTGAACCTCCGGGGCGTCGCCGACGGGCTCGGCGCCCTCGGCTGGCGGCTCGGCGAGCAGTACCGGGCCGTCACCGTGAGCATCGACCCGCGCGACGGCCCCTACGACGCCGGCCGGCAGCAGCAGGCGGTGCTCGCCCGCCTCGGGCAGCCGGAGGGACGCGAGGCCTGGCCCTTCCTGGTGGGCCGCGAGCCGGCCATTCGCGCGGTCGCGGACGCGGTCGGCTTCCGCTACCGCTACGACCCGCGAAGCGACCAGTTCGCGCACGCGGCCGCGGTG
The DNA here is from genome assembly GCA_036381125.1 of Thermodesulfobacteriota bacterium. Classification (GTDB taxonomy): domain Bacteria; phylum DASVDK01; class DASVDK01; order DASVDK01; family DASVDK01; genus DASVDK01. The sequence goes on along the minus strand of DASVDK010000352.1, from coordinate 3,887 downwards.
GTGGTGCTCACGCCCGACGGCCGTGTCTCCCGCTACCTGTACGGGATCGCGCACGAGCCGCGCGACCTGCGGCTCGCCCTCCTCGAGGCCTCGGCCGGGCGGACCGGCTCCGCCGTGGAGCGCTTCCTCATGCGCTGCTACCGGTACGACCCCGCGACGCGCCGGTACGGCATCTACGTGCTCGGCGTCCTCCGGGGCGGCGGGGCGGTCGTCCTCGTCGCCCTCGGCACCCTCATCGGCCTCCTCTGGCGGCGCGAGCGGCGGCGGGAGGCGGCGCCGTGAACGAGCTCATGCGGCGGCTCCTCATGCTCCCCGAGCAGGCCTCGACCATCGCCGGCCCGCTGGACCGCCTGCACTACGCCGAGTTCCTGGCGCTGAACCTGATCGCCCTGGTCCTCGGCGCAGCCGGCCTCTGGTTCCTCGTGCGATACCGGCGCCGGCCCGGCCGGCTCGCGACGCCGCGCTTCACCTATCCCGTGTGGCTCGAGGCGACCTTCATCGGCGGGCTCCTGGCGATGTTCCTCCTCTGGTTCGTCCTCGGCTACCGGCAGTACCTCGGGTTCCAGGTCCCGCCCGGCGAGGCCGTCGAGGTCTACGTGACGGCGAAGCAGTGGATGTGGAAGTTCGCCAACGCCGAGGGCCCGAGCGCGGTCGGCGTCATGACCGTGCCGGCCGGCCGCCCGGTGAAGCTGATCCTCACCTCGCGCGACGTCATCCACAGCTTCTACGTGCCCGACTTCCGCATCAAGCAGGACGCCGTGCCGGGCCGCTACACGACCGTCTGGTTCGAGGCGCGCGAGCCGGGCCGCCACCAGATCCTCTGCGCGGAGTACTGCGGCACCGGCCACTCCCAGATGCCGGGGGAGGTGGTCGTGCTCTCGGGGCGGGACTACGACGCGTGGCTCGCGGGCGAGCGGGTCACCGGCGAGGGCGACCTCGCGGCGTTCGGCCAGCGGGTGGCCGCCGACCAGGGCTGCCTCGGCTGCCACACGGTGAACGGGACGCGCGGCCTCGGCCCCACCTGGCGCGACCTCTACGGATCGACCGTCTCGCTGACGGACGGCAGCCGGGTGACCGCCGACGAGGCGTACCTCACCGAGTCGATGATGGACCCGCAGGCAAAGGTCGTCGCGGGCTACCCGCCGGTGATGCCGTCCTACCTCGGGATCCTGGAGGCGCCGGAGACGGCCGCGCTCGTCCAGTTCATCAAGTCGATCGCGAGCGAGGCGGCGCGGGCCGGCGCGCCGAGCCCGACGGCGAGCCCCGGCACGAGCGGGCCCGCGACGAGCGGAGCCGACGGGGGGGACCGCTGATGTCCGCCGAACCCGACTACCTGCACGCCACCCGGGGTCTCGGGTCGTGGTTGACGACGACCGACCACAAGCGGATCGGGATCCTCTTCCTCTGGACCGTCTCGGCCGCCCTCCTCCTCGGCGGGGTCTTCGCGATCCTGCTGCGGCTCGAGCTCCTCACCCCGGGGCGGACGTTCGTCGATCCGATGACCTACAACCGCTTCTTCACCCTGCACGGCGTGATCATGGTCTGGATGTTCATGATCCCGTCGATCCCGACCTCGTTCGGCAACTTCATGCTGCCGATCATGCTCGGCGCGAAGGACGTCGCCTTCCCGCGGCTGAACCTGGCGAGCTGGTACGTCTACCTGGCCGGCGCGGCGATCGTGCTCACCGGGATGGTCCTCGGGGGAACGGACACCGGCTGGACGTTCTACACGCCCTACAGCAGCAAGACCCCGGCGGACGTCGCCCCGGTGGTGCTCGGCGTCTTCGTCCTGGGCGTCTCCACGATCATCACCGGCATCAACTTCATCGTCACGACACACACGCTGAGGGCCAGGGGGATGACCTGGCACCGGATGCCGCTCTTCGTGTGGAGCATCTACGCGACGAGCGTGATCCAGGTGCTCGCGACGCCGGTCCTCGGGATGGCGCTCGTGCTCGTGGCGCTCGATCACGCGCTGGCGCTCGGCGTCTTCGACCCGGCCGCCGGCGGCGACCCGATCCTCTACCAGCACGTCTTCTGGTTCTACTCGCACCCGGCCGTGTACATCATGGTGCTGCCCGCTTTCGCGGTGATCAGCGAGACGGTCTGCGCCCTCTCCCACAAGAACCCCGCCTCGTACCGCGCGATCGCCTACTCGTCGGTCGGCATCGCCTTCGTCGGCTTCCTCACCTGGGGGCACCACATGTTCGTCTCGGGCATGTCGGCCCTCGACGTCGGCGTCTTCTCGGTCCTCTCGATGCTCGTGGCGATCTTCTCCGCGATCAAGGTGTTCGCCTGGGTCGGGACCATGTATCGGGGCTCCATCGCGTTCCGGACGCCCATGGCGTACGTGATCGCGTTCCTCGTGCTGTTCGGCGTCGGCGGGATGACCGGCGTGGCCGTCGCGACCGCGGCGCTCGACGTCCACTGGCACGACACGTACTTCATCGTCGCCCACTTCCACTTCATCATGGTCGGCGGCACCATCACCGCCTTCCTCGCCGGCCTGCACTACTGGTTCCCGAAGATGTTCGGCCGGCTCTACCCGGAAAGGTGGGGGCTCCTCGCCGCCGCCCTCGTCTTCGGCGGCTTCCTCCTCACGTTCATCCCGCAGTTCCTCCTCGGCAACGCCGGCATGCCGCGGAGGTACTACGAGTACCCCGAGCGTTACCAGGCGCTGCACGTGCTCTCGACCGGCGGCTCGTGGCTCATCGGCGTCGGGCTGGCCGTCACGGTCGTCTACCTCGTCTGGGCGCTCCGGTACGGGCCGCCCTCGGGGGACAACCCCTGGGGCTCGAAGGGGTTCGAGTGGCTCGCCCCGTCGCCGCCTCCCCCGCACAACTTCCACGAGACGCCGGTCATCACGCACGGCCCGCACGAGTACTTCCGTCCGGAGGCCTGACGCCGTGTGGGAGCCGACGCTGAGGTTCCAGTTCGAGGACCGCGCGAAGCAGGCTCACGCGGCGCGGCTCGGCATGTGGGTCTTCCTCGTGAGCGAGATGCTGCTCTTCGGCGCCCTCTTCGCCCTCTACGCCGCGTACCGGACCACCTATCCGGCGGCGTTCGCCGGGGCGACGCGCCTCACGGACCTGACGCTCGGGACCGCCAACACGTACGTCCTGGTGACGAGCAGCCTCGTCGTCGCGCTGAGCCTGGCGGCCGCACGCCGGGCGCTCGGCCGCCTTGCCGGCGGCCTTCTCGCCCTGGCGCTCGCGATGGGCGCGCTCTTCCTCGTCCTCAAGGGGGTCGAGTACTCGGCGCACTTCCGCGAGGGGCTCTACCCGGGCACCTACTACCGGTACGCCGGGATGCCCGATCGAGGGGCGCAGGTCTTCTTCAGCCTCTACTACCTGATGACCGGCCTCCACGCGCTCCACGTCCTCATCGGGATGATCGTCCTCGCGTGGCTCGCCTGGCTCGCCCTGCGCGGCCGCTTCGGCCCCGACGGCGACACGCCGCTCGAGCTCGGCGCGATGTACTGGCACTTCGTCGACATCATCTGGCTCTTCCTCTGGCCGATGTTCTACCTGATCCACTGAGGGGGCCCATGGCACACCGCGTCCACGTCCACGTCTCGGTCGGCGGCTACGTCGCCACCTGGATCGCCCTCCTGGCGCTCACGACCCTCACGCTCCTCCTCTCGTTCGTCCACCTCGGCCCCTTCTCGACGCCGATCGCCCTCGTGATCGCCGCGGGCAAGGCGCTGCTCGTCGCCCTCTTCTTCATGCACCTGGTCGAGCAGCGCGCGGCCAACTGGCTCGCCCTCCTCGCCGGCGTCCTCCTGCTGGGGGTCTTCGTCGCGCTCGCGGCCGCCGACCCGGCGACGCGGCCGACAACGGACGAGCCGATCCGGCCGCCGGCGGCCGGATCGGCTCGTCCGTTGTCGG
>DASVDK010000351.1:0-8932 GCA_036381125.1 Thermodesulfobacteriota bacterium | reverse complement strand
CGAGACGCTCGTCCCGCTGGCCGACGCCTACACCACCCGGTGGGCCGTCCTCGAGGAGCGGGCGCTCAAGGCCGCCGCGCGCTCGGCCGCCGCGCTCCTCTTCCGGGCGACGGGCGGCCGCACGGCGCTCGCCCCCTGGCTCGAGGTGGTGGCGCGGCGGCGGGCGCCTCTGGTACGCTCTGCCGGTGCGCACCCCGAGCATCTCCGCCGACCTCGTCATCGACAACACGGCTGAGGTCGTCACCCTCGCCCTCGGACGGCCGCTCCCCGGCGTGATCCCGCGCGGCGCCGTCGCCTGCCGCGAGGGGCGGATCGTCTGGGTGGGGCCGGAGGCGTTCCTCGACGAGTCGGTCACCCTCGCGCCCGGCGGGCGCCGGCTCGACGCGCGGGGGGGCGTGGTCTGCCCGGGGTTCGTCGACGCGCACACCCACCTGCTCTTCGCCGGCTCGCGGCTCGACGAGTTCGAGCGGCGGACGCAGGGGGCCACGTACCGGGAGATCGCCGCCGAGGGGGGCGGCATCCTCTCGACCGTCCGCGCCACGCGTCACGCCTCCCTCGAGGCGCTCGTCGCCGCCGGGCGGCCGCGCCTCGACCTCCTGCTCGACCTCGGCACGACGACCGTGGAGGTCAAGAGCGGCTACGGTCTGGACGTCGGCACCGAGCTGCGGATGCTCCAGGCGATCGACCGCCTGTCGCGCGAGCACGAGATCGGCGTCGTCGCCACCTGTCTCGCCGCCCACGAGATGCCGGAGGAGTACCGCGACCGCCGCGACGACTTCGTGGCGCTCGTCCGCGACGAGCTGCTCCCGGAGGTGGCGCGCCTCGGCCTTGCCCGCTTCGCGGACGTCTTCTGCGAGCAGGGGGTGTTCACGCCGGAGGAGGCGCGCGCCATCCTCCTCAGGGCCAGGGACCTCGGGCTCGGCATCCGGCTGCACGCCGACGAGTTCGCCGACACGGGCGGCGCCGCCCTGGCGGCCGACCTCGGGGCCGCGTCCGCCGACCACCTCCTCTTCGCGAGCGACGCGGGGCTCGACCGGATGGCCGAGGCCCGGGTCGTCATGACCGCCCTGCCGACGACCGCGCTCGTCCTCGGGGTGGGCCGGTTCGCGCGCGCGCGAGAGTACCTCGACCGCGGCGGCCAGGTGGCGCTCGCCACCGACTGGAACCCCGGCACCTCCATGACGCCGTCCCTGCCGCTGGCCGCCACGCTCGCCTGCACGCAGATGGGCCTCACGCCGGCCGAGGCGCTGGCGGCGATCACCCGCGGCGGCGCCGCCTCGCTGGGGCTGGCGCACGAGATCGGGCGCATCGAGGGGGGCCTCGCCGCCGACCTCGTCGTCCTCGACCTGCCCGACTACCGCGCGCTGCCCTACTTCTTCGGCGTGAACCACGTGTCGGCGGTGGTCAAGGCCGGCCGCGTGGTGCGCGAGGGGCAGGCGACGGCGGGCAAGGCACTCGTACCGTAGCGGGGCCGAGCGCCGCTCCCTATACCCGCATGCGCGGGTCGAGCGCGTCCCTGAGGCCGTCGCCCACGAGGTTGAAGCCGAGCACCGCGAGGAAGATCGCGAGGCCGGGGAGGGTCGTGAGCATCGGCGCGCGGAAGATGTACTGGCGCCCCTCGCCCAGCATCGCCCCCCATTCGGCGGTGGGCGGCTGCACGCCGAGGCCGAGGAAGCCGAGGCCGGCGGCCACGAGGATGGCCGACCCGAGGCTCAGCGTCGCGTGGACGATGACCGGCGCGAGCACGTTCGGCAGCACGTGGCGGAAGATGATGACCGGCTGCGCCTGCCCGAGCGCCTTGGCCGCCTCCACGTAGGTCTGCTCGCGGATCGAGAGCACCGACCCGCGCACGAGGCGGATGAAGGAGGGGATGGCGCTCACGCCGACCGAGATCACCACGTTCCGCAAGCCCACCCCGAGCATCGACACCAGCGACAGCGCCAGCAGGAAGCCGGGCAGCGAGAGGAGCGTGTCGGCGAAGCGCTGGATGACGAGGTCGGTCCAGCCGCCGACGAAGCCCGAGACGGCGCCGAGCGGCACGCCCACCACGAGGCCGAGCGCGACGGCGAGTGCGCCGATGACGAGCGAGAGACGCCCGCCGTAGAGCAGGCGCGACACCATGTCGCGGCCGAGGTGGTCGGTGCCGAGCGGGTGCTCGATGGAGATCGGACGGAGCGCCTGCGCGAGGTTCTGCCGATCCGGCTCCTGGTCGGTCCAGAGCGGCGCGCTCAGCGCGGCCCCGAGGAGGGCGGCGAGCAGGAGGAGGCCCACCAGGGCGGCCCGGTGCCGCCGGAAGCGGAGCCAGACGTCCAGCAGCGGCGAGCGCTCAGCCATAGCGGATGCGGGGGTCGACCCAGGCGTAGAGGAGGTCGACCACGAGGTTCGTGAGGATGAAGAGCGCGGCGAAGACGAGCACGATCCCCTGGACCACCGGGTAGTCGCGGGCGAAGATCGAGTCCACGAGGAGCAGCCCGATCCCCGGCCAGCCGAAGACCGATTCGGTGAGCACGGCGCCGCCGAGGAGGGCGCCGAACTGCAGGCCGATGGTCGTGAGGATCGGGATGGTCGCGTTGCGCAGCGCGTGACGGAAGATGACGACGCCCTCGGGCACCCCTTTCGCCCGCGCCGTGCGGACGTAGTCCTGCCCCAGGACCTCCAGCATGCTCGCCCGCGTCATGCGCGTGACCAGCGCCACGGAGAAGGCGGCCAGCGTGAGGGCCGGCAGCACGATGCTGGCCGGCCCATCGGCGCCGGCCGCCGGCAGCCAGCCGAGGTGAATCGCGAAGACGATGATGAGCATGAGCCCGAGCCAGTAGACCGGCATGGAGACCCCGAAGAGGGTGACCGTGGAGAGGAGGTAGTCGACGGCCGAGTACGGCCGGGCGGCCGCGAGCACCCCGGCGCCGACGCCGAGCAGCGCCGCGATGGCCGACGAGAGGACGGCGAGGCCGATGGTGTTGCCGAGGCGGGCGCCCACCTCGACGAGGACCGGCTCGTTGGTGCGTGCGGAGGTGCCGAGGTCGCCCTGCACGAGGCGTCCGAGGAAGACGCCGTACTGTTCCGGGAGCGGCCGGTCGAGCCCCATGCGGGCCCGGATGCGCTGCACCTCCTCATCGGTGGCGAAGACGCCGGCCACGACCCGCGCCGGGTCCCCGGGCAGGACCCGCACCATGACGAAGACGAGGGTGGCCACGCCGAAGAGCGTGACCACCGACGCCAGGAGACGCGTGATCAGGTACCGACGAAACCCGGACATGCGCGCCGGGGCGCGGCCGGCCTATCGGGCCGGCCGCGCGTAGAGCGCCCAGAACTTCTCGTTGGGGAGTGCCTCGACGTTGGTCACCTTGGCCGAGTAGACCACGGGGAAGCGCTGCACCCAGAGGAAGAGCCAGGGCGCGTCCTCCCAGATCAGCTTCGAGACCTGGCAGTAGAGGTCCTTCCGCTTCTCCGGGTCCGTCTCCTGCTCGGCCTGGGCGGCGAGCCGGTCGACCTCGGGGTTCTTGTAGAAGCTCGTCGCCAGCGCCTTCGGCGGGTGGTTGTCCGAGGTGAACTGCGCCATCTGCTGGCTCGCGTCGAGGAACGCCGGGGCCCAGCCGAGGAGGTGCAGCTCGGTGGTGTTGCTCTCGGGGGGCGCCATGATCGTCTTGATGTAGGTCGGCCAGTCGGTCGTGGTGAGCTGCGCGTCGAGCCCCACCTCGCGGAGGTAGCCGGCGATGGCCTGGGCGGCCTCGCGATCCTGCACGTACCGCCCGGTCGGGTGCATCAGTTGAATGCGCGCGCCCTGCGGGACGCCTGCCTCCTTGAGGAGCTGCTTCGCCCGCTGCGGCTCGAACCCGTACTCGCCGACCTTGCAGTAGCCGAAGAGCGACGGCGCCATCGGGCCGTCCATCACGTCGGCCGCGTCGAAGAGGACGTTCTTGATGATCGCCGACTTGTCGACGGCGTAGTTGATGGCCTGGCGGACCCGCCTGTCCTTGAGCTTGTTGGTGTTGATCGCGATGAAGATCGTACGGTCGCTCGGCGCGAGGAGGACCTTCACCGCCGGGTTCCGCTGCAGGGCCGGGATGTCGGCGATGGGCGGCAGGATCATGAGGTCGACCTGGCCGGCGAGGATGAGGCTCTCGCGCGTGGCCGCCTCCGGGACGATCCGGACGAGGACCTGGTCGTAGTACGGCTTCTGCCCCCAGTACTTCGGGAAGCCGTTGAGCGTGATGCTCTCGCCGCGCTTGCGCTCCCCGAGCGTGTAGGGACCGGTGCCGACGATGTTCGGGTAGTTCGCGTAGTCGTTGCCCGCCTTCTTCACCCCCTCGGGCGACAGCATGGCCGCCGTCGTCCAGGAGAGCCCGGCGATGAAGGGCGCGAACGGGTGCTTCAGCGTCACCCTGATCGTGTGGCTGTCGACGACCTCGGTCTTCTCGATGGGGTAGGGGGTGCGGATCGGCACCTTGACGTTCGGGTCGGCGACGCGGTCGAGGTTCCACTTGACGGCGGCCGCGTCGAATGGAGTGCCGTCGTGGAAGGTGACCCCGCGCCGCAGCTTGAACGTGTACTGGCGACCGTCCTCCGAGATGGTCCAGCTCTCCGCGAGGTGCGGGACGACCTTGCCCGATGGCTCGAGCCGGGTGAGCCCCTCGGCGACGTAGTCGACGACGTTGCCGGCCGTCGTCGTGGTGGTGCCGATGGGATCGAGGGTGTCGGGGTCGATGCCGATGGCGATGCGGAACGTGGCGGCCGGCGCGGCGCTCGCGGCGGACAGCGAGACGAGGAGCGCGGCCGCGAGGGCCAGGGGGAGGACGCGGAACATGACGCCACCTCCTCAGTGTCGATGCACCAGGACTTTCCCTTCTACCATTACCAGTCGCGGATCGCCAATCGTCTCGATCCGCGCCGTGGGGTCGCCGGGCACGGCCAGGAGATCGGCCGCGAACCCCGGGGCGATGCGCCCGATCGTGTCGCCGAGCCCGAGCGCCTCGGCCGCCGTCGTCGTGGCGGCGCGGATCGCCTCGATCGGAGAGAGGCCGACCCGCACGAGGAGCGCCAGCTCCGGCAGCAGGCTGCCGTGCGGGTTGAGCGGCGTGCCGGCGTCGGAGCCGGCCACGATCGGCACCCCCATCCGGTGGGCGAGGCGGACGCTCTCCATGTGGCGCTCGACGACGGCGTTCGACTTGCGCACCATGAACTCGGGGATGCCGGCCGCGATGCCGCCCACGGCGATCCGTTCGGGCGCGGCGAGGGTGGGGACGAGGAAGACCCGCTCGCGCGCCATCCGCTCGCAGATCGCCTCGGTGAGGAAGACGCCGTGCTCGATGGTCGTGATGCCGGCCTCCACCGCGGCGGCGATGCCGGAGGCGGCCATGGCGTGGGCCGCCGTGCGGCGGCCGGCCTTTCGGGCCTCGGCCACGGCGGCCGCGATCTCGTCCGGCTCGAGCTGCGGCGCCCCCGGCTCGACGCCCGGCGTCATGACCCCGCCGGTCGCGACGAGCTTCACGAGGTCGGCGCCGGCCTTGACCTGCTCGCGGACCGCCCGGCGCATGTCGATCGGCCCGTCGGCCTCGCGCCCGGCCCAGTGGCCATGCCCGCCCGTCATGCAGATGATCTTGCCGGCCGCGAGGACGCGCGGTCCGGGGACGAGCCCGGCCCGGATGGCGTCCCGCACCGCCAGCTCGGCGTAGTCCCGCCCGCCGAGGTCGCGGACCGTCGTGACGCCGGCCTCGACCGTCTCCCGTGCCCGGACGAGCATCTTCACGACGGTCGCCGCCAGCGGCTCGGCCAGCATGACCTTCGCAGGGTCCGGCTCGGCGCCGAGGCCGAGGTGGACGTGGGCGTTGACGAGGCCGGGCAGGAGGGTGAGCCCGTCGAGCCGCAGGGTCGTCCCCGCCGGCGCCTCGCGATCGGGGACGACGGCCTCGATCCGGCCGTCCCGGACCACGACGGCCCGGCCGTTCACCGGCGCCGACTCCGGGGGGTCGAGGAGCGCCGCGCCTCGCAGGATCAGCGTCGCCATGGAGTATTATGTAGCGCATGACCGCCTTCTCGTTCATGACGCATCTCGAGTGCCCGCGGGACGGGCAGCGCGTCGACGCCGACCGCGTGCAGCACCTCTGCGGCTGCGGCAGCCCGCTCCTGGTCCGCTACGACCTCGAGGCGGTGCGCCGTGCCCTGCCGCGCGAGGCGCTGGCGGGACGCGAGCCGTCGCCGTGGCGCTATCACGAACTCCTGCCGGTCAGGGACCCGAAGCGGGTGGTGACGCTCGGCGAGGGGATGACGCCGCTCCTGCCCCTGCCGCGGCTCGGCGCGGCGATCGGGCTGCCGAAGCTCGTCATGAAGGACGAAGGGGTGAACCCGACCGGCACCTTCAAGGCGCGCGGCGCCGCCACCGGCATCTCGCGCGCGTCGGAGCTCGGGGTTCGGGCGGTGGCCATGCCGACCAACGGCAACGCGGGCGGCGCCTGGGCCGCCTACGGCGCGCGGGCCGGCATCGAGGTCGTCCTCTGCATGCCGACCGATGCGCCGCCGATGTCGGTGCTCGAGTCGGTGGCCGTCGGCGCCACGGCGTACATGGTGCGGGGGCAGATCTCCGACGCGGGCAGGATGATCGCCGCGGCCGCGGCCGCCCGCGGGTGGTACGAGGCGGCCACGCTCAAGGAGCCGTACCGCATCGAGGGCAAGAAGACGATGGGGTACGAGATCGCCGAGCAGATTGACTGGCGGCTGCCCGACGCGATCCTCTACCCCACCGGCGGCGGCGTCGGGATCATCGGGATCTACAAGGCGCTCCTCGAGATGGAGGCGCTCGGCTGGGTGCGCCGGCCCTTCCCGAAGCTCGTCGCGGTCCAGGCGGCCGGCTGCGCCCCCATCGTGAAGGCGTACGAGGAGGGCAAGGACGCGTCGGTCCCCTGGGAAGGGGCCGAGACCGTGGCGCAGGGGATCCGGGTGCCCAAGGCCCTCGGCGACTTCCTCGTGCTCGAGGCGGTGCGGGCGACCGGCGGCACCTGCATCGCCGTGGAGGATCGCGACACGATGCAGGGCCTGCGCGACGTCTCGCGCCTCGAGGGGACCTTCGTCTGCCCCGAGGGGGCGGCGCTCGTCCCCGCCGCGCGCGCCCTCCTGGCCCGCGGATTCCTGCGGCCGGACGACACCGTGCTCCTCCTCAACACCGGTACCGGCCTCAAGTACCCCGGCATCCTCGAGACGAAGCTGCCGGTCCTGAACGTGGGGGACCCGCTGCCCGCGTAGGGACCGGGGCGTGCTCGCCGCGCGAGCGGCGAGCACGGGCGGCCGTCACTTCGCCGTCAGAAGCCGGTACGTGCCGCTCGCGCGGCAGACCGGGGTGCCCCGCTCGTCGCGCACCTCGCCTTCCGCGAAGGCGACGGTGCGCCCGCGGCGCGAGACCTCGCCGCGGCAGACGAGTTCGCCCTTCGCCGGCGAGAGGTAGTTCACCGTGAGCGAGATCGTCGCCACGCTGCTGCCCGCGTGCGCCGAGCGGACCGCCTGCGACAGCGTGATGTCGAGCAGCGACGCCACGAGGCCCCCGTGCACGTCGCCCCGCGAGTTGCCGAAGTCGGGTCTGAAGGGCAGGCGGACCACGCAGACGCCGTCGGCAAGGGCGTCGAGCCTCAGGCCGAGGAACGCGTAGAAGGGGGGAAACGAGCGCCACCCGGGCGGCTGCCGGCCTTCGGTCGTCATCGCTTCGCCGTCACGCCGTGGCGTCGGCAGGGCCGGCGATCCCGCCCGCGCGCCTCAGACGCTCCAGCTCCTCCGCCGGAATGCCGACTTCGGCAGCGATCGCGGCGGCGTGCTCGCCGAGTCCGGGTGCGCGGCCCCGGAGGCCGGGCGTCGACCGCGAGTAGCGCGCGGGGAACGCGCGCACCTTCGCCGTGCCGCCCTCGGCCGTCTCCACCTCTCGCACGATGCCGAGCGCCGCGGTCTGCGGATGCGCGAGGGTCTGATCGGCGCGCATGTAGGAGGAGGCGTTGCCGGAGTGCTTGCGGATGGTCTCCACGAGCGTCTCGGCCGGGAAGCGGGCGAACGCCTTCTCGTATTCGCCCCGGAGGTCGTGGACGTCGACGCCGTGTCCGGTGGAGTTGCGTCCCCGGTGATCGAAGCGGGGGTCCTCGAGGAGCCGCTCCTCCCCGATCTCCTTGACGAACTCGACCCAGCCCGGCCGGCCCTCGGCGCCGACCGATCCGCCGAAGGAGAAGAAGATCGGCTCGTCGGCCGTCTTCCAGCCGCGTTCGGGCGGATAGTTGGCGCCGCCCACGCGCGGCCCGGCGTAGACGTCGGGGTCGGACTGCGCGGCGAGGTGGATGCTCTTCATCGAGAGCAGCGAGTTGAGCAGCGAGAGGTCGATCCGTTGCCCCTTACCCGTGCGGTTGCGCGCGATGAGCGCGGCGAGCACGGCCTGGAGCGCGAAGATGCCGGTGCTCACCGAGGCGACGTCGGCCCCGAGCCGCCGCGCCGGCTCGCCGTGCCTGCCGAGATAGCGCGTGTAGCCGGCCATGGCCTGCGTCGTCAGCTCGGATCCCTGGTAGTGCGCGATCGGCCCGCGCCGGCCCAGGGGACTGACGTGGACGCGGATCAGCCTCGTGTTCGCCGGGCAAACGACGCTGTCCGGGCCGGCGATCCCGAGCGCGGCAAGCTCGGCGTCGCTCCGGTCGGTGATCAGCACGTCCGCCTTCCGGAGCAGCGCGTCGAGCAGGGGCGCCGCGGCCTGCGGATGCGCGCCGAGCGCGAGCGACCGCTTGCCCCGGTTGAGCGCGAAGAAGGCCGCGCTCGTGTCGGAGTCGGGCATCGGCGGCGCGGCGCCTCGCAGCCAGTCGCCGCCGGCCGGCTCGATCTTGACGACCGCCGCGCCCAGGTCGGCGAGGCGCACGCCGGCGAGCGGCCCGGCGATGCCGCTTGCGAGTTCGACGACCGAAAGCGCCGGAAGCAT
>DASVDK010000350.1:0-3358 GCA_036381125.1 Thermodesulfobacteriota bacterium | reverse complement strand
CCGTCGGCGAGGGTGCGCGCGAGGCGGGTGAAGGCGGCCTGCGCGACCTGGGCGAGCGCGACGGCCGCTCGCCGGTGCGACGCGAGATCGTCGTCGCTCCAGCGGGAGTAGAAGCGGCTGACCAGGTCGCCGGAGGTGACGACCTCGGGGCCGGCGCGGCGAACGAGCTCGACGACCCCGGCCGGCACGAGGTCGAGGATCGGCACCGCGTCGCCCGGCGAGATCTCCATGGCGACGCGCGCCCGCCCGGCGAGCATCGTGGCCAGGCGCTCATCGAGCTCGCGCCACGCGGAGTAGCTCGCGCGCGGCCACGGCCAGGCGGCCCACGGCGCCTCCTCGATGCGATGGGCGATGGCGACGGGCTCGCCGTCGGCGGGGATGAGGACGAAGTAGCGGCGCGTGAGGTCGCCGAGACCGAGGAGGCCGCCGGCGACCTTGTTGCGGGCGCGCAGGTCGTAGAGCAGCCAGCCGTCGAGGCCCAGCTCGCGCAGCGCGCCCTGGATCTCGGGGAGCTGCGACCGAAGTCGGCGGAAGTCGGACACGTCGAGGCGCTCCGGGTTCGCGGTGGCGGCGTGCGGATCGCGAGCGGCGGCAGCCATGCCGATGGAACGCGCGCGGCCGCGGGACCGCGACGGCCCGCCAGGCGTGGCCCGCCGAAGCCCTAAAGATGGCCGTTGCCGGCGGGGATCGAAAGCCCGGGTCAGGGAGAGGTGGGCACACTCGAGTCCCAGCGCGTGCCCTTGATCAGGGTGAGGCCGAGGACGCGCTCCCGCACGATGAGGCGGTGCAGCTCCTTGCCGCGGCCGAAGGCGGAGCGCAGCCGGCGGAGGCCGAGCCGGCCGAGCCAGCGCGCGGCGAACCCCGTTCCGCCGGCCGGGGCGCCGGGCTCGGCGAGCCCACCGAGCACATTGCCGCGGATCAGCAGGGTTTCCGCGGCCCCGGTCCAGTCCTCGACGTGGAGATCGACGACGCCGGCGTCGCGCAGCATCTGCTTCCATTCGACGAGCAGGAACGGGCGCACGCCGAGGTGCTCGACGAGGATGCGCTCGCGCTCGGGATCGAGCCGGGTCCCCCAGGCGAGCTGCACGAGGACGACGGTGCCGAACGGGCGGGTGACGCGGACCAGCTCCGTGATCGCGGCGGCCGGATCCTGGGCGGCGGCGAGCCCGATCTCGCCGATGGCGACGTCGAAGACGCCGTCCCGGTACGGGAGGTCCGTCACCGGGGCGGCGTCGAAGTGGAGCCGCTCCTCGTGGTGAGTCATGCGGACGCGCGCGTTGGCGGCCGCGACCAGCTCGGGATCCGGATCGGCCCCGGCGCCGGCCGCGCCGGTCAGCGCGCACAGGAAGTCGGCCGTCGTGCCCGCGCCGCAGGGCACGACGACGAACTCCTGCGGCGGCCCGAGATCGACGAGTCGGGCGACGTGGCGATAGAACGCCTCGCTCCCCGGAGGGAACGCCGCCCCAGGACCGACCCTGGCGGCGGCGCGAATCGACATCACGGGCGCGCGATCGTGGGGCGCGACGTCAAGGCCATGGCCGGAATGTAGATCCCGGCCGCGAAGGGGGTCAACGGACGCCCGCTGCCCCGGTCAGCGAACCGAGTCCGCGCGACCGCTGAAGCCCGACGGGTGGAAGACGGCGCCGATCGAGACGGCGTCCCGGTCCGCGAACGTCCCGCCGAAGCGCACGCTCCAGCCGGGCTGGAGCGTGAGGTCCACCCCGATGTCGAAGGCGAGCTCGAGGTCGAGGTCGCTGTCGTCATCGCCGAAGAAGGCGTCCATGATCACGCGCGGCGTGACGTAGGGCGTGAACGTGGCCGAGCTGCTGCGCAGCGCCCGGCCGAGCGAGAGGCCGAGCGGCACGCTGACGAGCGCGCCGGCATCGCCGGCACCCAGTCCGATCCCGGCGGCCCATGCCACGTCCAGCGGGAAGTCGGCCGACGCCGGCGCGATCATGTCCTGCACGTCGATGCCGCCGAAGACGGAGACGTCGTCGTCCGGCCCGCCGTCGTCCGCGACGCCGAAGCGAAGGCCGATGTTCCCGGTCCGCGCCCGCCAGGTGCCCATCACGCCGAGGTCGCCGCCCGCCGGCGACATCAGGTGGATCCCGAGCCCCGGGATCTGCCGGGGCGAGGCCAGCATCGGCGAGTCCCACGCCACCTGCGCGCTCGCGCCCCCCGCGACCGCGAGCGTCAACGCCACGACCGCACCCGCCATCCGTCTCTTCATCCCAGTCCTCCCCTTGCCTGGGTTCGAGGTCGGCACCGGACCCTCCCGGCCGCGGCGCCGGCTGATGCAACTGACGGACCCAGCCACGGTCGGGTCACATTCCCCGGCCGGGTCCCCTCACTCCTTCGGTGGAAGTCCCGCGAACGCGCGCAGCGTGTCGACCACGCCGGCGCCGACGCGCGCCGGGGCGTAGCCGCCCTCGAGCGCGGCGGCGATCGGCACGCCACCGCCGCGCTCCATGATCTCGCGCGTCAACGCGTGCAGGTCGCGGGGCTCGAGGCGGAGGCCGCCGAGCGGGTCGCCGGCGAGGCAGTCGTATCCCGCCGAGACGAGTACGAGGTGCGGATCGAAGGCGGCGAGGGCCTCGGCGAGCGCCGCGCGGGCGAGGCGGAGGTATTCGTCGCCGGTCGTGCCGTGCGGGAGCGGTACGTTGCGCGTGGTGCCCTCCCCCGCGCCGGCGCCGGTCTCGAAGGTGTGGCCGGTGCCCGGGTAGTGGTCGCGGAGGTGGAGCGAAAGGTAGTAGACGCTGCCGTCGTCGTAGAAGATCTCCTGCGTGCCGTTGCCGTGGTGGACATCCCAGTCGACGATCAGGATGCGGGCGCCGGGGCGCCGCGCCTGCGCGGCCCGTGCGGCCACCGCGACGTTGTTGAACAGGCAGAAGCCCATGGCCTCCGTGGCGGTGGCGTGGTGGCCGGGCGGGCGGCAGAGCGCGACGGCGGTGGCGGCCTCGCCGCCCAGGACGATGTCGCACGCGGTGATGGCACAGCCGGCGGCGGCGAGCGCGGCATCCCAGGAGGCGGTCGAGACGACGGTGTCGGCGTCGAGCGGCACGGGACGCCCGAGCTCGGCGCGCTCGGCGGCCCGGTGCACGAGCGCGATGTGCTCGGACGTGTGGACGCGGGCCAGATCCTCGACGGTCGCGGGAACGCCCTCGCGCTGGAGTACGTGCTCCTGGAGCGCCGGCGTGTCGCGGTAGACCGCCTCGACGATGGCGGGGAGCCGGCCCTGGTGCTCCGGGTGGCGCCAGCCGGTGTCGTGGCGGGCGCAGTCCGGGTGCAGGACGAGGGCGGTCGGGAAGCTCACGCGAGCGAAGGCGCAAGCGACGTCGCCTGCGGGGTGAGCAGCTCG
>DASVDK010000349.1:0-15294 GCA_036381125.1 Thermodesulfobacteriota bacterium | reverse complement strand
CGGGTTCCGGACGAACCGCTCGGACTACACGTCGTTGAAGCAGCCCGGGCAGTCAGTCTGATCCTGGGTGAGGTTCTTGTCGTCGTTCACCATCCAGCGGTCGGTGTCGGGGTCGTTGTCGACGTTGCCGGCCGCGCAGGCGGTGAACTCGACCACCTGGACCGAGGTGTCCATCGCCGCGCCGCACGCGGCGTCGATGCCCTGGGCGACCGCGATGAAGGTCCCGGTCTTGGTCCCCTCGGTGTCGTCCCACATCGCGTAGTCGTACTTCGGCTCACCCGACGGCGACCAGCCGATGGCGTTGAAGCTGCCGCCCATGTTGTTGTTCTCGGCGAAGAACGCCGTCTGCGCCGTGAAGATGGCGGCGAGCGAGGTCTTGGCCTCCGACTGCCGAGCCTTGGCCTGGAACCGGAGGAAGTTCGGGATGGCGATCGCGGCGAGAATACCGATGATCGCCACGACGATCATGAGCTCGATGAGCGTGAAGCCCTTCGTGCTCTTGCGCGTGGTCCGCATTGATCACGACTCCTTGCTGATCATCCCGCCGCGTCGACCGGACCACCCGGCTTGCGGCAGTGGGTTGCACAGCGGCAACCGTGCAGAGGGCGTGCCAGGCGACCCCTTCCTCGCCAGGCCGCCGTGACTCCGGGGCCGCCCCCCCGGGCTCATGCGCTTTCGGCCACTTGGGGCGCCCCGCCTGCCGTCCCGGCGCCGCGCCTTGCGTCCCACCCCCGGCAGGCTGCGTCACTCCACGGCACGTGGTGCCCCGGGACGCGTCTGAGGTGCCGCTCCCCGTCACCGCAGGCAAGTAGCGTGAATGCGGGCCGCGCCAGCGGCCCCGGGCCGGAGGCCCGAGCGCCGACAGTGCGGTCCGTGGGCGGCCCGCGAGGACAGGCGCCGATCCCCGGCACTCCGCGCCAGCGGCCCCGGGCCGGAGGCCCGAGCGCCGACAGTGCGGTCCGTGGGCGGCACCGCCTCGGGCTTCGCGGCCCTCGGCCCACCACCGGCTCCGCCCGGTGGCCGGACGTCCGGCATCGAGTCGGAGCCGGTTCACCGGGAAGACGGGTGCGACCCGACCCCGGCGGGTCTACAGCTCCGGTCCCGCCAGGTCGTCCTTGGCGTCGATGCCGTACTTCTCGAGCCGGTAGCGCATCGAGCGGAAGGAGATCTTGAGGAGCTTCGCCGCCTTCTTCTTGACGCCGTTGGTCTTCTCGAGCGCCTTGAGGAGGAGCGTCCGCTCGAGCGCCCCGACCAGGTCCTCGAGGTTCACCCCCTCGGCCGGGATCTCCGGCACGGCGCCGAGCGCCCCCTTCGCCTCGTCGCGCCGTGCGAGGAAGGTCGGCAGGCTCTCCTGCAGGATGACGTTCGTCGACTCGAGCGCCACGCTCCGCTCGATGATGTTCTCCAGCTCCCGCACGTTGCCCGGGAAGCTGTACCCCTGCAGCAAGGCCATCGCCTCGGCCGAGATCTTGCGGATGTCCTTGCCGAGCTCCTTCGCGTACTTCTCGAGGAAGTGCTGGGCGAGGATCGGGATGTCCTCGCGGCGCTCCCGGAGCGGCGGCAGGTTGATCTGGATGACGTTGAGCCGGTAGAAGAGGTCCTCGCGGAAGGTGCCGGCCGCCACCTCCTTCTCGAGGTCCTTGTTGGTCGCGCAGATGATCCGCACGTCCACCGTCACGTCCTCGGTGCCGCCGACCGGCTTGAAGGTGCGCTCCTGGATCGCCCGGAGGAGCTTCACCTGGATGGGCGGCGTCAGCTCGCCGATCTCGTCGAGGAAGAGCGTCCCCTCGTGGGCCGCCTCGAAGAGGCCCATCTTGTTCGCCACGGCGCCGGTGAACGAGCCCTTCTTGTGCCCGAACAGCTCGCTCTCCATCAGGTTCTCGGGGATCGCGCCGCAGTTGATCGTGACGAACGGCTTGTCCTTGCGCGGGCTGTTGTAGTGGATCGCCTTGGCGACCAGCTCCTTGCCGGTGCCGCTCTCGCCCGCGATCAGCACGTTCGTGCGGGTCGCCGCCACGCGCTGGATCAGGCTGTAGATCTTCAGCATCTCGGGCGACGACCCGATGATGTTCGAGAAGTTGTACTTCGTCTTCAGCTCCTTCTTGAGGAGCAGGTTCTCGCGCGAGAGGTTGCGCCGCTCGAGGGCGTTCTTGATGACGAGCTTGATCTCGTCCACCTTGAAGGGCTTGGTGATGTAGTCGTACGCCCCCTCCTTCATCGCCTCCACCGCGGTCTCGGCCGACGCGAACGCCGTGATCATGACCACGGCCGTGTCCGGCGACACCTCCTTCACGCGCCGCAGGAGCTCGAGCCCGCTCACCTCGGGCATCTGCACGTCGGTGATCACGAGGTCGAACGCCTCCCGGCCGAGCCGGGCGAGCGCGTCGGCGCCGGTGCGCGCCGTGACCACCGCGTATCCCTCCTTGGCGAGCATGATCTCGAGGAACTCGAGGAGGCTCGCTTCATCGTCGACGATCAGGATCCGGTCCATCCCACAGGGCTCCTACGCGGCTCGGTCGTTGAGGGCGACGCCCGCCGGGGCCGGCGCCTCGGCGGCGGGCAGCCTGAGCGTGAACGTGGTGCCGGCGTCCGGCCGGCTCGCCACGGCGATCGTGCCGCCGTGGGACTGCACGATCCGGTGGACGATCGCCAGGCCGAGACCCGTCCCGTTCGGCTTGGTGGTGAAGAACGGGTCGAAGATCCGCTCGAGGTCCCTGGCGGCGATCCCGCTGCCGCCGTCCTTGACCGTCACCTCGATCGATCCGCCGGCGACGAGACGGCCGGCGACCTCGATGCGGCCCCCTCGCGGCATCGCCTGCTCGGCGTTCACGACGAGGTTCCAGAAGACCTGGCGCAGCTCGCGCGGGTCGCCGACCATCGGCAGCGGTCGCTCGAGGCGGACGTCGAGCTCCACCGCGCGCTCCCGCCCCGTGCCGACCAGCGCGGCCGTCTCCTCGATCACGGCGGCCAGGTCCACCGGCTCCCGCCTCGGGGTCCCCGGGCGGGCGAAGAGCAGGAAGTCGGTGATCAGCTCGTTGAGCCGGTCGGTCTCCCGGAGGATGATGTCCATGAGCCGGCGGTGCTCGCGGCTCGCCGTCACCAGCTCCTCCCTGAGGAGCTGGACCGAGCCGCTCATCGAGGCGAGCGGGTTCCTGATCTCGTGCGCCATGCCGGCGGCGAGCTTGCCCACCGCCGCCAGGCGGTCGACGCGCCGGACCTCCTCCTCGAGCGCCTTGTACGGCGTCAGGTCCTGGAAGAGGACGATCCGCCCCAGGCTCCGCGGCGCCTCGGCCGGGTTGCCCGGCTCGTCGCGCAGCGCCGACACCGAGAAGCCGAGCGTCAGCGTCTCGCCCGAGGGGCGCGTGTACTCCACCTCCCAGCGCTCGCCCCGCACCGGCCGGTCGAGGTCGATGCCCGGGAAGAGGTCGCGGACCGGCCGGCCGATCACGTCGGCCGGCGCCCGGCCGGTGATGCCGTGCGCCGCCCGGTTGAAGGACGTGACCCGGCCGTCGGGCGACACGGTGAGGAGCCCGCTCTGGATGCTCTGGACGATGAGGCGGTTCATCGCCTCCAGCTCGGCGAGGTCGACCGACTTGGCCTCGAGCCGCTCGGAGGCGCGCCGGAGCTGGTCGGCCAGGTACGACGCGAGGGCGCCGATGGCGACGAAGCCGGCCAGCGAGAGGACCAGGACGAGGTCGGTGCGGTCGCTGCCGGCCCGCGCGCTCGAGGCGGCAAGCCAGTCGAGCGGCCCCTCTCCCTGGCCGGGCAGCCACGCCGGGGGGACCTGCGTCACCAGCACGAGCGACAGCGCGGCGAGCGAGACCGCCAGCACCGTGCCGCGGCGGTAGAGCAGGAGCCCCGCGTTCACGATCCCGAGGGTGTAGAGGACGACGAACGGGCTCTCGAGACCGCCCGTGAAGGCGACCGTGACGCTCGCGAAGCCGAGGTCGTGGAGCACCTGGCCGTACGCGAAGAGGTGGAGCGGCGCCGGGCGGAGCCGCGGCAGCGCCAGCGCGTAGACCACGGTGAGGGCGTACGTGAGCCCGATCAGCAGGTACAGCACCGTGAGCGGCGGCGGGACCAGCGGCTCGCGCACCCCGGCCTGCAGGCCGGCGGCCGCCCCGAGCATGACGGTCACGACGACGACCCTGAGGAGGAGCGACCACTTGAGGCGCTCTCGCAGGACGGGCTCCATGGCGGCTAGGCGCCCACCGCACCCGCGATCTTGAAGATCGGCAGGTACATGGCGATGACCAGGCCGCCGATGACGACCCCCAGGAACACCATGAGCGCCGGCTCCATGAGGGCGGTGAGGGCGCCGACGGCGCTGTCGACCTCGTCGTCGTAGAAGTCGGCGATCTTGTTGAGCATGTTGTCGAGCGCGCCGGTCGACTCGCCGACCGCGATCATCTGGCAGACCATGGAGGGGAAGACCCCGCTCTTCTGGAGCGGCTCGGCGATGGTCTTGCCCTCGCTGATCGAGACGCGGGTCGCCATGATCGCCGCCTCGACCGTCTTGTTGCCGGACGTCCTGGCCGTGATCTGCAGGCCGTCGAGGATCGGCACACCCGAGGAGACCATCGTGCCGAGCGTCCGCGTGAACCGGGCCACGGCGATCTTCCGGATGAGGTCGCCGACGACCGGGAGGCGCAGGATGTTCCGGTCGACGATCCGCCGGCCGCTCTGCGTCCCGTACCACTTCTTGAAGAGGAAGGCGAAGACGCCGGCGCCGATGAGGATCGGGACGATCCATCTCTTCAGCCACTCCGACAGCCCGATGACGATCTTGGTCGGCGCCGGCAGCTCGCCGCCGAAGTCGGCGAACATCTTGGCGAAGATCGGGATGACGAAGACGAGCAGGATCGCGACGACGCCGACGGCAACCGTGACGATGACGCCCGGGTAGACCATCGCCCCCTTGATCCGCTTCTTGAGCTTCATCGACTTCTCGATGTAGGCGGCGAGGCGGTTCAGGATCGTGTCGAGGATGCCGCCCACCTCGCCCGCGGCCACGAGGTTGACGTACAGCTCGTCGAAGACCTTCGGGTGCTTGGCCAGGGCCTCGTTGAACGTGGAGCCGCCCTCGACGTCTTCCTTGATCCTCGTGATCGTCTTCCTGAAGAACGGGTTCGTCTGCTGCTGCGACAGGATGTCGAGACACTGCACGAGCGGCAGGCCCGCGTCGATCATGGTGGCGAACTGCCGGGTGAAGACGACGAGGTCCTTCTCGGCGACCGAGTTGCCGCCGATCCGGATCTCCATGTTGAGGCCCCGGCCCTTCTGGGAGACCTTCGTCGGCGTGATCCCCTGCCGGCGCAGGAGGATCCGGATGGCCGCCTCCGAGACCCCCTCCATTTCGCCGCGGGTGACCTGCCCCTGCGCCGTCCTGCCTTCGTACGTGAAGATCGGCATCGTCCGCCCTCCGGCCCTCCGGGCCCCGAGCCTACCGGCCCGCCGGCCGCGGCATGCCCGCCGGCCGCGGCATGCCCGGCTGTCCCGGCATCCCCGGCCGCAGCCCGCCCGCGCCCGCCGGCGCCGCGCCGCCCAGCATCTGCTTGAGCTCGTCCGGGTTGGAGCTCTTGCCGAGCGCGTCCTCGAGGCTGATGAGCCGCTTCTGGTACAGGTAGAGCAGCGACTGGTTCATCGTCTGCATCCCGTACTTGTCCTGGCCGACCTGCATCTGCGAGTAGATCTGGTGGACCTTGTCGTCGCGGATGAGGGCGCGGATGGCCGAGTTCGGAATCATGATCTCGAGCGCGAGCACCCGCCCGCCGCCGCCCAGCTTGGGGATCAGCACCTGCGAGAGCACCCCCTCGAGCGAGAGGGAGAGCTGCGCCCGGACCTGCTGCTGCTGGTGGGGCGGGAAGACGTCGACGATACGGTTGATCGTCTGGACGGCGCCGTTCGTGTGGAGCGTGGCGAAGACCAGGTGGCCGGTCTCGGCCACGGTCAGCGCCGCCTCGATCGTCTCGAGGTCGCGCAGCTCGCCGACCAGGACCACGTCCGGGTCCTGCCGGAGGATGTACTTGAGCGCCGTCTTGAAGCTCTTCGTGTCCGCGTGCACCTCGCGCTGGTTCACGAGGCAGTTCTTGTGCGGGTGCAGGTACTCGATCGGGTCCTCGATCGTCACGATGTGGTCGTGACGGGTCTGGTTGATCGAGTCGATGATGGCGGCGAGCGTCGTCGACTTGCCCGAGCCGGTCGGCCCGGTCACGAGCACCAGGCCGCGCGGCCGCTTGGCGAGGTCGGCGACCGCCTGGGGCAGGCCCAGCTCCTGGAAGGTCATGATCTTGAAGGGGATCGTCCGGATGGCGGCGGCCACCGCGCCCTTCTGGACGTAGATGTTCGCGCGAAAGCGCGAGAGCCCCTTCACGCCGAACGACAGGTCGAGCTCGTTCTCCTCTTCGAACTTGTGCTTCTGGGCGTCGGTGAGGATCGAGTAGCAGAGCTGCTTCGTCTCGGCCGCGCTGAGGGGCGCCCCGGGCAGCGGCTGCAGGTGCCCGTGGATGCGGAGCATCGGCGCCGTGCCGGTCGTGATGTGGAGGTCCGACGCCCCCTTCTCGATCATCGTCTTGAGCAGTTCGTGCAGGTTGGCCACGGGTCCCCCATCCTGTCGCGGTGTTCGTCCCTGTCGAGCCGCCGCGCGACGTCCGCTTCGGCTCGCTAGCTATCGGCGACCGTGCAGCGCAGGACCTCTTCGACGGTCGTGACGCCCTCCTTGAGCTTCGTGAGCGCGCTCATGCGGAGCGTCTTCATCCCGAGGCGGATCGCCTCGCGCTTGATCTCGGCCGCCGAGCCGCCGTTGAGGATGATCTCCTTGATCGGATCCCAGAGCGGCATGACCTCGTAGAGCGCGATGCGCCCCTTGTAGCCGCTGCCGTTGCAGACGGCGCAGCCCGTCCCCTTCATCGGCTGGTAGCTCCCCACCTCCTCGGGCGGCACGCCGATGTCGATCAGCGCCTGCGCCGGGATCTCCACCGGCTTCGCGCAGTCCTTGCAGACCCTGCGCGCGAGGCGTTGCGCGAGGATGAGGTTCACGGCCGAGGCGACGAGGAACGGCTCGATGCCCATGTTGAGGAGCCGGTTGACGGTGCCCGGCGCGTCGTTCGTGTGGAGCGTCGAGAGCACCAGGTGGCCGGTGAGCGCCGCCTTGACGCCGATCTCGGCCGTCTCGAAGTCCCGGATCTCGCCGACCATGATGATGTCGGGGTCCTGGCGCAGGAAGCAGCGGAGGGCGGCCGCGAAGTTGAGGCCGATGTCCTCGTGCATCTGCGTCTGGTTGATGCCCATCAGGTTGAACTCGACCGGGTCCTCGGCCGTGATGATGTTCTCGGTGACCTTGTTGAGCTCCGAGAGGGCCGAGTAGAGCGTCGTCGTCTTGCCCGACCCGGTGGGGCCGGTGACGAGCACCATCCCGAACGGCTTGTGGATCGCCTCCTTGAAGTCCTTGAGCGCCTTCTCCTCGAAGCCGAGCTTGGTCATGTCGAGCTGGAGGTTGCTCTTGTCGAGCAGCCGCAGGCAGACCTTCTCGCCGAAGAGGGTCGGCAGCACGGAGACGCGGAAGTCCATCTCCTTGCCCTTGCCCATCTTGAGCTTGATGCGGCCGTCCTGCGGCAGCCGCCGCTCGGCGATGTCGAGCGACGACATGACCTTGAGGCGCGAGATGATGGCGTTCTTCAGCTTCATCGGCGGCTTCATGATCTCCTGCATGACGCCGTCGATGCGGAAGCGGACCCGGAAGTCCTTCTCGTAGGGCTCGATGTGGATGTCCGACGCCCGGCGCTTGATGGCGTCGGTGAGGATCAGGTTCACGAGCTTGACGACCGGGGCGTCCTCGGCCCCCCGCTCGAGGTCGCTGACGTCGACGTCCTCCTCGCTCTTGGCGATCTCGATGTCGGCGTCGTCGAACCCCTGCATCACCTCCTGCAGGGCGGCGGCCCCCTGGTCGTAGTGCTTGTCGATCGCGGCCTTGATCGCCCCTTCCGAGGCGACGACGACCTCGACGTTGTAGCCGGTGAGGAACTTGATGTCGTCGACCGCGAAGATGTTCGACGGGTCGGACATGGCGACGATGAGCGTCGAGCCGGCCCGGTTGATCGGCATGACCTGGTACTTCTGGACGACGTCCTCGGGGATCAGCTTGACGACGGTCGGGTCGATCTCGAACTCCGAGAGGTTGATCGACGGCACGCCGTACTGCCGGGAGAGGAAGTTCGTCAGGTCGGTCTCGGAGATGAAGCCGAGCTTCGTGAGGTTGAAGCCGAGCCGACCGCCGGTGCGCCGCTGTTCCTCGAGCGCCTTCTGGAGCTGCTCCGAGGTGATGAGCTTCTCTTTGACGAGGAGTTCACCGAGTCGCGCCGACATCCCGCCTCCGCCAACACCGCCTCGCGGTCGCCATTCGCTCCGGCCGGGACCGACCCGGCCTCCGCGGCGGCGAACGCCGCGGCCGCCCCGGCTCGCGGCTCGTTCCCGCCGCGATCGGGCCGCAACCGGCCCGCGTGCCGGGGCGCAGCGGCCCCGCGAAGCGGCGGGAACCTACGCGAGGGGCCGGGGGCTGTCAAGCGCAAAGTTGTCGCTCCGCGGCACCCGGGGGACCTTCCCCGGCGGCCGGCGCGCACCGCGTCACCCGCGCGGCGCACGCGGGCGCGCCGTTGCCGCGCTGCGCGTCGCTTTTTCCTGCGGAGTCGGGAAGTTGCGAATCGGAACGATCGTTCCGATCGGGGAGGTCAGGCCTCGCGCTCCCGCGGCCCGACCGGCGTGCCGAGGGCGCCGGCGAGGGCGCGGCGCATGACCTCGAGAGGGGCCGTGCGACCCGTCCAGCGCTCGAACGCGAGCGCCCCCTGATGGAGCAGCATGCCGGCGCCGCCGAACCGCGGCAGGCCCCGCGCCTCGGCCGCGGCGAGGAAGGGCGTTCGCGGGGGGGCGTAGACGAGGTCGGCGGCAATGGTCGAGGGGCGCAGGCGGTCCATGTCGACGGCCGGCATCGCCGCCGGCGCGCCGCCCCCCGTCATGCCGACCGAGGTCGCCTGCACGACGAGGTCCACGGCCCCGAGATGGGGCGCGAGCGCCGCGGCGTCGAGCGGCAGCGCCGCAAGGCGGGTCCGGCCGGCCCGGCCCGTCAGCGCCGCCACGAGCGCCTGCGCCCGCTCGACCGTCCGGTTGGCCACGATCACCCGATCCGCACCGGCCCGCACGAGGGCCGCGGCGAGGCTTCGGGCCGCGCCGCCCGCCCCGAGGAGGAGGACCGTCATGCCCGCCGCGTCGGCGCCGGTCTCCTCGCGCAGGCTGGCGAGGAAGCCGGGCCCGTCGGTCGTGTAGCCGACCAGGCGCGGGCGCTCGCGGGTCCCCTCGACGACGAGCGTGTTGGCCGAGCCGGCCAGCGCCGCCTCGTCGTCGACCGCGTCGAGGAGACCGAGCACCGCCTCCTTGTGGGGGATCGTCACGTTGGCCCCGACGAAGCCCATGGCGGCGAGGCCCCGCACGGCCGCCGGGAGCTGTCCGGGCGGCGCCCCGAGCGGCACGTAGCGCCAGTCGAGGCCGGCGGCGGCGAAGGCGGCGTTCTGGAAGACCGGCGACTTCGACTGGGTCACCGGCCAGCCGAGGAGCCCCACGAGCCGGGTCGCGGCGCTGATCGTCATCGGGCGGGCCGCCCGGCGAGCGCCGCCCGCACGGCGGCGACGTCGGCGGCGATCTGGGCGCGGAGCGCGTCGAGGTCCGGGAAGCGCCGCTCGTCGCGCAGGCGGGCGACGAAGGCCACCTCGAGCCGCCGGCCGTAGAGATCGCCGTCGAAGTCGAGAAGGTGTGCCTCCACCGTGCGCGCACCCGCACCGCCGAAGGTCGGCGCGACGCCGACGTTCACGGCCGCGGCCCACGCCCCCGCCGGGAGCGCGTCGGGGCCGAGGCCGCGCACGAGGGCCGCGTACACGCCGTTGGGCGGCAGCACCGGGTTCTCGGCGGCGACGTTGGCGGTGGGAAAGCCGAGCGCGGCGCCGCCGCGCCGGTGGCCGGGCACCACGGCCCCCCGGATGGCGTAGGGTCGGCCGAGCAGGGCGGCAGCCTCCTCCACCCGTCCGGCGGCCACGAGCCGGCGGATGCGGCTCGAGGAGACCGGCTCGCCGCCCACCGACACCGGCGCGATCACGTCGACCTCGAAGCCGTGTCGGCGCCCGAGGCTCACGAGCACCTCCGGCGTCCCGGCGCGTCCCTTGCCGAACGTGAAGTCGTACCCGACGACGACCGCCCGTGCCGACAGGGCGCCGACCAGCACCTCCTCGACGAACGCCTCGGGGGACTGCGCGGCGTAGGAGGCGTCGAACGTGGCCACCACGGCGGTCGGGATGCCGAATCGCTCGATCAGCTCGAGCCGCTGCTCGAGCGTCGTGAGCAGGAACGGCGGCCGGTCGGGGAAGAAGAAGGCGACCGGGTGCGGGTCGAAGGTGTAGACGACCGTGTCGCCCCCGAGCCGACCGCCGAGCGCCTTGAGCCGGTCGAAGAGCGCCTGGTGCCCGAGGTGGACCCCGTCGAAGTTGCCGAGCGCCACGGCGGCGCGGTGGAAGGGCCGCGGCAGGCGCCGGCCGTCGCGGATGATCTCGAGGGCGATGGCTACTTCCCCTTCTTGCCGCGGCGCTGCGTCGCGGTGCGCCGGAGGCTCGTCTTCGCCCGGGTCGCCGGCGCCGCCGGCTGCGGCTTCGCCTTGCGCTTCGCCTTCGTCCTGGCCGTCTTCCCGGTCCTCGCGGGCCGACGGCCGGCCGCGCCCTCGGCCTCCACGATCGAGAAGTCGATGTGGCGGCTGTCGAGGTCGACCCGCTCGACCCGCACCCGAACGGGGTCGCCGATGCGGAACGTGCGCCGGGTGTGCCGCCCCACGAGCGCGTGCGCCTTCTCGACGTAGGTGTAGTAATCGTCACCGATCGAGGACATGTGGACCAGCCCCTCGACGAACACGTCGCAGAGCTCCACGAAGAAGCCGAACACCGTCACGCCGGCGATGACGCCGTCGAACTCGTCGCCCACCCGGGTCGCCATGAACTGGCACTTCTTGAGGGCGACCACCTCGCGCTCGGCCTCCATCGCCTTGCGCTCGCGCTCGGAGCAGTGGCGCGCCGTCTCGGGGAGCTCGCGCTCGAGGGCGGCGCGACGATCGGCCCGCAGGCGACCGTGCGCCCCCACCTCGTGCAGGATCCTGTGGACCACGAGGTCGGGGTAGCGTCGGATGGGCGAGGTGAAGTGGGTGTAGGCGGGCGAGGCGAGGCCGAAGTGGCCGATGTTCTCGGTCGAGTAGTGTGCCTGCGTCATCGTCCGGAGCATCACGGTGTTGACGAGCCGCTCCTCCGGCCGGCCGCGCGCGGCGTCGACCACCTTCTGGAACATCTTGGGATGCACCGGCCCGCCGGCGGTGCCGCCGAGCGTGTACCCGAGGTTGTGAAGGAACTCCCGGAACGCGTCGAGCTTGTCGCGCGCCGGCTCCTCGTGGACCCGGTAGAGGGTCGGCACGTCGAGCCCCTGGAGGTGGCGCGCCACCGCCTCGTTGGCCGCCAGCATGAACTCCTCGATGAGCTGGTGGGCCAGGTTCCGCTCGGAGCGGACGATCGCCTCGATCCCCCCCTCGAGGTCGAGGACGACCTGCGGCTCCGGCAGGTCGAAGTCGATGCTGCCGCGCTGAAGGCGGCGGCTGCGCAGCCGGGCGGCGAGGTCGGCCATCCGCTCGAGGTCGGCGACGAGGGGGGCGTGCGCCGCGCGCGCCGCCTCGTCCCGATCCCCCACGATCCGCCGCACGAGCGTGTACGTGAGGCGCGCCCGGCTCCTGATGACGCTCGGGTAAATGCGCGCCTCGAGCGGCCGCGCCGCGGCGTCGAAGGTCAGCTCGGCGGTGAGCGCGTAGCGGTCGACGCGCGGGTTCAGCGAGCAGATGCCGTTCGAGAGCACCTCGGGCAGCATCGGGATCGCGCGGTCCGGGAAGTAGACGCTCGTGCCCCGCGCGTACGCCTCGCGGTCGAGGGCCCCGCCGGGGTCGACGTAGTGCGACACGTCGGCGATGGCCACGTAGAGCCGCGTCCGGCCCCCCTCGAGCGGCTCGATGCCGACCGCGTCGTCGAAGTCCCTCGCCGTCTCGCCGTCGATCGTCACCAGTGTCCGGTCCCGGAGGTCGACGCGGCCCGAGGCGGCGATGTCCGGCTCCGACGGGGCGCGTTCGCGCGCCGCCCGATCGGCCTCCGCGAGCGCGGCCGCGCCGAATCGGTGCGGCAGCTCGTGCTTCCGAATGATCAGCTCGGCCTCGGCGTCCGGGTCCTCGCGCCGGCCGATCACCTCGACGATGCGCCCCTCGGGACCGCCCCGGTCGGACGGATAGCTCGTCAGCTCGGCGACCACGAGGTCGCCCGAGACCGCGCCGGCCACCTGGTCGGGCGGGATGACGACCTCGTGGACGAGCCGCTTCTCGTGGGGCACGACGTAGCCGACGCCGCGCGAGGCCTCGTAGCGCCCGACGATCCGCGTGCGCGCCCGCTCGAGGACGCGGATCACCCGCGCCTCGCGTCCGCCGTCGCGCCGCTCCCGCTCGACGCGGGCCACCACGCGGTCGCCGTCCATGACCTCGCGGATGCTGCGGGGCGCGAGGAAGAAGTCGCCGCCGTCGGCCCGATCGGGCCGGCGGTCGGGCACGAGGAACCCGTAGCCGTCGGGGTGGACCACGACGCGCCCGACCACGAGGTTCATCCGCTCGGGGAGGCCGAAGCGTCCGGTGCGGGTGCGGACGACCGCCCCCTCCTCCACCAGCTCGCGTACGAGCCGCTCGAGCGCGGGCAGGTCCTCGACCGGCACCCCGAGGCCCCGGCCGAGCTCGTCGAGGAGCATCGGCCGGTAGGCGGCGTCCCGCATGAAGGCGAGGAGGGCGTCCCGGGTGATCATCGGGCAGGCATCAGCTTGGCGGTCGCCTCGGCGAGCACCGTCCGGCCCGGGCCGTACGCCACGGCCCTCGCCGTGATGAGTCGTCGGTCCATGGCGTCGATGGCGGCCTCCACGTCGATCGTGTCCCCCACCCGCGCCGGGCGGCGGAAGCGGACGTCGAGCGCGGCGGTGAGCGCCGGACGGCCCAGCTCCTGGGCGAGCTTGCCCATCGCCTCGTCGAGCAGCGTGGCCACGAGGCCGCCGTGGACGATCCCCTCCCAGCTCTGGTACACCTCGGGCGGACGGCAGGTCGTTCGCAGCGTGCGGGCGTCCCGGTCGACCTCGAAGGCGAGACGCAGCCCTCCGGGGTTGGCGGCGCCGCAGACGAAGCAGCTGCCGGCGGCTTCGAGGGCCACGAGGTTCCTCCGAGGGTCAGGATGGCGAGCCGGCACCAGCGCGGCGGTTGGCTAGTGTACCACCTTCGCCGCGGCGCCCCCGCTCCGCCCTTGCCCGGCCGGCGAGCCGCGTCCCGAACGACACCAGGTCACGGGCCCCCGGACGTACCCGTCCGCCTCGTACCGCTCGCGCGTGACGGGGCGCCGCACGCGCGGGCCGAACCGTCAGGCGCCGAGCGCCCGCCGCCTACGCGCGTTCCGGGCGGCCGGGTCCCGGCGGATCGCCGACGGGCGTCCCCTCGCCGCGCCCCCGACCCGGTGGCTCCTCGATCGGCGGCTCGTCGGTCGGTTGCGGGGGTTCGATGGGCGGCGCGTCGCGGCCCGGCGGCGGCCGCCCCGGGGTCGGGTCGGGCTCGCGCACGGGGTGCCGGCGGGGGTCCTCTGGCGGGTGGCCCATGCCCGACCGCGTGCACGTGTCGCGCCTGCCACGGGGCTGGCAGCCTTTCTGCACGCAGATGGGCTGGTTCGAGGCTCGTCCTCCCTCCCGGAGACCCATCCATGGAACTGTCCCGTCGCGGCTTTCTCAGACTCTCCGTCGGCACGGCCGCCGGCACGGCGCTCGGTGGGCTCGCAGGCCTCGGCGCGGACCTCGCGCCCGTCGTGGCGCGCGCGCAGGAGCTGCGCATCAAGGACGCGAAGGTGTACCCGAGCGTCTGTCCCTACTGCGCGGTCGGCTGCGGCACCCTCGTCCACGTGAAGGACGGCCGGATCGTGAACATCGAGGGAAACCCCGACAGCCCGGTCAACCGCGGCACGCTCTGCCCCAAGGGCGCGGCGACCTTCCAGCTCCACGTGAACCCCAACCGCGCGACCCAGGTCCTCCACCGCGCCCCGGGCGCGACCGCCTGGGAGGTCTGGCCGCTCGAGCAGGCCATGGACCGCGTCGCCGAGCTGGTCAAGAAGACCCGTGACGAGACGTTCCAGGAGAAGACCGCCGACGGGCGGCCGCTGATGCAGACGCTCGCGATGTTCTCGCTCGGCGGCGCCACGATCGACAACGAGTGGAACCACATCCAGCAGAAGCTCCTGCGGGGCCTCGGCGTCGTCGCCATCGAGAACCAGGCCCGGATCTGACACAGCTCGAGCGTCCCCGGTCTGGGGGTGCGGCTTGGTCGTGGCGCGGCGACGACGTATCCGGGCAGCCTCGCGGCCTCGGACTGCATCGTGGTCGAGGGCTCCAACATGGCGGAGTGCCACCCGGTGGCCTTCCGCTGGGTCATGGAGGCGAAGCGGCGCGGCGCGAAGATCATCCACGTCGACCCGCGATTCACGCGGACGAGCGCGATGGCACACCTCTACGCGCCGATCCGCGCCGGCTCGGACATCGCCTTCCTCGGCGGCCTGATCAACTACGTGCTCAACAGCCGCCGCTGGAACGAGGAGCCGTTCTTCAAGGAGTATGTGCTCAACTACACCAACGCGGCCACACTGATCTCGCCCGACTACAAAGGGCCCGACGACCTCGACGGGCTGTTCAGCGGCTTCAGCGCAGATACCAAGAAGTACGACACCAAGACCTGGGCCTACCAGAGCGAGGCCGCCGCCGGGCAAGCCCAGCCCAGCACCCAGCCCACGTCGCAGGGCGGCCAGGCGCAGGGCTTCGCGGCCCAGGTCGCCAAGCTGGTCGGCCCGCCGCCCAAGCAGGACCGCACGATGCAGGACCCGCAGACGGTGTTCCAGGTCATGAAGCGGCACTACGCGCGCTATACCCCCGAGCTGGTCGAGCGGGTCTGCGGCACGCCGAAGGACACGTTTACCAAGGTGGCCGAGACGCTGCTGGACAACAGCGGCCCCGACAAAACCAGCGCGATCTGCTACGCGGTCGGCTGGACGCAGCACACCAGCGGCGTGCAGCTCATCCGCACCGCCACGCTGGTGCAGCTGCTGCTCGGCAACATCGGCAGGCCCGGCGGCGGCATCCTGGCGTTGCGCGGCCACGCGACGATCCAAGGGT
>DASVDK010000348.1:0-5962 GCA_036381125.1 Thermodesulfobacteriota bacterium | reverse complement strand
CGCGCCTTCTGACCTCGTGCTGGTGGTGGCCGCCCTCCTAGGCGGCTCCACGCGTCGCGCGCACGTCTCTTGCGGAAGCCGCCTCGGACCCGACGAGGCGGCTTCTCCGTTTTTCGGGGACCGCCGCCTCGGAGCCGGCCGTGGCGGATGGAGGCCCCCGATGCCCGAAGCGTCCTACCATACCCGTGGCGGGCTCCTCGTCCACCGCTCCGTGGAGAAGCTCCCCGTCGAAGGGGCGACCGACCCCATCGTCGACGCGCTCGACAGCCACCGCGGGGTCCTGCTCGCCTCGAGCTACGAGGTCCCCGGGCGCTACACGCGCTGGGACATCGGCTTCGTCGACCCCATGGTCCAGGTCGTCGCCCGAGGGCGCGACTTCCGCGTCGAGGCGCTGAACGACCGCGGGAAGGTCCTCCTGCCGGCGATCGTGCGCTGCGTGGCCGCCACGCCGAGCGTCCGGCTCGCCGCCGCCGGCGACGGGGTCGTCGAGGGGCACGCCGAGGCGGCGGCCGGCCGCTTTCCGGAGGAGCAGCGAAGCCGCCAGCCGTCGGTCTTCTCGGTGCTGCGCGCCCTGGTCGACCTCTTCGCGAGCCGGGAGGACGCGCACCTCGGTCTCTACGGCGCGTTCGGGTACGACCTGGCGCTCCAGTTCGAGCCGCTCCGGACGCGTCTGGCGCGACCGGCCGGCCAGCGCGACCTCGTCCTCTACCTCCCCGACGAGATCGTCGTCGTCGATCACCGGCGGGAGCGGGCCTTCCGCCTGCGCTACGAGATCGAGGCCGGCGGCCGAACCACGGCCGGGCTGCCGCGGGAGGGCGCCGCCCGACCCTACGTCGGCGCCGCGTCGGTCCCCGCGCCGGGCGACCACGCCCCCGGCGAGTACGCCGCGCTGGTACGGGTCGCGCGCGAGGCCTTCCGGCGGGGGGACCTCTTCGAGGTGGTTCCCGGCCAGACCTTCTTCGAGCCGTGCCCCGCGCCCCCCTCGGAGGTCTTCCGGCGGCTCAAGGAGCGAAACCCGGCGCCGTACGGCTTCCTGATCAACCTCGGCGAGGCCGAGTACCTCGTCGGCGCCTCGCCCGAGATGTACGTCCGGGTGGACGGCCGGCGCGTCGAGACCTGCCCCATCTCCGGCACGATCGCCCGCGGGCGCGACCCCATCGGCGACGCGGCGCAGATCCGCGCCCTCCTCGACTCGGCCAAGGACGAGGCCGAGCTGACGATGTGCACCGACGTCGACCGCAACGACAAGGCGCGCATCTGCGAGCCGGGCAGCGTGCGGGTGATCGGCCGCCGGCAGATCGAGATGTACTCGCGCCTCATCCACACGGTCGACCACGTCGAAGGGCGGCTTCGCGAGGGCTACGACGCGCTCGACGCCTTCCTGGCCCACGCGTGGGCCGTCACGGTGACCGGCGCGCCGAAGGCGTGGGCCATGCAGTTCATCGAGGACCACGAGCGCTCGGCCCGCGCCTGGTACGGCGGGGCGGTCGGCTTCGTCGGCTTCGACGGCCGGCTCAACACCGGCCTCACGCTGCGGACCGTCCACATCGCCGACGGCGTCGCGCGCGTGCGCGCCGGCGCCACGCTGCTCCACGACTCCGATCCCGACGCCGAGGAGCGCGAGACGCGCCTCAAGGCGTCGGCCCTGCTCGACGCCATCCGGCGCCCGCGCGGCACGCCGGGCGAGGCGGCGCGCGAGCACCCGCGGCCCGGTCTCGGCCGGCGCGTGCTCCTCGTGGACCACCAGGACTCGTTCGTCCACATGCTGGCCGACTACTTCCGGCAGACGGGGGCCGAGGTCGTGACCCTCAGGGCCGGCTTCCCGCACGGCGACCTCGACACGTTCGCGCCCGACCTGGTCGTCCTCTCGCCCGGCCCCGGGAGGCCGGCGGACTTCGACGTGGCCGGCACGGTGCGTGCCGCCATGGCGCGCGGCCTGCCGGTCTTCGGGGTCTGCCTCGGGCTGCAGGGGATGGTGGAGGCGCTCGGCGACCGGCTCGCGCTCCTTCCCGAGCCGGCTCACGGGCGAGGGTCGCGGGTCCGCGTGCTCGGCGGCCGGCTCTTCGAGGGCCTGCCGCGCGAGTTCGTGGCGGGCCGCTATCACTCGATCGTGGCGGTGCGCGACGCGCTGCCGCCGGAGCTTCGGGTGACGGCCGAGACCGCGGACGGGACGGTCATGGCGATCGAGCACGACGACCTGCCGCTCGCGGCCGTGCAGTTCCACCCGGAGTCGATCATGACGCTCGAGGACGAGGTGGGGCTGCGGCTCGTCCGGAACGTCGTGGAGCGATTGGTTGGGCCCGGCCGTCAGGCCGGCTTGCGAGCGGCGACGTTCACGCAGACGGCCGGCAGCGTGTAGCCGTCCCCGGCCCGGAACGGCCGCGCCGCTTCGTCGATGCGCGAGCGGACCGTCGCCTGGTCCGCCGGCGCGAGACGGTGCAGGACGGGCGAGAGCGCGCCCGCCATCTCCGTCAGGAACCACCAGTACGCGTCGGGGCTCGGGAACCGCCACGCGATCCCGATCTCGGCCACCTCCGGGGGGGCGAAGCCGGCGCCGGTGACCAGCCGATGGATGCGCGTCGGGTCGCTCAGCGCGAAGATCCCCGGCGACCCGGGCGCCGGAGGCGGGACGTGCTTCTCGGCGACCAGGATCCCGCCGACGAGCGAGGCCCAGGGGTTGCGCTCGGGCGCACCGAAGACCGAGAAGGCGAGCCTGCCGCCCGGCCTGAGGATGCGGTAGGTCTCGCCGAAGGCCGCTGCCGGGTCGGCCATCAGCATGTAGCCCCACCGGCAGACCACGCCGTCGACGCATTCCGACTCGAGCGCCATCCGCTCGGCATCGAGCTCGCGGAACTCGACGTTGGCGATGCCAAGCTCGGCCGCGCGCCGCCTGGCCGCGGCCAGCATCCTCGGCGCGAAGTCGGTCACCAGGACCCGGCCCGTCTCGCCCACGCGGCGCGCCGCCAGGAACCCGGTGTCCCCGAGCCCCGCGGCCAGGTCGAGGACCGTCTCGCCCGCGCGCGGGTCGAGCCGTTCGACCAGCCACTCGCTCACCGGGCGGGAGACCTCCCACAGGTCCTGCCGCGCGGTCTCCCAGCCGGCTGCCATGTCGTCCCAGACGCGCCGGCTGCGCGCGCGGGCCTCGTCGAGCTTCGGCTCCATGTCGACCCCCTCGAGCCGCGCTCGATGCCGGCCTGATCAACTCGTTGCTTGCCGTGCGAGCCCGTGCGGCTCTCTTCCCATCTCCATGATCACCACGGCGCGGTCGACGGAGTCAAGGACGGTGCGCGGCTGCCGCGAGCGGCGAGAGCGTGAGCGTGACGAGCGTGACGAGGTACGGTCTCATCGCGTGGGGCAGCTCGAGCCGGTGGGCAACGCCCGCCGCCATCGCCACGGTGGTGAGATGGACCCGAATTCCTACGAGGCCCTCCTTCGGCGGCTCGGCGCGGCGACGCTGACGTGGCGCGGCCCGGCGCTGATGCTGTTTGCCCGCGCGGCTTGCGCCGTTGGCGCGCAGGCGCTCGTCGCGATCGTCTTCGCCCTGCGATCGTCGCCGGCCCCGTGGCACGCCGCCGGGCAATGGCTGCCGGTGTACGGGACCTTGATCGACGCCGGATGCCTGGCGCTGCTGTGGCGGCTCACGCGCCGCGAGGGCATCCGGCTGGTCGACCTCGTCGGTGTCGAGCGGGCACGCCTCGCCCGCGATGCGCTGCTCGGCCTTGCGCTCATCCCCGTGAGCCTCGTGTTCATCCTCGGCGGCACCTCCGCGGCAGGCTGGATCGTGTACGGGACGCTCACGCCGCCGTACCTCCTGGGGGGCCTGCCGTTGCCGGCCGCTCTCTACGGCGTGCTGGTCTTTCCGTTCATCTGGGGGCTGACCGAGCAGATGACCTATAACGGCTACCTGGCGCCCCGCTTCCAGGTCCTTTGCCGGAGCACGACCCTGGCGATCGCGGTCGTGGCGTTCGCCTGGTCGTCGCAGCACGTCGTCATGCCGTTGACCTTCGATGCGAAGTTCGTGGCCTTCCGGCTGTTGTCGCCGGTGCCGTTCTCGGTCTTCGCAACGTTCCTGTATCTTCGACTTCGGCGGCTCGTTCCGTTCGCGATCGCGCACGCCCTGATGGATGCCGCGAGCGCGCTGATCGGCGTGCTCCTCCCGCTGTTGCCCGCGTGAGGCCGCCCCTCCTTCCATGGGGTCAGGTCTTTCCATTTTCCACGGGGTCAGGTCTTTCCATTTTCCACGGGGTCAGGTCTTTCCGTTTTCCAGGGGGTCTGACCCCGCTCGTTTTCCACGGGGTCAGGTCTTTCCATTTTCCAGGCGGAAGAATGTCAGCGGAGTCGGACCGGCCCGCCGACCGGGGCGGTCGAACGACCTGACTCCGTGGGGCGGCGGGAGGCACCTGCCGGAGCCGCGCCCCAAGGCTTCGCAGCGACAGCCCGGTCTCGTGCCGAAGACCAGCCCAGCCCGCGTAACGCGCGCAGCGTGATCCACCGGCTCGCACGGCCCGAGGCCGCGCCCGGCTCGGCGTCCAGTTCGTCGGGATGCACGCACTCGAGCGGCCATCGGCCATTCGCGTCGCGCTTCGACGCGACGAGGTCGATCGCCTCGGCCATACGCGCGTCCGGCGCAACTCCCGCGCAGCGCAGGTACTCGAGCGCGCGAAGAACGTCGTAGTGAGAGCCGATCGGGAACGAGAATCGGGTCCAGGCCGGGTCGATCACTTCACCGGTGGAGCGGCGGCGGAGCAGGCGGCGCTCGAGGAGGTATTCGTGTCCCCGCTTGCGGGCGGCCGTCACGGCCGGCGAGCCGCCCGTGGCCCGCTCGTGCTCCAGGAGCCCCTCGAGAACGCAGATCGTGGTGTGGAAGGACCGGCGGACATCTGCTCGCCCAGGAGTCGGTCAACGACGCCCTGCACGTCCTCGCCGAAGTACGAGCCGACGGCGACGACCCTTCCGTTGATGCACGGCTCGACCTCGCCTGCAAAGAGGGGCTTGCCGTGCCAGGCGGCGTCCTGAGCCAGCACGCCCTGCCACGTCACGTTGTCACGGACCACGTCACGTTGTCACGGACGCGGCCGACCGCGCGCCGGGCCTCCCCCCTTCGTCGCGACGTTCGCGCGCTCGGCCGCGACCTCCTCGTCGGGCGCACCGGTCGGGTCTCTCATGACCTGCCGCCGGTGCGCCTTCGGCTCGCGCCGACCTCTGCATCGACGCGCGGGCCCCCACGCGCCGCAGCCCGGTCACCCGCGCCGTCGATCCTCGGGAGGGACTCTCACGCCGGCTCCTTCCCGATGCAGAACTCGTTGCCCTCCGGATCCGCCATGACGAGCCACGTGAACCCGTCCTGCTCCAGCAGGTCGGTCAGCCTGGTCGCACCGAACCCGCACAGCCGTTCGGCCTCCGCGACGGGGTCGTTGGCGCGGAGGTCGACGTGCACGCGGTTCTTTGCGACCTTGGGCTCGGGCACGCGTTGCAGGAACACGATAGGCTGGTCCGCGTCGTCCTGGGGGCCGAGTACCACGAACTCGTTGATCGCGCCGCGAACTCTATAGCCGAGCGCCTCGCACCAGAATGGTGCGAGGGTGCTGGAGGACGCGCAGTCGATCGTCAGTGCAGCCAGCCTCGCCATCGTACGGTCCTCCTGAGGTGGACGGCGTTCCCCGGGTACGGCGACGTTGCGATCGTAGCAATCCCACGACACCGTGCCCGCCGGCGGTCCGCATAGGGCGGCCTGACCCGTCACGGCGACTGCGAGGCCGAGCCGAGGTATGTGGCAAAGTTGCATCGGCCTGACACCCACGTCGAGCGACCGGCCCGTCCGCTCCAACGCGATGTCAGGCGACGGCCGGTTCGAGCCCGTCTCCTACGTCCATCGACGAGGCGTACTCGATGTGCGCTGATGCCCTCCAGATCATCCTGAGGGTCGACGTACGACGCGCGGGACGCCGGGAACACCCACTGC
>DASVDK010000347.1:0-2925 GCA_036381125.1 Thermodesulfobacteriota bacterium | reverse complement strand
GTTCGGCTTCAGGGTCAGGCCCTGGCCCTTCGTGTAGTTGGAGAGATAGAAGGGGCCGTCGGAGACGGGCTTGCCGTCGTTACCGCAGACGCAGTCCGACCACATCGTGTTCCAGTCGAGACCGGCCACGGCCGCCGACGGATAGATGAGCCCGAAGAGGTCCTGGTAGTCCGCGAACGGCTTCTTCCACTTGAACGTGACCTGCTTGAGGCCCTTGTGGGTGAAGCCGGTGATCTGGTCGTACCCGGTCGTGGACGCCGGCGTGTGCTTCGGGTCGATGATCGCCTTCCACGTGTAGACGTAGTCCTTGTACGTGACCGGCGCCTTCTTGTGCCCGATCCAGTTCCAGTACGCGTCGGGGCGGATGTTGATCGTCAGCGACGTCTTCGTGGCGGTCACCTTCGTCGCGAGGTCGAGGTGGTAGTTGCCCTTGTCGTCGATGATGTAGTTCCCGCGCAGGACGGGCGTGTTCCCGGTCAGAGCCGCCCAGTAGGCGTTCTGCGACTCCTCGCCGGTGTTGAAGCCCGAGACGTCCTGCTCCATCCCGAACACGAGGACGCTCTTGGCCTTGCGGGCCTCGGTCGTCCGCGGCACGTTTGCCCAGGCCTGCGCAAAGGGCGCAGCCGCAAGCTTGGCCGAGCTGGACGACGTCGTCGTCGCGCTCGCGGTGGCTCCCACGGCGAGCAGCGCGACCGCCACCCCCGCGACAAGCCATAGCCGTCTGTGCATCGATTCCCTCCGTTTGATGTGCGCCGGGAGATTTCGTCCCTACGGCGGCGCCTGCTCAGCTCCCACGCCCGGGGCGTTCCGTGTACGTGTAGGACGACGGCGCGAAAGCTTAGTTAGCAACGCGTAAACCCGCTAGGGGCCGCTACACGTGGATGATGCGGCCGCCCTGGTTCTGCTGGCCGCGGAGCAGCGCGAGCAGAGCCGGGTCGACGGTCGGGCGGGAGGGCTCGGAGGCCGAGCCGGTGGCCGTGCGGGCCTCCGGCTGGTGGCCGAGCGTGCGGCCGAGCAGGAACGAGGGCGCGGCGGCGGCCACGATCACGGCCGCGGCGGCGGCCATGCCGCCGGCGAGCCCGAGACGGCGGCGCGGCCGGGCCGGCTCGGCCCAGATCCGGACGGCCGGCTGCTCCAGCGGCGCCTCCCGCAGGAGGAGGGCCGCGGACCCGGCCTCGGCCGCGAAATCACGGCAATCGGCGCAGGCGCGCAGGTGCCCCTCGAGCCGGACGGCGTCGAGCTCCGTGAGCTCGCCGTCCAGGCGCGCCGAGACCGCCTCGCGGGCCTCCATGCAGTCACCGGATGGAACGAGCCTCAACATCGTTACGGAATCAGACGTAACCCTTCCCGTTTCGTTAGCGGGAAACCGGATGATGCCGGGCGACGATCGCGGCGGCATCCGTCCCTCGGGGCAGTGTGCCGTACGCGTGCCCGGCTGCGTCGACCCGCGCGGCGAGGAAGGCGTCCGCGACCGGGGCCGGCGCGTGCCGGAGGAGGAGCGACGCCTGCAGGCAGACGGCGAGCCGCTCGACGAGCCGCCGCGCCCCGCGCTCCTCCCGCTCGGCGAGCGCCGCCTCGGCCGCCGCGTCCAGGTCCCGGTCGTGGGCCAGGGCGATCTCGGCCCGAAGCGCCTCGGCCGACTCGGGCTCCCGCTCGAGCGCCCGCAGGACGTCGAGGCAGACGACGTTGCCCGAGCCCTCCCAGATCGAGAGCAGCGGCTGCTGCCGGTAGACCCGCGGCAGCCCGGACTCCTCGACGTAGCCGTTGCCGCCGAGGCACTCGAGTGCCTCCGCCGCGTGGCCGGGGCCGCGCTTGCAGACCCAGTATTTCGCGATCGGCGTCGCGATCCGGGCGAAGGCGGTCTCGCCGCGCTCGGCGGCGCCGGCCAGGCGCAGGGCGATCGCGGTCGCCGCCTCCGACTCGAGGCAGAGGTCGGCGAGGACGTTCTGCATCAGCGGCTGCTGGACGAGCAGCTTCCCGAAGGCGACGCGGTGGACGGCGTGGTGGGTCGCCTGCTCGACGGCCTGGCGCATCCCGGCGGCGGCGCCGAGCACGCAGTCGAGCCGCGTCGCGACGACCATGCGCACGATCGTCCGGACGCCCCGGCCCTCCTCGCCGACGAGCTCGGCGCGGGCGCCGGCGAGCTCGATCTCGGCGGAGGCGTTGGAGCGGTCGCCGAGCTTGTCCTTCAGCCGCTCGATCCGGAAGCCGTTGCGTGTCCCGTCCTCGAGCACCCGCGGCACGAGGAAGCAGGACAGCCCCGCCGGCGCCTGGGCCAGGACGAGGAAGCCGTCGGACATGGGCGCCGAGCAGAACCACTTGCTCCCGTCGAGGACCCAGCCGCCGTCGCCGGGCCGCGCGGTCGTCGTGTTCTGCCGCACGTCCGACCCGCCCTGCCGCTCGGTCATCGACATCCCGAACGCGAGCGCCTTCTTCGCGCCGAGCGGCCTCAGCTCCGGCTCGTAGCCGCGGGAGCGCAGGCCCGCCTCCCACGCCGGCACCAGGGGGATCGCCGCGTGCGTCATCGAGAGCGGGCAGCCGTGCCCGGCCTCCACCTGTGAGGCGAGATAGAAGAGGACGGAGCGCACCACCTCGGAGTCGTCGGCTTGCGCGCCGTGCGCGCGTGAGAGCCGCATCAGCTCGTGCCACGCCGGATGGAACTCCACCTCGTCGATCCGCTCGCCGAACCGGTCGTGGGTGCGCAACTGCGGCGGGTGCTCGTTCGCGAGCCTTCCCCACTCGAGCGGCTCGCCGCTCAGCTCGCGGCCGAACGCCGAACAGCGCGCCGCGGCAGGCCCGCCGCCCTCGCGCTCCAGCGCCTCCGCGAGCGGGCGGTTCTCGGCGAAGAGGTCGTGGCCATGGAGCGACGGCGGCTGGTTCGCGGGCATGACCTGACACTACGGCGCTGGAAGCGTCGGCGGCGGA
>DASVDK010000346.1:0-22749 GCA_036381125.1 Thermodesulfobacteriota bacterium | reverse complement strand
CGCCCACCGGCGACGTCTCCATCCGGGGCACGGGGCGCACCGGCGGCTCGATGGCGCCGTCGTGGAGGATGCCGATCGGCGCGGCCCCGTCGCCGTCGGGCGCGCGCGAGCGGCGTCAGGGGCCAGGGCGGATCCCGGAGGGGCGAGGTGCGGGCTGCCCGTCTGGAAAATGGAAAGACCTGACCCCACTGCCCCGCCCCTACCCCTTCACCGCCCCTGCCGTCAGCCCCGACACGATCCGCCGCTGGAAGACCAGCGCGACGATCACGAGCGGCACCGTGACGACGACCGAGGCGGCCATCACCTGGCCCCACGGCAGCTCGTACTGCGACGAGCCGCTCATGAGGGCGATGGCGACCGGCACGGTCCTGGCCTCGTTCGACAGCGTGAAGGTGAGCGCGAAGAGGAACTCGTTCCAGGCGACGATGAAGGCGAGGAGCGCGGTCGTGGCCAGGGACGGCCACAGGAGCGGGACGAGGATGCGCGCGAGCACGGTCGAGGGGGAGGCGCCGTCGACGATGGCGGCCTCCTCGATGTCCCGCGGCAGCTCCCGCATGGCGATCGTGAGCACCCAGGTCGAGAAGGGGACCGTGAAGATCAGGTAGGCGAGGCAGAGGCCGAGGAGCCGGTTGTAGAGCCCCAGCGCGCGGATCAGCTCGAACATCCCGGTGAGCACGGCGATCTGGGGGAAGGTCGACACGCCGAGGACGAGGAGCAGGAGGAGGCGCCGCCCCCGCAGGTCCACCCGCCCGAGCGCGTAGCTGGCGCCGACGGCGACGAGGAGCGACAGCGCCACGACCGAAGCCGCGACGACGATGGAGTTGAGGATGTTCCGGCCGAGGGGCTGGTTCCGGAAGACGGCCACGTAGTTGTCGAGGCCGGGGTCGCGCGGCAGGAAGTCGACCGTGAAGAGCGCGCTGCCGAACTCGAAGGAGGAGACGATCGCCCAGTAGAACGGGAAGAGCGTGTAGACCACGATCGCGGCCACGAGCACCGCGAGCCCTGCGCGGCGGAGCGCCCGGCGGACCGTCACGACCGCGCCCCCTCGCCGTCGGCGCGGATGCCGACGATGGTCAGGTAGAGCGCGGCCGCGACCGCGACCAGGAGGAAGACGCAGACCGAGGCGGCCGAGCCGTACCCGACGTCCTGGAAGTCGACGAGCTGCTGCCGCGCGAAGATCGCCATCGACGCGGTGTGGCGGCTCGTGCCGGTCAGGACGTAGATCTGGTCGAAGACGCGCAGGGCGTCGAGGGTCCGGAAGACGACCGCCACGAGGAGGCCGCGCCGGATGAGCGGGAGCGTCACGAGGAAGAAGCAGGTGATCGGCGGCACGCCGTCGACCCGTGCGGCCTCGTAGACCTCGCGCGGCACGAGCTGGAGGGCGGCCAGGACGAGGAGCGCGACGAAGGGGGTCGTCTTCCAGACGTCCACGGCGACGATGGCGAAGAGGGCGAGGTCGGGGTCGGCCGTCCAGGCGCGCGGGGCGTCGATCACGCCGACCGCCAGGAGGAGCGCGTTCAGCACGCCGTAGAGGTCGTTGTACATCCAGTTCCACATCTGCGCGGACACGACGGTCGGGATGGCCCACGGGACGAGGACGGCGGCCCGCAGGAGGCCGCGGCCGGGCATGTGCGCGTCGAGGGCGAGCGCGATCACGACGCCGAGCACGGTCTCGAGCGACACGGAGACGGCGGCGAAGACGAGCGTGTTGCGGACCGCGCCCCACCAGTCCGGGTCGACGGCCAGCGCCGCGAAGTTGGCGAGGCCGACGAACTCGGCATCCGCGAAGCGGCCGAGCGTCGTGTCGGTGAACGCGAAGTAGAAGGTCCTCCCGAGCGGCCACCCGGCGACGACGGCGAGCACCGCGAGCAGGGGCAGGAGGAAGCCCCACGCCGAGCGACGCCTGGCACCGGCGACGCCCGAGCGCCGCGTGCCGTGCGCGCGGCCCGCTACCAGCGCCCGCCCCTCCGCAGGCGCTCGAGCGTCCGTTCGAGGCGGGCGAGGTTCGCCTGCGCGGTCCCCCGGCCGGCCAGCGTGTCGTGCACCGCGGCCCAGGTCTCGGTCGAGACCTGGTTGTAGCGGCGGCCGGTCGCCCGGGCGGGCCGCGCCACGGCCCGCCCGATGACGTCGGCAAGCCCCGCCATGAACGGGTTCGCCTTCAGGATCTCCGGGTCGCGGTAGAGGGCCGGGAGGGTCGGGTTGAGCGAGGACTCGAGCGC
This sequence comes from Thermodesulfobacteriota bacterium, assembly GCA_036381125.1. Taxonomy (GTDB): domain Bacteria; phylum DASVDK01; class DASVDK01; order DASVDK01; family DASVDK01; genus DASVDK01. The sequence continues at coordinate 20,530 of DASVDK010000346.1, read as the reverse complement.
CGCCCGCTTCTGCTCGGCCGCGCCGGTGAGGTACCGGACGAGGTCGGCGGCGGCGCCGGGCTCGGCGGAGTAGCGGCTCACGGCGAGGAGCGCGCCGCCGAGGGTGCTGGCGTGGCGGCCGTCGGGGCCGCCGGCCGGCAGCGGGGCGACCCCGACCTTTCCCCGGACCGGGCTGTCGGGCGCGTTCGCGAGGCCCCAGGCGTAGGGCCAGTTCCGCATGAAGACCGCGCGGCCCGACTGGAACGCGCCGCGCGACTCCTCCTCGGCGTAGTTGAGGACGCCGGGCGGCGCGATGCCGCCGACCCACGTGCTGGCGAGCGTCAGGGCCTCGACCGCGGCGGGATTGTTCACCGTGACGCGCCCGTGGGCGTCGACGATGGTGCCGCCGCCGTAGCTCGCGATCCACTCGAGCGCGTTGCAGGTGAGCCCTTCGTAGGGCCGCCCCTGGAAGACGAAGCCCCAGAGGTCGGCGTTGCCGGCACGGCGCTCCGCCTCCACGATGGCCGCCGCCGTCTCCGTGAGCGCCTGCCACGTGGCCGGCACCGGCCGGCCGTACTTCTCGAGGAGGTCCTTCCGGTAGTAGAGGAGGCCGACGTCGACGAACCACGGGAGGGCCACGAGGCGGCCCTCGACCGTGGCGGCCTCGATGACCGACGGGAAGTGCTGCGCCACGATCGACTCGTCGACGTGCTCGCGGAGGTCGGCCAGGTGCGGCGCGAGGAGGCCGGGCCAGACCGAGTCGATCCGCAGCACGTCGATGTCGCGCGACCCGGCGGCGAGGAGCTGCAGGTAGAGGGCGAGGACCTCGTTGCTCGCCCTCGGCGTCGAGACGACGCGGACCCGATGGCCGCTCTGCCTCGCCCACGCCTCGGCGCCCGAGCGGCAGAGCTCGAACTGCACCCCCACCGAGCCGCACGTGATGGAGACGGTGGCGGCCGCCGCAGCGACGGGGGCGAGCCATGGGGCGACGAGGGCCGCGAGGAGGGCGAGTCGGCGCGCCATCGCCGCAGTCTAGCAGAGGAGCCGCCGGCCCCGGCGGTGCAGGCCCTCGCGGCGTCCCTACGGCTCGGCGCTCGCCCTGTCCTGGAAGAGGGTGAAGCGGTCGACGAACTCGAGGTGGACGGTCCCGATGGGGCCGTTGCGCTGCTTGCCGATGATGACCTCGGCGTCGCCGACCTTGTCGGGGTTCGCCTCGCGCCACTCCCGGTTGCGGTAGACCGCGTCGCGGTAGAGGAAGAGGATGAGGTCCGCGTCCTGCTCGATGGCGCCCGACTCGCGCAGGTCCGAGAGCTTCGGCCGCTTCTCGTCGCGCATCTCGAGGCCGCGGTTGAGCTGCGAGAGGGCCACCACCGGGACCGACAGCTCCTTGGCGAGCGCCTTGAGGCCGCGCGAGATCTCGCTGATCTCCTGCTCGCGCCGCTCGCCCCCCTGGTCCGGCCCGCGCATGAGCTGCAGGTAGTCGACCACGAGGAGCCCGAGGGGCCGCTCGGCCGTGAGGCGGCGCGCCTTTGCCCGCATCTCGAGGACGGTCAGCGCGGGCGTGTCGTCGATGAAGAGCGGCGCCTCGGAGAGCCGGCCCGCGTGCCGGGTGAGCTCCCGCCAGTCGCGCTCGGAGAGGAAGCCGCTGCGCAGCCGCCCGGCGTCGACCTTGGCCTCGGCGCAGAGCATCCGCATGACGAGCTGCTCGCGCGACATCTCGAGCGAGAAGACCGCCACGCCCCGCCTCTCCCGGAGCGCCACGTGGCCGGCGAGGTTCAGCGCGAAGGCCGTCTTCCCCATCGCCGGCCGGCCCGCGATGATGACCAGGTCGCCCGGCTGCAACCCGCCGGTCATGTCGTCGAGGTCGCGGAACCCGGTCGGGACGCCGGTCGTCGGGTTGCCCGCCTCGGCCCGCTCCTCGATCACGCGGAAGGCCTCGCGAACGAGGTCGCGGGTCGCGACGAAGGAGGGGCGCACGCGCCGCTCGGACAGCTCGAAGACGCTCCGCTCGGCCTGATCGAGGAAGTCGTCCACGTCGCCCGGGTCCTCGTAGCCGCGGGCGATGACCGCCTGCGCCGCGGCGATCGCCCGCCGCAGGAGCGACCGGTCGCGGACCGGCCTGGCGTGGGCCTCGATGCCGACGGCCGTCGGCGTGGCGTCGGCCAGCGCGGCGAGCCCCGCGCGGCCTCCGACGTCGTCGAGGCGGCCCTGCACCCGCAGCGCCTCGGCGAGCGTGATGACGTCGATCGGCGCGCCCCGCTCGGAGAGCTCGAGCATCGCCGCGTAGATCGCCCGGTGCCCCGGCTGGTAGAAGTCCTCCGGCGCGACCAGCTCGACCACCCGGTTGATGGCGTCGTTGTCGCGAAGGATCCCGCCGAGGACCGCCCGTTCGGCCTCCAGGTCCTGCGGCGGGATCCGCTCGTGCGCCATGCGCGGAGTCTACCGCAGTTCGCGGTTCGCGGCCCTCTCGCGGCTCTGCCTCGTCGCGATCCCCGTCAGCCCGGGTTCGCCCGAGCGGCCGCGTCAGGCCGCCGCGTCCTCGCGCACGACCTCGACCGTGATCGTCGCGGCGATGTCGCGCAGGATGCGGACCTTCACCTCGTGCGTCCCGAGGGTCTTGATCGGGTAGGCGAGCTCGATGCGGCGGCGCTCCACCTCGTGGCCCTTGTCCCTGAGCGCCTCCTCGATGTCCATGGCGGTCACCGAGCCGAAGAGCTTCCCCTCCTCGCCGGCCGCGCGCACGAAGCGCACGCTGACCCCGTCGAGCGCCTGGGCCTGCGTCCTGGCGGACTGCTCGAGCTTCTTCGCCTTGGTCTCGATCACGCGCTTCTCGTGCTCGAGGGCGCGGACGTTCTTCTCGGTGGCCAGGACGGCGAGCTTCTTCGGCAGGAGGTAGTTGCGGCCGTAGCCGTCCTTCACCTCCACGAGATCGCCCATCCGGCCGAGCTTGGCGATGTCCTCACGCAGGATCAACTTCATGGGTCCCTAGCCTCCATGATCGGCGTCGTCGGTCGCGCGGCCGGCCGAGCGGCGCGCGCGCCGACGGAAATCCACCCAGAGATCGGCGAGGCCGAGCACCCCGACCAGCGCCGCCACGGCCGGATGCAGCGCGACGAGCGCGTAGCCGGCCCCCCGGAACGGCATGGGGACGCGCCGGACGCGGAAGACGAACCCGACGACGGCGAGTCCCTGCCAGAGGTAGACGAGGCCGACGACGATGAGGACGTTCAGTCCCGCGGCCGTCGCCGCCTCGTGCCCGGGGAGCAGCGCGAGCCCCCCGAGGATCAGCACGAACACGAGCGGCTCGGGCGCTCGCCACTCGTACCACGCGTCGAACGGCGGCCGCTCCGCGTTCGGCCCGGCGGCGCCGAGGTCGAGCGGCGCCCAGCCGAGCACGGAGCGCCGGACGATGGCCAGGTTGAGCCACGCCACCGTCGCCACGACCGTCAGGACGAGGGCCGGCTGGAGCCGGAAGAGCCACCGCGCCACCGCGGCGGCGTCGACCGTCTCCCCGGCGTCGCGCGCCAGGACGTCGGCCAGCATCTCGCCCGCCTGTCGCGCCTGCTCGCGGGCCGCCTCCACCGGGTTGCCCCCCTGCGACACCAGCCCGACGACCCCGACCGCCACGGTCGCCGCGGTGGCGATCAGGACCGCCCGCGAGGCGGACCACCGGCCCGACACCGCCCGGACGAGCGCCAGCGTCATGGGCGCGATGAACTCGACCACCTGGGTCAGGTAGGCCGGCCCGCCGAGGAGGGCCGCGCCGAGCACGCCGGCCCCCGCCAGCGCCGCGGCCCGCCGCTCCCCCCGCCACACGAGCCAGACGATGGGGGCCGGCGTGAAGAGGTGCGCGAGCAGGCCCGGCAGCGGCGCGACGAGCGGCGCCCCGCCGAGCGCGGCCGCGAGGAGCACCGCACCCGCCGTCCGCCCCACCGATCGGGACGCCCGCTGGTCCTGGCTCCCCATCACGGCCGCGCGGCGCTCAGGTCATCGACGCGGTGAACGGCAAGAGCGCGATGTGCCGCGCGCGCTTGATCGCGGTCGTCATGGCGCGCTGGTGCCGGGCGCAGTTACCCGAGATCCGGCGCGGGATGATCTTGCCCCGCTCGGTGGTGAAGTACTTGAGCGTCCGCGGGTCCTTGTAGTCGATCCGCAGGCTCTTGTCGGCGCAGAAGCGGCAGACCTTGCGGCGGCCGAACGTCCGCTTCGGCTTCGGCGCGGGCCCGGCCGAGGGCCCCACGGACCGCGAAGGGCCCTGACCAGGCGTGGTCGGAACGGTCATGGTCGTCGTCTCCATCGTGTGAATGCCTCTCGAGATCGGGGCGCGCTACTTGCCGTCGGCGTCGTCCGCAGCGGCGGCCGCCATGGGGGTCGCCGCGTCCCCGTCGCCCCCCTCGCGTCCCTCGGTCCCTTCGCCCCCCTCGTCGCCGTCGCCGGCCCGCCTCGGCGCGGTCCCGGCGGTGGAGGCAGCGGCCGCCTGCGCGGCGAGGTCCCGCTCGTCGACGACCACCGTCAGGTACTTGAGGACGTCGTCCGAGATGCGGAGGGTCCGCTCGACCTCGTTGAGGACCGCCCCGGTGCCGTTGTAGTGCACCAGGAAGTACGTACCCTTCGACTGCTTCTTGATCTCGTAGGCCAGCTTGCGCTTGCCCCACTCCTCGACCTTGAGGACCTCGCCGCCCTGGCTGGCGACGACGTCCTTCACCCGATCGAGCACCTTGCGGGCGTCCTCGTCGGATCGGTCGGGATGCACGATGAAGACCAGTTCGTACCGCGTCACGTGGTGCGTCTCCTTGTGGCTGTCAAGCCCCGGACCTCGCGTCCGGAGCAAGGAGCTGGTTGTACCGGTTCATCGCCCGCGCGATCCCCTCGCGCAGGACGCTCTCGATCGCCTCGACCGCCCGGGCGATGACCCGCTCGAGCGTCGGGAGTTCCTCGTCCGTGAACGGGGACAGGACGTGACCGACGACCTGTCCGCGCCGCGCCGAGGGCGCCCGCGGCGGCGCGCCATCGGGAAGTCGGGGGCGCCCGATGCCGACCCTGAGCCTCGCGAAGTCCCGGCTGCCGAGCTCGGCGATGATCGACCTGAGGCCGTTGTGCCCGCCGTCGCCGCCGCGCTCGCGGAGCTGGATGCGGCCGAACTCGAGGTCGAGGTCGTCGTGGACCACCAGGAGGTCCGACGGCGCCACCTTGTGGAACGCCGCGAGCGGCGCGATGCTGCGACCGCTCAGGTTCACGTACGTGAGCGGCTTGGCCAGGAGCACCTCCTGGCCCGCCACCCGCCCGCGCGCCGTCAGCGCGTCGAACTTCCGCGGCCCGAAGGCGAGCCCGTGGGCGTCCGCCAGGGCGTCCACCACGAGGAACCCGACGTTGTGCCGCGTGACCTCGTACTCCGGTCCGGGGTTGCCGAGGCCGGCGATGATCTTCAACCGCTACTTCTTCCCGCCGCCGGCCGGCTTCGCGCCGCCGCCCGACGCCCCGGCGCCCTTGGCCTCGCCCTCGGGCCCCGCGAGGCTCGCCTTGAGCGCCGCCTCCTGCTCCTCGGGCGTCGGCGCCGCCTCGGCCTGCGGCGCGATGACCGTGACCAGCGTGTCGCCCGCCGGGGTCCTGAGCCTGACCCCCTCGGGGAGCTTCAGGTCGCCGACGTGGATCGACTGGCCGACGGCAAGCGGCGTCACGTCCACCTCGAACACGTCGGGGATCTGCCCCGGGAGGCACTCGACCGTGACCGACCGCAGCACGGTCTCGAGGATGCCGCCCGTCTTGACCCCCTCGGCCTTGCCGACGATCCGGACCGGCACCTCGACGGTGATCGTCTCGTCCATCCGGACCTCGTAGAGGTCCGCGTGGATCCAGGTGCGGCGCACCGGGTCGGTCTGGACGTCCTTGAGCATGACGACCTTCGTCGCGCCCGAGGCCCCGTCGCCCTCGATCTTGAGCGTGATGAGCGCGTTGGCGCCGCCGGTGGCGAGCGCGCCCCGAAGGGCCTGTGGGCTCACGCTGAGGGCGACCGGGCTGGTCCCGCGCCCGTAGAGGACCGCCGGGATCTGCCCTTCGCGGCGGACCTGGCGAGCCGCCCCCTTCCCCATCTGCCGGCGAACCTGCGCCGTCATCTCCGTGCGCTGCATGTGCCTCGTCCTTCCCGAGTCCTGCCCGGCCCGCTACACGAAGAGCGAGCTGACCGAGTCGTCGTTGTAGATGCGCTTGATGGCCTCGGCGAGGAGGCCCGCCACCGACATCACCCTGACCTTCCTGCAGGCGGCGGCCTGCGTCGTGAGCGGGATCGTGTCGGTGACCACGACCTGCTCGAGCGGCGACTCCATGATCCGGTCGATCGCCGGACCGGAGAGCACCGGGTGGGTCGCGCAGGCGAACACCCGGCGGGCGCCCCGCGCGGCCAGCGCCCTGGCCCCCTTGGTCAGCGTGTCGCCGGTGTCGATCATGTCGTCCACGATCACGGCGTCCTTGCCCTCGACCTCGCCGATGATCGTCATGACCTCGGCGACGTTCGGGCTGGTGCGCCGCTTGTCGATGATCGCGAGCCCCGCCGAGAGCCGCTTGGCGAAGGCGCGCGCCCGCTCGACGCCGCCCGCGTCCGGCGAGACCACCACCAGGTTCGAGTCGAAGTTGCGCCGGATGTGCTCGAGCAGCACCGGCGCCGCGAACAGGTGGTCCACCGGGATGTTGAAGAACCCCTGGATCTGCCCCGCGTGGAGGTCCATGCAGAGGACCCGGTTCGCCCCGGCCGCCGTGATGAGGTCGGCCACGAGCTTCGCCGTGATCGGGGTGCGGCCCGCGACCTTCCGGTCCTGGCGGGCGTACCCGTAGTACGGGAGCACCGCCGTGATCCGGTCGGCCGATGCGCGCTTGAGCGCGTCGATCATGACGAGGAGCTCCATGAGGTTCGTATTGCCCGGCCGGCAGGTCGACTGGACCACGAAGACGTCCATGCCGCGGACGTTCTCCTGGATCTCCACCCAGACCTCGCCGTCCGAGAACGCCTTGACCTCCGCGCGCCCGAGCGGGATGTCGAGCGTGTTGCAGATGTTCTGCGCCAGCGGGACGTTCGCGTTGCCCGTGAAGAGCTTCAGCCGATTCAGCATGGACGACCTGGGCGCTCCGAACTCGGGCCGTGCGCGCGCCTCGGCGGGCGACCTCGCGGGTCGCCCCGCCGGGCGGCACATGGGCGCGTTGGATTGACGGTCACGCTACGACGATCACGCTACAACGTCTGCAGAGGGTGGCTGGGGCGGGAGGATTCGAACCTCCGATGCTGGAGTCAAAGTCCAGTGACTTACCGCTTGTCGACGCCCCAGGATGTCCGCGCGGCCGGCGGCTCGCGGCCACGACCGGCTCTCCCGGAAGCGGCGGTACTCCCGCGCGGGTTCAAGCCGGCCGCCCGCTCCGCCGTGAGGCGCCGACGGCGGTCTCGATACCCGACGACGACCGTCGGCGCCGCACGCCCCTCGAGTGGCCGGTCGCCCGCGACGGCGTCCCGGCGGCCGTGCGCGAAGCGCGCGGCGCGCCGATCGCCGGCGCCCGGGGCGGGTTCAGGCCACTTTCGTGATCTCTCTCTCGTACTCGCTGAGGACCTTCTCCTCGATCATCTCCCTGGTCTCGTTGTTCAGCGGATGGGCGGTGTCCTTGAAGGTGCCGTCCTTCCGCTTCTTGCTCGGCATCGCGACGAAGAGGCCGCTGTTGCCGTGGATGACCTTCAGGTCGCGCACCACGAAGCAGCCGTCGAACGTGATGGTGGCGTAGGCCTTGAGCTTGTCCTCGTTGACCGGGAAGACACGCACCTCGGTGACTTGCATGGCCGCCTCCGTCCAGAATGTGCCGGTCGGGCCGGATCCTCTACATCGGGTGAGGTCCTCGTGTCGTGCTGTGCGCGAGGAAGACGCGGCGTCCCGCGGAGGTCCGAAGGCGCCCTTCGGCCGCGCGCGCAGCAGGCTCGTCGAGAAAGATGCCAAAGACCGTGGGGCCGCTGCCCGACATGAGCGTCGCGACAGCGCCCGACGCCGAGAGTTCCCCCTTGAGCGCCTCGAGTACTGGATAGGCGCGCAAGGTGACCGATTCCAGGTCGTTTCGGAACTCGACTCCGGCGAGGGCGGACCCTTGCAGAAACCGGTCAATGGTACTCTGGCTGCCAGGCGGCGTCAACCGCGCGCCGGAGGCCGCGGCGGCCGCGAACTCCCGGAAGACCCAGGCCGTGGAGACCTGGAAGCCGGGGTTCACGAGGACCAGCCAGAGGGTGGGCAGGCCGTCCAGGGGAGCCAGGCGCTCCCCGATGCCCGTGGCGAGGGCCGGCCTGCCGTGGACGAAGAACGGGACGTCCGCCCCGAGCTCGAGGCCGATGGCAGCCAGACCGGCCTCGCCGAGCCGCGCGTCGAGCAGGCGGTCCAGGGCGAGGAGCGTACCGGCCGCGTCGCTGCTGCCGCCTCCGAGGCCGGCGCCCACGGGGATGCGCTTGACGAGGCGGATGTCGACGCCCGGCGCGCGGTCGAGGGCGCCCGGGCCTCGAAGCGTCTCGAGGAAGCGGGCAGCGGCCCGGTGGACGAGGTTGTCCGGGCCGCAGGGGAGGTCGGCCCCGTCGACCGCGACGCGAATGCCGGGCGCGGGGGCGAGCCGGACCTCGAGCTCGTCGGCCAGGCTGATGGGCACCATGACCGACCGGAGGTCGTGATACCCGTCGGCCCGTCGCCCGAGCACCTCGAGGGAGAGGTTCACCTTTGCCGGACAGGCAAGCCGCAAGAAGCCGGAGTCGCGCGTGGTGTACCTCCTGCAAGGAGACACTTCATCACCTCGCTCAGCGGTTGTCAAGTGAAGAGGCGCTACAGTAAAACGCGATTGCACATAGCCGGGCGATCCCGATACCCGGCCTGTCGGGTCGCATGGCCGGTCGCTGACCTGCCCTTTCTACCGGTTCAAAACAGGGACTTCCATGGATCGACGTGATCCGTACTATTGGCGCGCCAAGCGAGAAGGCTACCGGTCGCGGGCCGCCTACAAGCTTGCCGAGCTGGACGATCGCGAACGCTTTCTCAAGCCTGGCGGCCGGGTGCTCGACCTCGGCTGCGCCCCCGGGGGCTGGATGCAGGTCGCGCTCGAGCGGGTCGGCTCCGGCGGGCGCGTGGTCGGCATCGACCTCGCCCCCATGGCCCCCCTGCCCCGGCCGAACGCGACGGTCATCCGGGGCGACCTGCGCGACGAGGCGGTCGCGGCCGCCGCGGCGCAGGCGTTGGGCGGCCCGGCCGACGTCGTCCTGTCCGATCTCTCGCCCAGGCTGTCCGGCGTCCGCGACGCGGACATCGCGCGGAGCGTCGAGCTGGTCGCGGCGGCAGCGGGCGTGGCCCGGCGGCTCCTGCGCCCCGGCGGCACGTTCGTCGCCAAGGTGTTCGCCTCCCCGGAGACCGACGCGCTCGTGGCGAGGCTACGGCCGGCCTTTCAGACCCTCAAGGTGATCGATCCCCGGGCGAGCCGCAAGGCGTCGACGGAGTCGTATCTCGTCGGAAAGGGGTTCAGGCCGGCGCGGCTCGAGGCCGAGCCCGCGCCTATCCCCGATTGGCCAGGGTGATGTACTGCGGCCCCGAGTCGCCGCGCCGCACGAGGAGCAGGATCGGCTCGCCGCGCTTCACGCCGGCGAGCGTCGACTGGAACTGGCGGACCGAGCCGATGGCCTGGCGGTTCACCTCGACGATGAGGTCGCCCTCGCGCAGGCCGGCATCCTCGGCGTCGCTCCCCCCGTCGACCGAGGCCACGACCACCCCCTGGCCCGGCCGGGTGCCGAGCTGGCGCGCGAGGTCGGGCGTGAGCTCGCGGACGCTGAAGCCGAGCCGCCGCGGCGCCGGCCCGGGCGTCTGCGGCGCCGGCGTGGTCCGGGCCGCGCGCTCCTCGACCAGCTCGGCGATGGTCACCGTGAGCGTCAACGGCTTGCCGTCGCGCAGGAGCTTGACCTCGGCGGTCTTCCCCACCGGCGCGGCCGCCACGAGCCGGGGCAGGTCGCCGGCGTCGCCGATCGGCTTGCCGTCGAACTCGACGATCACGTCGCGCCGCCGGATGCCGGCCGCGGCCGCGGGTGAGCCCTCGGCCACCTCCGTGACCAGCACGCCCTGATCCGACGGCGCACCGACGCTCTGCGCCAGCTCCGGGGTGAGGCGCTGGATGTAGACGCCGAGCCAGCCGCGGGTGACGAAGCCCTTGTCGCGGAGCTGGGGGAGGAGCTCCCGCGCGAGGTTGACCGGGATGGCGAAGCCGATCCCCTGACCGGTCGCCAGGATGGCGGTGTTGATCCCCACGACCTCGCCCTTCATGTTGAAGAGCGGGCCGCCCGAGTTGCCGGGGTTGATGGACGCGTCGGTCTGGATGTAGTCGTCGTAGGGTCCGGAGCCGAGGACGCGCCCCTTGGCGCTGACGATGCCGGCCGTGATGGTGTGGCCGAGGCCGAAGGGGTTGCCGATCGCGAAGACCCACTCGCCGATCTCGACCTTCGACGAGTCGCCGAGCGTCACCACCGGCAGATCGCCCGGGGCCTTGATCCTGATGAGGGCCAGGTCGGTCTTCGGGTCGCGCCCGACGACGTCCGCCTCGTAGTCGCGCTCGCGGTTCTGCGCGTCCGTGACGGTGACCTTGACCTGGTCGGCCCCCTCGATGACGTGGTTGTTGGTGAGGATGAGGCCGTCCTTCGAGATGATGAAGCCCGACCCGAGGCTGTTCTGGCGGGAGTCGTCCTGCGGGCCGTCGAAGAAGCGGTCGAAGAACTCCTCGAAGGGGTTCGGCCCGCCGGGGCCGCCCGGAAGCCCGGGCTGGCCCTGCGGCCCCGGCGACTCGAAGGGGCTCTGCGGCGCCTGACGCCCGAAGATGTCGCCGCCGCGGACGACCCTCGTGGTGCTGATGTTGACGACCGCCGGGTTGACGTTGCGGGCGAGGGCGGTGAAGGCGTCCGGGGCCGACCGCACGGCCGGCGGCGGCTCGCTCGCGACCGGCGGCGGCTGGTCGACGGTGCGCAGGCGGTCCACCGTGCTGACGATGCCGATCCCGGCGAAGACGCCGAGCATCGCGACCAGCAGCGTGCCGAAGCCGAAGCCGCGGCGGCCGCGGGCGTCGCTCATCCGCGCGCGCTCCCCGCGCGGACCGCGAGCATGCGGAGGTCGAAGAGGGTCTGCTCGAGGAGGCGCGCCTCGTCGGGCTCGAGGTTGCCGCGCGTCTTGGCCTCGAGCACGCCGAGCAGGTCGATCCCGTGCCGGGCGAGCGCGAGGTCGGGCGGCCGCCGCTCGCCGTCGGGGCCCGGGATGGCGCCGAGGGCGTCGAGGGCGCTCATGGCGAGCATCTGCACGAGGGCCGCGAAGGTCGGCGGCGGCAACTCGGCTCCCGGGCCGGCGTCGCCCGGGCGGGGCGCACCCCGCGGGCGCTCGGGCTCGTCACGCGGCGCCTCGGGCCGCCGAGGCTCGGCCGCCGGTCGGTCCTGCGCCGCCTCGGCCTGCGCCGACGGCACCGCGTCGCCTTCCGCGGTGAAGCGGCGCCGGTCGACGACCTTGAAGCTCTCGGTCTCCTCCCGGGGGGCCATGGAGGATGCGCCTCCGGGCTACTTCCAGGTGAGGATCAGCTCGCCGTCCCGAGCGTCCGCGGTGAACTCGGTCCCGTCCTTCCAGGCCAGCGTGAGCGGGATCTTCACCTTGTCGTCGATCGTCCGCTTGAGGAAGCGCGCGCCGTACTGGATGCTGTAGCCGGACTGCAGGAGGACGTCCATCGCGGCGTCGGTGACGCGCAGGTGCTTCCCCTGCTTGGCCAGGGTCCTGTTCAGCTCGCCCAGGTACATGGAGGCGATCTGCTTCACCTCGTCGCGGGTCAGCGGCGAGAAGACCACGATGTCGTCGATGCGGTTGATGAACTCGGGGGTGAAGTTGGCCTCCACCTCCTTGATCACCGCCTGACGGACCGGCTGGAAGCTGTAGTCCTCGCCCATGAAGCCGAGCGGCTGGAGGAACTTCTTGAACTGCTCGGCCCCGAGGTTCGAGGTCATGATGATGACGGCGTCGGAGAAGTAGACCTTCTTGCCGCGCCCGTCGGTGAGCCACCCCTCGTCGAAGACCTGCAGGAAGAGGTTCAGCACGAACGGGTGCGCCTTCTCGATCTCGTCGAGCAGGACGACGGTGTACGGGTTGTCGCGGAGCTGGTTCGTGAGGATGCCGCCCCGCTCCGACCCGACGATGCCCCGCGGCATCCCGATGAGCTTGTCGATCGAGATCCCGCCGTCCTTGTACTCGGACATGTCGACCCGGACCATCTTCTTGTCGTCGCCGAAGAGGAACTCGGCGACCGCCTTGGCCAGCTCGGTCTTCCCGACGCCCGTCGGCCCGAGGAAGAGGAGCACGCCGTCCGGCTTGGAGAAGTTCTCCTTGAGCGGCCCCTTGTTGAGCCGGAGCCGCTTCGCCACGGCCCGGATCGCCTCGCGCTGGCCGACCACGCGCCGGGCGAGCGCCTCCTCCATGTCCTTGAAGCGCTCGGTCGTGTCCCGGAAGACCATGTCCTTGGGGATGTTGGCCTCCTGGGAGATGACCTCGATGATGTCGTCCCGCCCGACCGGCTTCTCGGGCCGGTTGATCTCGACCTTGACGCTCGCCGTGTCGAGCCAGCCGATGGCCTTGTCGGGCAGCCGGATGGAGCGCATGTAGCGCGAGGACATCTCGATGGCGGTGTCGAGCGCCTCGTCGGTGATCTTCACCGAGTAGTTGTGCTCGAGGCGCGGCCTGACCCCCTTGAGGATCGTCCACGTGTCGTCGATGGACGGCTCGGGGACGTTGACCACGCGGAAGCGGCGCGCGAGCGCCTCGTCCTCGAGGAAGTACTCCTTGTACTCGGTGGCCGTCGTGGCGCCGATGATGCGGACCTCGCCGCGGGCGAGGCTGCTCTTGAAGATGTTGGCCGCGTCCGAGGGCACGCCCATGGCCGAGCCGGCGCCGATGAGCGAGTGCGCCTCGTCCACGAAGAGGATGAGGTTCTGCCGCTCGCGCAGCTCGTTGATGATGTTCTCGATGCGGTCCTCGAACATGCCGCGCAGCGCCGTGCCCGCCACGATGGTGTTCATCTGGAGGTTCACGATCTGGCAGTTGCGCAGCCGGCGCGGGACGTTGTAGGGCTCCAGCTCGATGCGCCGCGCGAGGCCCTCGACGAGCGCGGTCTTCCCCACCCCGGGCTCGCCCGTGAGCATCACGGAGTTCGGCCGGTCGCGGTGGCAGAGGATCTCGATCATCTGCATCAGCTCGCGCTCGCGGCCGACGAGCGGCGGGATCTTGTCCTGCCGCGCGAGCTTGTTCAGGTTCACCCCGAACTGCTTGAGGTAGGGGGGCAGCTCGAACTTCTTCTTGAACTCTTCCGCGCGCTCTTCCCGGGTTCGCACTTGCGTGATGATCTTGCTCACGACCACGTGGGGCTCGATCCCCAGGTTCTTGAAGATCTTGACCGGGATCGAGTGGGCTTCGGAGAAGATGGCGGCGAAGAGGTCGGTCGCGTCGATGACCTTGCGGCCCGACGACTGGGCGCTCTCCCACGCCAGCTTGAACAGCGTCTTGGTGGCGGGCGGGATCTTCATCCCGACGCCCAGGTACTGCCGCGACACCGAGAGGTGCTCGTTCAACGCGGCGATCACCTTCTCGGGATCGACGTTGAGCTCGATCATGATGTCGCGGAAGAGCTGCTTCTCGACTTCGCTGAAGGCCAGAAAGATGTGCTCGATGCCGAGGTAGTAGTGCTGGCGCCGTTGAGACTCCTCGATGGCCAGGATGAGCACCTTCTGGCCGCTTTCGGAGAGCTTTTCCTTGTATTGGGCCAGGTCGATCATTCTTCTGCTACCTCAACGTCGCCGACGCGCTCGGATGACCGGTTCTCGCAAAGGTCGCGCCCTTTGCCGGCGTTTGCGCATTCTACCACGTGGCCCGAGGCCCCTGGAAGCCGCCGGCCGCCCCGCCCGATCGGGTCCCGCCCCCGGACCGGCCTCGCAACCCCTCGAACTCAGGGCCGGTCAGGGACGCCACAGCCCGGCCCGCGGGTCGAAGGCGGTCCGCCGGGCGAACTCTTCTAGCAGAGCCCTCGAGGTCTCGTCGAGCGTCTTCGGCAACACGATCCTGAGGGTAACCAGCTGGTCGCCCCGGCCGCCCTTCAGGCGCTGGATCCCTCGCTCGCGCAGCCGCAGCGTGGTCCCGGACGACGACCCCGGAGGCACGGTGAGCGACACCGGGCCGTCGAGGGTCGGCACGTCGACCCTGGTGCCGAGGGCGGCCTCGGCCACCGTGACCGGCAGCTCGAGCCGGACGTCGTCCCCCTCGCGCCTGAACCACCGGTGCGGCGTGACCTCCACCACCAGGAACAGGTCCCCGGCCGGCCCGCCCCCCGTCCCGGCTCCACCCTTGCCGGCGAGCCGGATGCGGGAGCCGGTCTCGACGCCCGCGGGGATCTTGACGCTCACCCGCTCCGAGCGGCGGACGCGCCCGCGCCCGAGGCAGGTGGGACAGGTCTGCCCTCTGGACAGGACTCCGGCCCCCCGGCAGGCCTCGCACGCCGCGTCGCGGACGATCTCGAGGTCCCGCGTGGCCCCTCGTGCCGCCTCCTCGAACGTGACGACGATCGCCTGCTCGAGGTCGGCCCCGCGCACACCGAACCCGGCGCCCGGCGCCCTCGCGCGCCGGCGCCCCGCGCCGCCGAGCAGGTCGGAGAAGAGGTCCTCGAAGGAGGGCCCCTCGGCGCCGAACGGCCCCCCGCCGGCCGTGAACGGCCCGAAGTCGAAGCTGGCCGTCCGGCCGCCCCGGCCCGCCCCGCCGCCCCGCCGCCGGAAGAGGCTCGGGTCGAACCCGCCGTCGAACGCCGCCTGGCCGAACTGGTCGTAGCGCCGGCGCTTCTCCGGGTCGGAGAGGACGTCGTACGCCTCCCCGATCTCCTTGAACTTCGCCTCGGCCTGCTTGTTCCCGGGGTTCACGTCGGGGTGGTCCTTGCGGGCGAGCTTGCGGTAGGCCTTCTTGATCTCGTCGTCGGAGGCGGTGCGGGAGACGCCGAGGACGGCGTAGTAGTCCTTGTTGCCGTTCGCCATGGTCAGTCAGATGATACCAGCGCAGGTCACGACCCGCGCCCACGGGGACCGAGACTCCGCGGCGGCTCCTCGAGCGGAGGGCGGGCCCCGGCCCGCCCGGAGCCCGTGACGCAACGGCGAGGTCGCCGGGAGGGGGTCCTCCGGACCCCCTCCCGGCTCGAGGCGCTCGCTACTTCTTCTCCTCGAACTCCCCCTCGATCACGTCCTCGCCGCCCGGCTTCTCGCCCGTGCCGGAGGCCCCGCCCGCGGCGCCGGCGCCGCCCGCGGCCTGCCCCGCCTTCTGGTAGATGGCCTCGCCCATCTTGTGGAAGGCGCGGGTGAGGGCCTCGGTGGCCGACCTGATCCTCTCGATGTCGCCCCCCTTGATGGCCTCCTTGGCGTCGGTGAGGGCGGTCTCGACCGGCCCGATCTCCGCGGCCGAGAGCTTGTCCTTGTGCTCGCCGAGCTGCTTCTCGACGTCGTAGACGAGCTGCTCGGCGCGGTTCCTGACCTCGACCTCCTCGCGCCGCTTCCGGTCCTCCTCGGCGTGGGCCTCGGCCTCCTTCACCATCCGCTTGATCTCCTCCTCCGAGAGGCCCGAGGAGGCGGTGATGGTGATCTTCTGCTCCTTGCCGGTGCCGGTGTCGCGCGCCGAGACGTTCACGATGCCGTTGGCGTCGATGTCGAAGGTGACCTCGATCTGCGGCACGCCGCGCGGCGCGGGCGGGATGCCGACCAGGTGGAACTTCCCGAGGGTCCGGTTGTCCCGGGCCATCTCCCGCTCACCCTGGAGGACGTGGATCTCCACCTGCGTCTGGCCGTCGGCCGCCGTCGTGAAGACCTGGCTCTTCTTGGTCGGGATCGTCGTGTTCCGCTCGATGAGCTTCGTCATGACCCCGCCGAGCGTCTCGATGCCGAGCGACAGCGGCGTCACGTCGAGCAGGAGGACGTCCTTCACCTCGCCCCCGAGCACGCCGGCCTGCACCGCCGCGCCGACCGCCACGACCTCGTCGGGGTTGACGCTCCGGTTCGGCTCCCTGCCGAACTCCCTCTTGACCAGGTCCTGGATCCTCGGCACGCGGGTCGAGCCGCCGACGAGGACGACCTCGTCGATGTCGCCGGCCTTCATGCCGGCGTCCTTGAGGCACTGCCGCACCGGCCCGAACGACTTGTCGACCAGGTCGCCCACGAGCGACTCGAACTTCGCCCGGCTGAGCTTCATGACGAGGTGCTTGGGCCCCGTCTGGTCGGCGGTGATGAAGGGGAGGTTGATCTCGGTCTCCATGGTCGAGGAGAGCTCGATCTTCGCCTTCTCGGCCGCCTCCTTGAGCCGCTGGAGGGCCATCTTGTCCTTGCTGAGGTCGATCCCCTGGTCCTTCTTGAACTCGGCCACGAGCCAGTCGATGATCCGCTGGTCGAAGTTGTCGCCGCCGAGGTGCGTGTCGCCGTTCGTGGCCTTGACCTCGACCACGTTGTCGCCCACCTCGAGGACCGAGATGTCGAACGTGCCGCCGCCGAAGTCGTAGACCGCGATCTGCTCGTCCTTCTTCTTGTCGAGCCCGTAGGCGAGCGCCGCCGCCGTCGGCTCGTTGATGATCCGGCGGACGTTGAGGCCGGCGATCGTGCCGGCGTCCTTGGTCGCCTGGCGCTGGGCGTCGTTGAAGTAGGCGGGCACGGTGATGACCGCGTCGGACACGGTCTCGCCGAGGTACGCCTCGGCCGCCTTCTTGAGCTTCTGGAGGATCTTGGCCGAGATCTCCTGGGGCGTGTAGCGCTTCCCCTGGACCTCGACCTGCGCGTCCCCGTTGGGGCCCTTGACGACCTTGTAGGGGACCATCTTCATCTCCTCGGTCACCTCGTCGTAGCGGCGCCCCATGAACCGCTTGATCGAGAAGATGGTGTTCTCCGGGTTGGTGACGGCCTGTCGCTTCGCCACCTGGCCGACGAGGATCTCCCCGTCCTTGCCGAAGGCGACGACCGACGGCGTGAGCCGGCTCCCCTCCTCGTTCACGATGACCTTGGGCTCCCCGCCCTCCATGACGGCCACAACGGAGTTGGTGGTCCCGAGGTCGATGCCGATGATCTTGGCCACTGCCTGTGCCTCCTCGAAGTCAGGTGGTCCGGCCGCGGGGTCAGCGAGTTCGACCGCGCGAGAACGGACTGCCGCCGCGCCAGATGGACGCGGCCGGTACTCCGGTGGCGGGGTTTTGCAACGGCCGTGCCGCGGCGCCCGTGTGCCGGACGCCGGAAAGTCGAGTGATGACGACGGGTTAGGAGGGCCGCGCGCGGGTCAAACTGGCAAGGCGCGGCCGCGCACGCGTCAAACTGGCCGGACCGGGGCGAGCGTTGCCCGCCCCGGTTCGACCGGACGGGCAGGCGCTACTTGCCCTGGCCCGCCGCGGACTTCATGACCGAGGCCCAGCGCTGGACCTCGCTCTGGACGAGCTTCGCGAGCGCCGCCGGCGTGCGGCCCTGCTTGTCGGGGATGTCCCCGCCGAGGTCGGCGAGCCGCTTGCGGGTGGCCTCGTCGTCGAGCGCCTTGTCGAGCGCGTCCGCCAGCTTCGCCACGACGTCCTTCGGCGTCCCCTTGGGGGCGAAGATCGCGTTCCAGGCGCTCACCTGGTAGTCGGGCAGCCCCGCCTCCCTGGTGGTCGGCACGTCGGGGATCGCGGGGTTGCGCTCGGCCGTGGCGATGGCGAAGGCCTTGATGGTGCCGGCCTGGATCTGCGGCGTCAGGTTGACGATCTGGTCGCACATGTAGTCGACCTGCCCCGCCACGAGGTCGTTCAGCGCCGGCCCTGTGCCGCGGTAGGCCACGCGGTTCGGCGACACGCCGAGCTGGGAGTGCAGGAGCGAGCAGGTCGTGTGCGAGACGGACCCGACCCCGGCGTGGGCCTCGTTGAGCTTCGACGCGTTGGCCTTCACGTACGCGACGAACTCCTTGAGGGTGTTCGCGGGGAAGTCCTTCTTGGCCACGATGAGGATCGGCGTCCCGGCCGCGAGCCCGACCGGCTCGAAGTCCTTCGTCGGGTCGTACTTGAGGTTGGGGTAGACCGCCGGCGCGGCGCCGTGCGTCCCCATGTGGCCCATCATGATCGTGTAGCCGTCCGGCCTCGACTGGGCCGCGCGGGTGATGCCGGTCGTGCCGCCGGCCCCGGCGACGTTCTCGATGACGATCTGCTGGCCGAGCGTGCGCGACATGTGCTCGCTCACGATCCGGGCGGTCACGTCCGTCGGACCGCCGGCCGCGAAGGGCACGATCATCGTGATCGGCCGCTCGGGGTAGCTCGCGGCGTGCGCCACGCCGGCCGAGAGCCCGAGCGCCGCCGCAACCAGGACGAGTGTCGTTCTCATGCTGCCTCCCTTGGTGCTGGTCCTGTCTCCAGCCTGGATCGTGCCGCCTCCCGGAGCGGCGTCACTCCGCGAAGACCTCGTCGCGGCCCTTGCGCACCGCCGGGAGCAGCGCGAGCACCAGGACGAGGAGGGCGACGGCGAGCAGCACCGCGCTCACCGGCCGTTCGACGAACGTCATGGGGTCCCCGCGCGCGATGCTGAGCGCCCGGCGGAGGTTCTCCTCCATGAGGCGCCCGAGCACGAAGCCGAGGAGCAGCGGGGCCGCCTCGAAGCCGAACTTGATGAGCGCGTAGCCCACCAGGGCCAGGACGCCGGTGAAGACGACGTCCTCGGGCAGGTTGCGCACCGAGTAGATCCCGATGCACGAGAAGACGAGGATCGACGGGTACATCAACCGGTACGGCACCTTGAGGAACCGCACCCAGAGGCCGACGAGCGGCAGGTTGATCACCAGCAGCATCAGGTTGCCGATCCACATGCTGGCGATCATGCCCCAGAAGAGCGTCGGGTTCCTCGTCATCACCTGGGGCCCGGGGACGATCCCGTGGATCGTCATGGCCCCGACCATGAGCGCCATGACCGCGTTCGGCGGGATCCCCAGCGTCAGCAGCGGGATGAACGAGGTCTGGGCCCCCGCGTTGTTGGCCGACTCCGGGCCGGCCACCCCCTCGATGGCCCCCTGGCCGAACCGCCGCGGGTCCTTCGCGATCTTCTTCTCGAGGGTGTAGGCCGCGAAGGGCCCGAGCACCGCCCCGTTGCCGGGGAGGATCCCGAGCGCGCCGCCGAGGAGGCTGCCGCGGACGATCGGCCAGACCGACCGCTTCAGGTCCGCGAGCGTGGGGAGCACCCGCCCGATCGCCTGCTTCACCACCTCGCGGGCCTCGGTCTGCTCGAGGTTGCGCAGCACCTCGGCGAAGCCGAAGATCCCCATGGCGAGGACCGCGAAGTCGAGCCCCTCGGCGAGCGGGCCGTACCCGAACGTCATCCGCTCCTCGCCCGTCTCCAGGTCGGTGCCGACCGTGGAGAGGAGGATCCCGACCAGGATCATCGCGAGCGCCTTGGGGATGGAGCCGCGGGCGAGCACGACGGCGAAGACCAGCCCCATCACCATGAGCGCGAAGTACTCGGCCGGGCCGAAGAGGAGCGCGACCCGGGTGAGCGGGGCGGCCAGCGCGGCGATGACGAGCGTGGCGACGCACCCGGCGAAGAAGGATCCGATGGCCGCGATGCCGAGCGCGGCGCCGGCGCGGCCCTGCCTGGCCATCTGGTGGCCGTCGAGCGTGGCGACGACCGCCGTGGCCTCGCCCGGGATGTTCACCAGGATGGCCGTGGTCGAGCCGCCGTACTGGGCGCCGTAGTAGATGCCGGCCAGCATGATGAGGGCGCCGACCGGATCGATGCCGAACGTGATCGGCAAGAGCATCGTGATCGTCGCGATCGGCCCGACGCCGGGCAGCACGCCGATGAGCGTGCCGACCAGGCAGCCGATGAACGCCAGCCCGACGTTCTGCCACGACAGCGCGGTCGAGAACCCCAGCGAGAGGTTCGCGGTGAGATCGCCCACCGGCAGGCCTCTAGAGCACGACGACGCCCGGGATCACGAGCACCGGGATCGGCAGGTTGAGGGCGTACTTGAAGAGCCCGATGCAGAAGGCGGTGATGGCGGCGGCGAAGACGAACGCCTCGCCGAGCCGGGTCTCCGGCGAGGCGGCGCCGCCGATCAGGGCGACGAGCGGGCCGGCGACCACGAGGCCGACGGAGCGGATCGTGAGGGCGAAGGCCAGGACCCCCAGGAAGACGAAGAGCGGCCCCCGGATGCCCCACCGTTCGAGCGGGGGGCCCGGCCTGAGGCACGCGCCGATCGCGATGCCGATCCCGAGCAGGCCGATCAGCACGGCGGTGGCTCGCGGCAGCATGCCGGGGCCCATGTGCCCGAGACGGCCCTGCGAGAGGTCCGCACTCGCCCAGAGGGCGAAGAGCGCCAGCGCGACGAGGCTCGCGCCGGCCGCGAAGTCCTGCGGCGCGCGGATCAGCCCGCCTCCTGTGCTCCTCTCGGGTGCGGCGCCCCGGGTCTTGTCGGTCATCGGTCCTGCTCCGGACGCGGTCGAGATGTCGGACTGCGAGGTCGCACAGTTTCCG
>DASVDK010000345.1:0-14014 GCA_036381125.1 Thermodesulfobacteriota bacterium | reverse complement strand
CGATGTTCGCGATGGCGCTCGTCGGCGCGCTCACGGCGCTCGTCGCGGCGACCATCGCGTTCGCCCAGAACGACATCAAGAAGGTGCTCGCGTATTCCACGGTGAGCCAGCTCGGCTACATGTTTCTGGCCGTCGGCCTGGGCGCTTTCGGCGCGGCGATCTTTCACGTCTTCACCCACGCGTTCTTCAAGGCCTGCTTGTTCCTCGGCTCAGGCAGCGTGATCCACGCGATGGACGGCGAGCAGGACATGCGCAAGATGGGCGGCCTCAAGGCCTGGCTGCCGACGACCTACTGGACCTTCGTCGTCGGCACGATCGCCATCGCCGGCATCCCGCCGCTCGCCGGCTTCTTCTCGAAGGACGAGATCCTCTTCTCGGCCTTCACCGGGGGCGGGCTCGGCCGGGTGCTCTGGGCCCTCGGCATCGCGGCGGCCGCGATGACGAGCTTCTACATGTTCCGGCTCGTCTTCCTCACGTTCCACGGACAGCCGCGGATGAGCGAAGCCGTCCGGCACCACCTCCACGAGTCGCCGCCGCCGATGACCGTGCCGCTCATGGCCCTGGCCGCAGGCTCGGTCGTGGCCGGCTTCGTCAACGTTCCGCACGCGCTGGGCGGCCACACCGCCCTCGGGACGTTCCTGTCGCCGGTCCTCGCCGCCGCCGGGGAGCACGGCGAGCCGAGCGTCGCGCTCGAGTTCGCGCTCATGGGGCTCTCGGTGGCGGTCGCGGTCGTCGGCTGGGTCGTCGCCTACCGGCTCTACCTCCTCGACCCCACCGCGGCCGGGCGCCTGGCCGCCCGCTTCCCGGGCCTCTACGAGACGCTCCTCAACAAGTACTGGGTCGACGAGCTGTACGACCGGGTGGTGGTGAGGCCCTTCGTGGCGACCTGCACCTGGTTGTGGCGGGCGGTGGACGCGGGCATCATCGACGGCGCCGTGAACGGCGTCGGCCGCGTCCTCACCGGCGGGGCGTCGGTGCTCCGGCTCGCGCAGTCGGGTCAGGCGCAGTCCTACGCGTTCTACGTGCTCCTCGGGACGGTCGCCGTGCTGCTCTACGTCCTCACGCAGGGGCGGGCGTAAGATGCCGATCCTCTCGATCGTCACGTTCCTGCCGCTCGTCGCGGCCCTCGTCCTGCTCGCCGTCCCCCGGCGGCAGGAGAGCGCCATCCGGTGGTTCGCCCTCGTCGCGAGCGTCGCCACGTTCCTCGTGTCGCTCGCCATCGTGCCGGCCGTCCCGGCCGACCGGGCCGGCTTCGTGCTGGTCGAGGACGTCTCCTGGATCACCGTGGGAGTGCTGGAGATCCGCTACCATCTCGGGGTCGACGGCCTCTCGCTCTGGCTCGTGCTCCTGACGACGCTCATCACGCCGGTGGCCATCGCGGCCTCCTTCTCGTCCATCGAGACGCGCGTGAAGGAGTTCTTCGTCTGCATGCTCCTCCTCGAGACGGGCATGGTCGGCACGTTCCTCGCGCTCGACCTGTTCCTCTTCTACGTCTTCTGGGAGGTGATGCTGGTCCCGATGTACTTCCTCATCGGGATCTGGGGCGGCGCGCGCCGGATCTACGCCGCGCTCAAGTTCTTCCTCTACACGATCACCGGCAGCCTGCTCATGCTGGTCGCCATCCTGGTGCTCGTGTACCTCCAGGCGCAGGCCACGGGCGGCGCGTACGCGTTCGACCTGCTGCCGATCTACGGGCTCGAGATCCCGCGCGAGACGCAGCTCTGGCTCTTCGCCGCCTTCGCCCTCGCCTTCGCCATCAAGGTGCCGATGTTCCCGTTCCACACGTGGCTGCCCGACGCGCACGTCGAGGCGCCCACGGCCGGGAGCGTCATCCTGGCGGGCGTGCTCCTCAAGATGGGGACGTACGGCTTCCTCCGGTTCGCGATGCCGCTCTTCCCCGAGGCGGTGGAGGCCTTCTGGTGGCCGGTGATGGTCCTGTCGGTCGTCGGGATCGTCTACGGCGCCTGGGTGGCCACCGTCCAGCCCGACTGGAAGAAGCTCGTCGCCTACTCGAGCGTCTCGCACCTCGGGTTCGTCATGATGGGCCTCTTCTCGCTCACGCCGATGGGGGTGCAGGGCGCGATCCTCCAGATGGTGAACCACGGCCTCTCGACCGGTGCGCTCTTCCTCCTGGTCGGCATGATCTACGAGCGGCGGCACACGCGCGAGATCGCCGCCTTCGGCGGCCTCACGAAGGCCGTGCCGGTCTTCGCCGTCTTCTTCATGATCGCGACGCTGTCGTCCATCGGGCTTCCGGGGCTCAACGGCTTCGTGGGGGAGTTCCTGACGCTCGTCGGCACCTTCTCGAGCGACTGGCCCGGGAGCCGCTGGGTGGCGGCGGTGGCGACGACCGGCATGATCTGGAGCGCGGTCTACATGCTGTGGCTGTTCCAGCGGGTCATGTTCGGGCCGCTCGACAAGCCGGAGAACAAGGGCCTCGCCGACCTCGGCCGGCGTGAGGTGGCCCTCCTCGTGCCGGTCGTGCTCTTCATCGTCTGGATCGGCGTCTACCCGAACACCTTCCTCGGCCGGATGGCGCCGGCTGTCGACGCCTTCATCGCACGGGTCGAGCAGGGCCGGATCGCGTCCGGGCCGGGCATGGAGGCCTCGAGGTGATCCCGACCCTCCAGAGCATTCAGACGGCCGGATGGGACGTCGTCCCGATCCTCGGGCCGATGCTCATCGTCACGCTCACGGCGCTCATCGCGCTCGGGCTCGACCTCGTCCCGTCGGCCGGCAAGAAGGCGCACGTCGCCTACCTGTCGCTCTTCGGCACGCTCTGCGCCATGCTCCTCGCCTTCGTCTTCTACGACGCGGTCGGGGAGAGCCAGCAGTACGTCTTCGCCGACGCGGTCGTCATGGACGGCTTCGCGCTCTTCTTCCACGTCGTCATCCTCGCGGCGACCGCGCTCACGATCCTCCTCTCGCTCTCCTACCTCGAGGTCGAGGGGATCCACTACGGCGAGTACTACGCGCTGCTCCTCTTCTCCGCCGTCGGCGGGATGATCATGGCGGCGTCGGCCGACCTCATCACGATCTTCCTCGGCCTCGAGACGCTCTCCATCCCGCTCTACGTCCTGGCCGGCTTCAACCGGGCGAACCTCAAGTCGAACGAGTCGGCGCTCAAGTACTTCCTCCTCGGCTCCTTCTCGAGCGCGTTCTTCCTCTACGGCATCGCCCTGATCTACGGCCAGACCGGGACGACCGGCCTCAGGGCGCTCGCGAACGGCATCCAGGGCGGCGCCGGCGTGCCGGTGCTCCTCTTGGCCGGCATGGCGCTGCTCCTGGTCGGCTTCGGCTTCAAGGTCGCGACGGTCCCCTTCCACATGTGGGCGCCGGACGTCTACGAAGGGGCCCCGACCTCGGTGACGGCCTACATGGCCACCGCCGTCAAGGCGGCCGGCTTCGCGGCCTTCCTTCGGGTCTTCTTCTACGCGCTGCCGGCGCTCGAGCCCTCGTGGCAGACCATCCTCTGGTGGCTCGCCGTGGCCACGATGACGGTGGGCAACGTCATCGCCCTCGTCCAGACCGACATGAAGCGGATGCTCGCGTACTCGTCCATCGCGCACGCGGGCTACGTGCTGGTCGGCTTCGTGGCGGGGGGACCGCGCGGCGTCGGCGCCGCGCTCTTCTACCTCCTCGTCTACGCGTTCATGAACGTCGGCGCCTTCGGCATCGTCGCGCTCCTCACCCGCGCCGGGAGCGCCGGCGACGCCATCGCGTCCTACGCCGGGCTCGGCAGCCGCCGGCCGCTCGTCGCGCTCGCCACGGCGATCTTCATGCTCGCCCTGGGGGGCATCCCGCCCACGGCCGGATTCGTCGGGAAGTTCGCCCTCTTCGCGGCGGCCGTCGACGCGGGCCAGGTCTCGCTCGCGGTGATCGGCGTCCTCAACAGCGCCCTGTCGCTCTACTACTACCTCTACGTGCTCGTGGTCATGTACTTCCGGGACCCGGAGCGGGCGTTCGACGAGCCCGCGCCGGCCGGCATGCAGGTCGCCGTCGGCGTCTCCGCCGTCCTCACGCTCTGGATGGGCATCCTCCCCGGCTGGTTCCTCGACCTCGCGCGCCGGAGCCTCGCCGCCCTCTTCTAGGGGGCGGCGAGCGCAAGCGCCGAGGGCGCCCGTGGTCCCGCCCGCTCCCCGCGCCCCGGCCGTCCCCGCCACGATGGCGCTCATCGCCGTCATGGTGGCGACGTTCCTGCTGTCCATCGTCATGGGCGGGGGGCTCGAGGGGAGCCAGGACCCGGACGTCCTCTACAGGCTCGGCGCCCAGGACGCGCCGAGCATCTGGCACGGCGAGTGGTGGCGGCTCGTCACGGCCGTCTTCCTCCACGCGGGGCCGGTCCACCTCGCCGCCAACGGGTTCTCGCTCTACGTCCTCGGGCGGGTCATCGAGCCGACGCTCGGCATGCCGCGGTACCTCGTCCTCTTCTTCGTGTCGGGCCTCGTCTCCGGGCTCGCCACGCTCGTCTTCGTCCAGGACACGCTCGGCGTCGGCGCGTCGGGCGCCGTCTTCGGGCTGGCCGGGCTCCTCCTGGCCGACGAGTTGACCCGGCGGCGGATGTACCGCCGGATCGCCCTCGAGGGGGGGCCCCGGTGGCGCCCGCGGGTGTCGATCATCCCCATCCTGCTGCTCAACCTCGCGCTCGGCCTCGTCATCCCGATCATCAACATGTACGCGCACGTGGGCGGCCTCGTCGCCGGCTTCCTCCTCGGGACCGCCTGGATCGAGCGCAACATGCGCCGCCGGACCCGCTCGCGGCTCGCGTACCTCGCGCTCGGCCTGCTCATCGTGGTCCTCGGCGCCGCCGGGTTCCGCCCGGTGTACACGGGCGAGGCGGCGGAGCACGCCGCGAGCCGCGCCATCATCGCGGCCAATCACGGTCTGCTCGACGAGGCGCTGGCGTTCGCGGACGAGGCAGTGGATCTGGCGCCGCGCGATCCGCGGTTCCTCCAGATCCGCGCGCAGATTCACGCGCGGCGCGGCGACATGGCGGCGGCGCTCGCCGACGCGCAGGCCGCCTGCGACGCCGGTCTCGCCGAAGCCTGCCGCGCCCTCAACCCCTGACGGAGCATCCCCGTGCCCCAGACCCTGTCACTTCGTGCCCGCAAGTGGATCACGCTCGCCGTGGTGGTCGGCCTCGCGTCGATCGCCCCCCTCCTGGTCATCTTCGGCCAGTCGGCCATTCAGCGCGAGGCGCCCCGCAAGACACTGGTCTTCGACCCCGTGGCCTGGCGCGCCGAGACCGGGCGCCTCGAGGTCGAGAGCCGGCGCGGCCTGATGGTGCCGGGCCTCCTCGCGACCGGCCGCCTGGCGGGGATGCCCGAGGCCGACGTCCGGGCGCTCCTCGGCGAGCCCGACTGCCCGCCCACCGAGGGGGGGCCGTTCGCACCGGACCGCCGGCTGGCCTACTGGGTGGGCCGCGTCGGCACCGCGCGCGTCAAGCCGGGAGACCCGGCGGCCGGCCCCGGCTGCCTCTACCTCAGGATCGTCGAGGGAAAGGTCGTGGAGTGGCAGCTTGCGGAGGCACCCGGACGGCGGTAGGAAGATGCGGCTCGGAGGTCGCGCTCATGGAGCGTCTCGAGCGCGCGAGCGGCCCCGTGACGGGCGGTGGAACCGGGCCGGGACGACTACATGGGCGACGTGGCTGTCGGTCGGGCCCGTCAGGACGCCGCGTCCGGCCGGGGCTGGGCGGCGGCTGCCTGGCCGCGCAGGACGCGGGTCTCGCCGACGCGCATCGTGACGCGCGTCGCGTCGAAGTACTCGCAGAGCGGGATCAGGAACTTCCGGGAGACGCCCCAGAGGTCCTTGATCTGCGCCGTCGTGACCGGGCCGTTCGCCCGGATGAAGTCGACGAGCTTCGCCCGGATGGCGTCGATCGCCTCCTTGTGGAAGTAGAAGCCGTCCTTGACCTTGACGATCGTCCCGCGCTGTCTCACCAGGTAGTCGATCACCTCCCGCACCGTCTTCTCGGGCGCCTGGAGCTGATCGAGCAGCTCCTGCCAGATCGGCGGCTCGCTGCCCGCCGCCCGGTAGATGGCCTCGATGCGGTCGCGCAGGTCCTGGGTGCCGCCGCCGAGCGACACCGTGTGCGCGCCGAGCCGGACGAGGTCGCGCTCGGCCACGACCTCCGGGCTCGAGCCGGCGGCGGCCGGGCGTCCGAGGTCGGCGAGCACGCGCGCGAAGAGCTTCTCCGGGGTGCCGCGCGGCAGGCGGCCCTTCAGCTCCTCACGGCCCATCCCCTCGCGTAGCGGGAACTGCGCGTGATAGCGCGAGAGGACCTCGCGCACCCGCATGGCCACCTGGTCGTAGACCTCGCGGTGGACCAGGCGGCCGCCCTCCTTGTCGTACTGGACCGCCACGCGCCGCGTGAGCAGCGCCTGCAGGATGGTCGAGAGCTTCTTCTCCCCGATGAGGACGAGCTGGTGCAGCTCGGACACCGAGCGGCCCGCCACGCCGCCTCGCAGCAGGTGCAGCGCGATCTGCTCCTCGTCGGAGCCCTCCTTGAGGCGGCGGATCGCCTCGAGGACCGGGGCGTTGAAGCGCTTCGCGCGCGGCGGGTGGGGGTCGAGCACCTCCCCGCCGCCGATCGTGTACGTCGGCGAGTACGCCCGGACGACGAAGCGGTCCCGCGCGAGCGTGACGAGCGGCTCGGCGAGCCTGAGCTGCACGAAGGCAGTCTCGCCCGGCGCCAGCTCGTCCCGGTCGAGCAGGTGGACGGCGGCCGGCACGTCGGCCGTCCCGATGTGGAGGCGCACGACCGCCCGGTGCCTGAGCGGCCTGGGGGCGCCGGGCAGGTGATGGAACTGCGCGTCCACGAGCCGCGCCGGGGTGACCTCGCCGGGCGGGGTCAGCACCTCGCCCCGGTGCACCTCGGCCACCTCGACGCCCTGCAGGTTGACGGCGGTGCGGACGCCGGCCTGCGTGCGCTCGACCGGGCGCCCGTGCACCTGGAGGCCGCGCACCTTGGCCGTGCGGCCGGAGGGGAGGATCTGGACGGTGTCGCCGACGGCCACCTGACCGGCGACGAGCGTCCCGGTCACGACCGTCCCGAAGCCCCGCATCGAGAAGACCCGGTCGATGGGCAGGCGCAGGAGGCCGTCCGGCGAGCGCGCCGGCACCTCCGCGGCGAGGCGGTCGATCTCGGCGAGCAGCTCGGGGATGCCGGCCCTCGTGACGGAGGAGACCGGAACGATGGCGGCGCCCTCGAGGAAGGAGCCGGCCACGAAGTCGCGCACGTCCTCGACGACCAGCTCGAGCCAGTCCGGATCGACGAGGTCGGCCTTCGTGAGCACGACGAGCCCGCTCTTCACCTCGAGCAGACGGCAGATGTCGAGGTGCTCCCGGGTCTGGGGCATGACCCCCTCGTCGGCCGCGACGACGAGCGCCACCAGATCGACCCCCGCGGCGCCGGCCACCATGGTCTTCACGAAGCGCTCGTGGCCCGGCACGTCGACGATGCCGACCCGCAGCCCCGAGGGGAGATCGAGGTGGCCGAAGCCGAGCTCGATCGTGATGCCGCGCGCCTTCTCCTCCTTGAGGCGGTCGGGGTCGATCCCGGTCAGGGCGCGGACGAGGGAGGACTTGCCGTGGTCGATGTGACCGGCGGTGCCGAGGACGACGTGCTTCACGCGAAGGACCTCACGGCATCATCGTACCAGACGCCCGAGCGGCGCTTCCCACCTGCCGGCCCGAGGGACCCCCCGGCACTCCCCTCGAGGCGGCAGACCGCATGCCCTCCATATAGAACGGCCGTTTGCACAGACAACCATGCTGTCTCACTGGTATTATGGTCCGACATCAGTCGTCTGATTTTGTAAGGTGTCTACAAGTATCAAACAGCGTGTTATTTTCTTGACACCTGCCCGATGCACCCCATAGAGTGGCGCTACCTGTGCCGCCCGTGAAGGCCGTGACGCGAGGGGGGGCGGGCGGCACGGTCATCCACGTCTCTTGAGGAGGAGAGTCATGCCCAGGTGGGTCCGGTACGCATACCTTGGTGCGACGGCCCTGGTCCTCGTCGTCGCCATCGGCGTCTGGCGCCCCTCGCCCGAGGAGGTCGACGCAAGAGGCAGGGGGAACTCCGCGCCCCGGTTCGAGGTCGATCCCTTCTGGCCGAAGCCGTTCCCGAACGACTGGCAGATCGGGCAGGTCGGCGGCATCGCCGTCGACTCGCGCGACCACATCTGGATCATCCAGCGGCAGCGGACCCTCACGGAGGACGAGGCCGGCGCCGAGCAGGATCCGCCTCGCTCCGACTGCTGCCGCTACGCGCCGGCGGTGATGGAGTTCGACTCCAGAGGGAACTTCATCCAGGGCTGGGGCGGTCCGTTCGACCCCGGCTTCCTCGAGTCGCGCTGCGTCGAGCCGGAGTGCCAGTGGCCGGCCGGCGAGCACGGCATCTTCGTGGACCACAACGACTTCGTCTGGATCGCCGGCAACGGCGGCCCGCAGGACAACGGGGACCACATGGTCCTCAAGTTCACGCGGCGCGGCGACTTCGTGATGCAGATCGGCGCGCGCGGCATGACCGGCGGCAGCAACGCGACCGAGGGCGGCCCCAACGGCACCCCGCTCCTCGGCCGGCCGGCCGACGTCGAAGTCGACCCGGTCACGAACGAGGCCTACATCGCCGACGGGTACCAGAACAAGCGCGTCATCGTCGTCGACGCCTCGACCGGCCTCTACAAGCGGCACTGGGGCGCGTACGGCGAGACGCCGAGCGACGACGACCTTGGGCCCTACGATCCGAACGCGCCGGTCGCCCGGCAGTTCCGCAACCCGGTCCACTGCGTGCGCATCGCCGACGACGGCCTCGTCTACGTCTGCGACCGGGTCAACAACCGGATCCAGGTCTTCCAGAAGAACGGCGAGTTCGTGACCGAGTTCTTCGTCGAGCGCGACACGCTCGGCAACGGGTCCACGTGGGACGTCGACCTCTCGCCCGACCGGCGCCAGAGGTTCCTCTACAACCCGGATGGCGAGAACAACTACGTCTGGATCCTCGAACGGCTGAGCGGTGAGATCCTCGGCACGTTCGGCCGCAACGGCCGGTACGCCGGGCAGTTCCACTGGGTCCACAACCTGGCCGTCGACTCGAAGGGCAACATCTACACCGCCGAGGTCGACACCGGGAAGCGGGCGCAGAAGTTCGTGCCGAAGGGTCGCGGCAAGCAGGACCGTTAGGGTCCCGGCAGGCGGGGCTCCGCACGGCGTCGTGCGGGGCCCCGTCGTGTTCGCCACCTCCACTCGAGGAATCCCGATGCGCTTCCGACACTCCACGCGCCTGGCGGCGCTGGCGCTCGCCGGCCTCGTCCTCGGGAGCCTGCCGGCCGCGGCACACGACATCCCCGATCGCATCTCGATGCACGCCTTCGTGAAGCCCGAGGGAAACCGCCTCCACCTCCTGGTCCGCGTACCGCTGACGCTGCTCCTCAACCTCAACCTGCCGAAGCGGGGCCCCGGCTACCTCGATCTCGCGCACGTCGACGGCCCACTGGCCGCGGCGGCCGAGGCCGCGGCCAGGGACTTCGAGGTCCGCGCCGACGGCACGCGGCTCGACCACGTGCGCGTGGCCGGCCGCATCAGCCAGTCCTCCGACCGCGCCTTCGAGTCCTACGACCGCGCGCTCGCGCTGATCGAGGGGCCGAAGCTGCCCGAGGACACCGACGTCTTCTGGAACCAGGGGTTCTTCGACGTCCACCTCGAGTACCCCATCGAGTCCGATCGGGCCGAGTTCACCCTCACGGTGCACACCGGCCAGGGGCTCGGCAACCGCCTGGTGGTCGACGTGCACTTCCTCCCCCCGGACGGCGGCGAGCGGATCTACGTCGTGCAGGGCGGCGCGGGCACCCTCTCGCTCGACCCGCGGTGGTACCAGGCCGCCTGGTTCTTCGTCGGCTCGGGCATCCACCACATCCTCGGCGGGATCGATCACCTGCTCTTCCTCGTCTGCCTCGTGCTCCCCTTCCGGCGGCTCGGCTGGGACCTCGTGGGGGTCGTCACCGCCTTCACCGTGGCGCACTCCATCACGCTCCTCGCCGCGGCGTACGGGCTCGTCCCGTCGGTCGCGTGGTTCCCGCCGCTCGTGGAGACCCTGATCGCCGCGTCGATCGTCTACATGGCCATCGAGAACGTCCTCGCCCCGAACCTCTCGAGGCGCTGGCTCGTCACCGGCCTCTTCGGCCTCGTCCACGGCTTCGGCTTCTCGTTCGTCCTCGGCGAGGAGCTGCAGTTCGCGGGGAGCCACCTCCTGCTCTCGCTCTTCGCGTTCAACCTCGGCGTCGAGATCGGCCAGCTCCTGGTCCTCGTGGTGCTCCTGCCGGCGCTCGTCTGGATCGGCCGCCGCCCGGTCGCCGCCCGCTACGCGCCGATCGTCGTCTCGGTCCTCGTCGGGCACACCGCCTGGCACTGGATGATGGAGCGCGCGGAGGTCCTCACCGAGGTGCCGTGGCCCGAGCCGGACGCCGACCTCGCCGTCGCGGCGGCACGCGTCCTCGCGCCGATCCTCGTCGCCGCCGGGGTCGTTCGCTGGCTCGCCGGTCGCCGCGCCGCGCGTCGCACCGCGGCCGTCCGCGCCGGCGGCGCCCCGTAGGTCCGGGGGCGCCGAGCGCTACGGGACCTCGACGACGACCTTGCCGATCGCGGCGCCGCGCTCCACCGCCTCGTGGGCGTCGGCGATCCGCTCGAGCGGGAACCGCTCGGCGATCCGGTGCCGCAGCGCGCCGCGCGCGAGCATCGCCGAGATGTCCGCGGCCGCGCGGCGGAGCGCCTCGGCGGGCATGACGAAGACCAGGATGAGGCGGATGGTGATGCCGGCGAACATCATGGGGTAGAAGGGAAGGGCCGGCGTCGGGTCCCCCTCCGACGCGTAGGCGGCGATCACCCCGTTCGGTTCCAGCACGGCGCGGTCCACCTCGAGGTTCTTGCCGAAGTCCACCTCGACGATCCGCGCGACGCCCGCGCCCCGCGTGATGTCCCGGACGCGCCGGGCGACGTCCTCGCGCCGGTAGTCGATCACGTGATCGGCCCCGGCCTCGCGGGCGACGGCCGCCTTCTCCGGGCTGCTCACGGTCGTGATGACCTCCGCCCCGGCCGTCTTCGCGAACTGGATGGCATAGTACCCGACCGCGCCCGCGCCGCCGTGGACGAGCACCCGCCGCCCGTACACGCTCTCGTCGGCGAAGACCGCCCGGTGCGCCGTCATGGCCGGGATGCCGAGCGCCGCCCCCTCGGCGAAGCCGGTCCCCTCGGGCAGCGGCCACGCCGCGTCGGCCGGGACGGCCGCGTACTCGGCGGCCGTGCCGAAGGGCCGGTGCCACTGCGCGCTGTGCACCCACACCCGCTCCCCGACCCGGGCGGCCGGGACGCCGGGGCCGACGCGCTCGATCACCCCGGCCCCGTCGTTGTGCGGGACGATCCGCGGGAACTCCATGGGGGCTCGCCGGCCGAGCCGCTTCTTCACGTCGTGCGGGTTCACCCCCGAGGCCCGTACCCGCACGAGCACCTCGCCCGGCTGCGGGTCGGGCACCGGCAGGTCGCCGACGCGGATCACGTCGCGCGCCGGACCGACGCTCTCGTACCACGCGGCTCGCATCGCTCCTCCTCTCCTGTCACGAACGAGGTCTCGCGCGCCCCTCGCCGGGCGCCGCCGCGAACTCCCGTCGCACCCGCTCCGTGTCGGCGCCGACCGCGGGGACCGGCCGGAGCCGCGGTCCGTCGGGCTCGGAGCCCCGCCGCACCGGCGGCGCCACGAGGCGGATCGGGCCGACCGGGCTCTCCACGGTCGCGCGGCGCAGGTGCGGGTGCCGCGACAGCTCGGCCACGCCGTTGGCCGACCCGAAGGCGATGTCGGCCGCTCGCAGCCGGGCGCGCAGGTCGTCGACCTCGAGGCTCGTGAAGACGCGGCCGATCGTCTCGTCGAGCGCGGCGCGATTGGCGACGCGCGAGACGTTGTCCGCGAACTCCGGCTTCGACGCCAGC
Organism: Thermodesulfobacteriota bacterium; assembly: GCA_036381125.1. GTDB lineage: Bacteria > DASVDK01 > DASVDK01 > DASVDK01 > DASVDK01 > DASVDK01. The sequence continues at coordinate 2,032 of DASVDK010000345.1, read as the reverse complement.
GACGGGTCGCCGAGGACGGTCGCGCAGAAGCGCCCCCACTCCCGCTCGTTCTGGATCGCGATGAGCACCGGCGTGCCGCGCGTCGGGTAGACGCCGTACGGCGCGATCGAGGGGTGGGCGAGCCCCGTACGCCGGGGCGCGGCGCCGAGGTAGTCGTGGTGGAGCAACGGCACCGTCATCCAGTCGGCGATGACGTCGAAGAGGGACACGGCCAGGCCCTCTCCGACGCCGGTGCGCTCGCGCCGGATGAGCGCCTCGAGGATGGCGGCGTAGGCGGTCGCGCCGGCGGCGATGTCGCAGACGGAGACCCCCACCCGCCCGGGCGCCTCCGGCGCGCCGGTCACCGACGCGAGCCCCGTCTCCGCCTGGATCAGGAGGTCGTAGGCCTTCATGTCGCGGTAGGCCCCCGTCTCGCCGTAGCCGCTGATGTCGCAGGTGACGAGCCTCGGGTGGCGGGCGCGCAGCTCGGCCGATCCGAAGCCGGCCCGGGCGGCCGCCCCCGGCGCGAGGTTCTGGATGAAGACGTCGGCGGCGGCGACGAGGCGGTGGAGGAGGTCGGCGTCGTCCGGGTTCTTGATGTCGAGCGTCACCGACTCCTTGCCGCGGTTCAGCCACGCGAAGTAGCTGCTCATGCCGGCCGCGGCCCGGTCGTATCCGCGCGCGAAGTCGCCTTCGGCCCGCTCGATCTTGATGACGCGCGCCCCGGCGTCGGCCAGCCGGCAGGAGGCGAACGGCGCCGCGACCGCCTGCTCGAGCGCGACGACGAGGATCCCGTCGAGCGCGCCCATCTCAGTAGGACCTGGGGAGGCCGAGGACGTGCTCGCCGATGTAGGCGAGGATCAGGTTGGTCGAGATCGGCGCCACCTGGTAGAGCCGCGTCTCGCGGAACTTCCGCTCCACGTCGTACTCCTCGGCGAAGCCGAAGCCGCCGTGCGTCTGCAGGCAGGTGTCGGCCGCGGCCCAGGAGGCCTCCGACGCGAGCAGCTTCGCCATGTTCGCCTCCTTGCCGCACGGCTCGCCCGCGTCGAAGAGCGCCGCCGCGCGCCGGACCATGAGGTCCGCCGCCTCGGTCTGCGCGTAGACGCGGGCGAGCGGGAACTGGATGCCCTGGTTCTGGCCGATGGGACGGCCGAAGACCACCCGCTCGCGGGCGTAGGCGGTCGCCTTCCGGATGAACCACCGGGCGTCGCCGATGCACTCGGCGGCGATGAGGATGCGCTCGGCGTTCATCCCGTCGAGGACGTACCGGAACCCCTGGCCCTCCTCGCCGACGAGGTTCTCGGCCGGGACGCGGAGGTCGTCGAAGAAGACCTCCGTCGTGGCGTGGTTGAGCATCGTCCGGATCGGCCGGATCGTGAGGCCGCGGCCGCGCGCCTCGCGCATGTCGACGACGAAGACCGACAGCCCCTCCGTCCGCTTCGCCGCCTGCTCCTTCGGCGTCGTCCGCGCGAGGAGGAGCATCAGGTCCGAGTGCTCGGCCCGGGAGATGAAGACCTTCTGGCCCCGGACGACGTAGTGATCCCCCTGGCGCACCGCGGTCGTCCGGATGCTCAGCGTGTCCGTGCCGCTCGTCGGCTCCGTCACGCCGAACGCCTGGAGCCGGAGCTCCCCCCTGGCGATGGCCGGCAGCCAGCGGCGCTTCTGCGCCTCGCTGCCGTGTCGCAGGAGCGTCCCCATCGTGTACATCTGCGCGTGGCACGCGGCGCCGTTGCCGCCGCTCGCGTGGATCTCCTCGAGGATGGCGGCGGCCGCCGCGATCGGCAGCCCGCTGCCGCCGTACGCCTCGGGGATGAGGGCGCCGAGGAAGCCCGCCTCCGTCAGGGCCTTCACGAACGCGTCGGGGTAGGCGCGGCGGCGGTCGAGGTCGCGCCAGTACTCTCCGGGGAAGCGCTCGCAGAGCGCCCGCACCGCCTCGCGGATCTGCTGGATCGTATCGTCGGACATGGACGAAGCTTAGCCGACGCGGCGTGCCGCCCACAAGCGCCCGGCCGTCGACCGCCGGGCGCGCGGTCTCGAGCCCGGCGGCTCGTTC
>DASVDK010000344.1:0-7178 GCA_036381125.1 Thermodesulfobacteriota bacterium | reverse complement strand
ACCCGAGGGGGCCGGCGCCGGCGGGGCGCCGCGGGGCGGCGGTCCGCTCCAGCTCGACGCCGACCTCGTCGACGGGGGCGTCGATCGGCGGGTCGAGCTTGACGAGTCGCAGCTTGACGGCGATCGCGCGGCCCGGCTGCGGCGGCTGCGTGATCCGCTCGGGTCCGAAGCGCTCGAAGAGGGCGTCGACCATGCGGCCGGCCAGCGCCTCGACGAGGCGCGTCGTCTGCGTGGCGGCCACCTCGCGCAGCGTCTCGATCACGTGACCGTAGTGGATGGTCTTCGCGAGGTCGTCCGACGTGCCCGCCGCCTCGAGGTCCGCCGTGAGCTCGACGTCCACCCGGCATCGCTGCGGCGCCGCTCGCTCGGCATCGGACACGCCGACGGACGCCTCGACCACCAGCCCCTTCACGATCACGCGGTCCATGTTCGGCGTTCATGGTAGCGGTCGGAGCGCGATTTGCCAAAGACGCGACGATCGGGTAGAAGTCGAGAGGCCATGCGTCGGTTGCGCTTCCACCAGGTTGACGTGTTCGCCGAGGCGCCGCTCGAGGGGAACCCCCTCGGCGTCTTCCCGGACGCCCGCGGGCTCACGGACGACGAGATGCAGGCGCTGGCGCTCGAGCTGAACCTCTCGGAGACCACCTTCGTCCTCCCCCCGTCGAGCCCGGCGGCCGCCTACCGCGTCCGCATCTTCACGCCGGGCCGCGAGCTCCCCTTCGCAGGCCACCCGCTGGTCGGCACCCCCTGGGTCATGGCTCGCGAGGGGGCGTTCCCGCTCGTCGCGCCGCGCACCGAGATCCGCCACGAGGTCCAGGCCGGCGTCCTGCCGGTGACGCTCGAGACCGAGCCGGACGGCGCCGGCGGCCTGCGGGTCGCGCGGGTCGTCATGACGCAGGGGCGTCCCCGCCTCGGGCGCACGATCGAAGGGCGCGACGCCGACGAGCTGGCGAGCGCGCTCGGCCGGCCGGCCGGCGGCGTCGGCCTCGCCGCCCTCCCGCCGCGCCTCGTCTCGACCGGGGTCGATCAGCTCCTCGTGCCGCTTGCGTCCGCCGAGGCGGTGGCCGCGCTGGCGCCCGACCTCGCCGCGGTCCGCCGGCTCGCCGACCGCTGGGGCGCGGCCGGGGTCTTCGCCTTCGCGCTGACCGGCGGCGGCGAGGCCCGCGCCCGCTTCTTCGCCCCGTCGCTCGGCATGGTCGAGGACCCGGCGACCGGTTCGGCCGCCGGGTGTCTCGGCGCCTACCTTGCTGCGGCCGGACGGCTCCCCGGCGGCAGGCTCGCCGTCCGCCAGGGGGTGGAGATGCGGCGGCCGTCGCGGCTCGACGTGTCGGTCGAGGGGCACACGCCGGAGGCGATGACGGTGCGAGTCGCCGGCCGCGTGGAGCCGGTCATCGACGGCACGGTCACGCTGCCGGGCTGACGACGTGGCGGCCGATCTGATCGAGGTGCCGGTCCGCTTGCAGGCGTTCGGCGCCGAGGCCGCGCCCGCGCGCGCGGCCGTGGCGTTGAACCCGCCGGGGCTGCGCGCGCGGCGGGCGCTCGTCGCCCTCGGCGCCTGCTGGGGGCTCGCGGTGGCGGCGGTTCTCATCCCGGTCGCGCACTTCGTGCTCGTGCCGGCGTTGCTCGTGGCCGGGCCGGTGCTGGCCGTCCGGCGGCTCGGCGAGCACCGCTCGCTCGTGCGGCTCGAGGGGCGCTGCGCCCGCTGCGGGCTCGAGCAGGCGTTCGAGGCCGCCGGGCGCTTCCCGCTGAAACGCCCGGTGATCTGCCGTCGCTGCCGGACCGAGCTTCGCGTGGAGGAGGCCGACGCCTAGTTCCATGGGGTCAGGTCTTTCCATTTTCCACGCCCCTCGGCCCGGCCGCTGCCGCGAGCCCCGGGCGCCCGTGAGACGAGCCGACGGCGTCCCCCGTAGCCCGCGAGGGCCTGGCTCCTGCCACGCCGAGAGGCGTGGTCGCGCGTCTCGGCAGCGCGACGTGCTCTAGACGCGGCGGGCGGGCTCCCGGACCGTCGCGAGCAGCAGCAGCGCGAGCGCCATGGCGCCCGCGAGCGCGACCCACGCCGGCCCGTAGCCCCCGACCAGGGAGACGAGCCGCCCGAAGGCCGGCGGCCCGAGAATCACGCCGAGCGCGCTCACGGCGAGCCCGAGGCCCACGGCCGTGCCGGCCAGCGCCTTGCCGGCCAGCTCCACGAGGAGCGTGAGCTGCACGCCGTTCCAGCCGATGCCGAGCATGCCGAAGACGACGGCGAGGAGCGCGACGGCGACCGACGGCGTGCCGGGGCCGACCAGCGCCGTCGCCGCGGCGACGAGCCCCGAGCCGGCCCCCGCGATCACGAGGACGATCCGCCGGCGCCCTCCGAAGACCCGGTCCGAGAGGAGCCCGAAGGCGATCCGGCCGCCGATGCCGGCGACGTTGGCGAGCGCCAGCATCGCGCCCCCCTCCACGACGGAACGGCCGGCCGTCTCCGTGAGGAAGAGGACGAAGTAGCCGGTCCAGGAGACCTGGACCGTGGCGAAGAGCACCGTCACGAGCGACAGCCGCCAGAGGTCCCCGTTGCGCAGCACCGCCCAGGCCGATCCGGGCCTCGGCGCCGCCGCGCCCCCTTCGTCCGTACGCTCCCGGTAGACGAGAGCGGTCGCCACGGCGCAGAGGGCGACGAGGAGCGCGGTGGCGCGGATGGCGTCGCGCCAGCCGACCGCGAGCGCGAGCCCCGGCAGCACCGCGGCGCCGATGGCGCCGCCGAGCGGCAACCCGGTCTGCTTGACGCCGACCGCGGTGGCGCGCGAGGCGAGCGGGAACCAGGCGATGACCGCCTTGGTCGTCGTCGGGTTGACGAGGGCGAAGCCGAAGCCGGCCGCCCCGATCGCGAGCGGCACGAGCCACCCCGAGCCGACCGCGGCGAGGGCGAAGAGGAACAGGGCGATGACCGCCTGGCCGGCGACGAGCGTCCAGCGCACGCCGAGGCGGTCGGCCAGATACCCCGCCGGCACGCCGATCACGAGCGACCCGACGTAGAAGGGGGACACGAGCGATCCCGCCTCGGTGCGCGAGAGACCGAGGTCGGCCCTGATGAGCGGCGCGAGCGCCGGCAGGCCGATGGTGCCGATCGTGGCGGACGCCTGGATGGCCAGGACCAGTCCGAGGACGGCGTAGCGATACGGAAGGGTCACGGTGTCGCCGGCGCGGTCACGGCGGCCAGTGTACCGCCGGCTCGCCGGCCGGGCACGCGCCGGCCGGCGAGGCGCCGGGAGCCGCCCCGCCGCCGGGGGCGACTCAGGCCGCGGCCTCCCCCTGGAGCCTCGCGAGGGACGACTCGAGGACGGCCGCCTCGCGCGTGAGCGACTCCACGACGCGGTCCATCCCGGTCGCGGTGACCGTGGTGCGCTCGGCGAGCCCGCGGATCGCCTCGAGGGCGCTCGCCACCTCGCGCGTCTCCCGCTTCTGCTGCTGCGTGGCGGCGGCGATGACCTTCACCGCCTCGACGACCTGCTCCATCGTCGCGCCGATCGCCTTGCTGGCGTCGCGCTGCTCGTGGGCCGACTGCCGGACTCGCCGCGACGCCTCGGTCATGGCCTCGGCCGCGCGCGCCATCTCGAGCCCCCCGCGGCTCTGCTCGTCGGCCGCGGCCTTGAGCTGGCTCGCCATGGTGGAGATCTGCGTTACGGCGTCGGTCACCTGACGGCTCCCCCTGGCGTGCTCCTCGGTCGCCCGGGCGATGCGCGCGGCAAGGGTGCGGGCGCGGCCCGTCCCGGCCAGGATCTGCGCGAGGGCGTCGCCGGCGCGCCGGCTGCGCTCGACCCCCTCCGCGATCGCCCCCTCCCCTTCCTCCATGGCCTGCACGGCGGCGCGCGCCCCCTGCTGCACCTTGCCGATCAGCCCGGCGATCTCGCGCGTCGAGACGCCGGTCCGCTCCGCGAGCCCCTTGATCTCGCCCGCCACGACCGCGAAGCCGCGGCCGTGCTCCCCCGCCTGGGCGGCGAGGATCGCGGCGTTCAGCGCGAGGAGGTTCGTCTGGTCGGCCACGTCGTCGATGAGCCGGAGGATCTTGCCGATCTCGGTCGCGGTCCCCTCGAATCCGCGCAGGACCTGCGCGGCCGACTGGCTCGCGGCGCGGATCCGCTCGATCCCCTCGACCGTGGCGTCGACGGCGGCGCGCCCGCCCTCGGCGTCGGCCGCGGTCTGCTCGGCAACGGCCGCCGCCTCGCCCGCCATCTTCTCGATCTCCGCGATGGAGGCGTCCATCTCGGCGATGGTCGAGGCGGTCACGTCGGTCGCGCCGGCGAGCTGCTCCACCGTGGCCGCCACCTGCTTGAGCGAGGTGGCCATCTCGGTGACGCCCGCGGTCGTCGTCTCGACCGACCGGGCCAGCTCGTCGATGTGCGCCGTGACCTCGTCGGCCGAGGCGGCCAGCTCGAGGCTGGTGGCCGAGGCAACCTCCGCCGACTTCGACAGGCCTTCCACGCGGTCCTGGATGGTGGCGGCGGCACGGTCGAGTTCGCCGATGGCGGTGGCGGTCCGGCCGAGCGAGGCGTGCTGGGACTCGGCGCCGGCGCGCACGTCCCCCTGGCTGCGGGCGACCTCGGCCGAGGCGCCGGCCACCGACTGCGAGGCGCTCCGTACCTGGGCGAGGACCGCCTCGAGCTGGTCGGCCATCTGGTTGAAGCGCCGCCCGAGCTCCGCGATCTCGTCGTCGCCGGTGACCGGGACGCGGCGCGACAGCGTCCCCGAGGCGATCGCCGCCGCCGCGTCGCCGATCGCGGTGAGCGGTCGCAGGACCGACCGGCCGAGCAGCATCGAGAAGGCGACGAACGTGAGGGCGAGCGAGAGGACGAGGAGGAGGCCCTGCTCGCGGAGGACCTTGCCGAAGGCCGCGTCGAGCGTCGCCTGCGAGAAGCCGAGCCGCAGGGCGCCGGCCGGCCCCCCCGCGGCGTCGGTCAGGCCGATCAACGCGACGATCTCGCCGCCGGCCGAATCGTTCACCAGGATCGGCTCGCGCCCGACGCTCGGGAGCGCCGCCGCCACCGCCTTCGACGGCTCGGGGCGGCCGATGCGGCCGGCGTCGTTGTGCACGCGGATCACCCCGCCCCTGTCGAGGTAGGCGGCGCTGAGGAGGTACCCGTTGCTGCCGACCACCATCTGCTGGGCGTCGGTCGAGAAGGACTCGAGCATGTCGATGCCGAGCCCGCTGCGCAGGTAGCCCTCGACCGGCGTCCTCAGCCGCGGCGCCAGGGCCTCGGCTCGCGCCGCGATCTCCTGGAGGAGGTACTGCCGCGCGGAGGCCACGTTCAGCCAGGTGTTGGCGGCCAGCAGGACGAGGATGATCGCCGCCGCCCTCGCCAGGACCTTGCCGCGCAGCCCGAGGCGCCCCTTCACGCCGCGGCTCCCCCTCCAGGCGATCACCCGCGCCCCCATCGCCGCCGCCCCCTCGCGGGACGCACCTACCGCCGAAGCCCCTGGATCGTCTTGATGAGGATCGTCCCGCCCGGCACCTCGCTGGCGAACTGCTCGTAGAGCGGGATCGAGGCGCGGAAGAAGGCGTCCTTGTCGACCTCGTTGACCTCAATCGTGGGGGGCAGCCTGGCCATCAGCTCCCTGTCGAGCCGGGCCCCCTCCTTGCGCGACCACTCCGCCATCTCGTAGCCGACCCTCGTGAGCACCCGCCGGGCGTCCTTCGGCAGCTTCCGGTAGACGTCCTCGTTGATCACGAGGTAGGCCGGCGTGTAGACGTGGTCGGTGAGGGACAGGTACTTCTGCACGTGCTGGATGCCGGCCGACATGAAGAGCGTCAGCGCCGCCTCCTGGCCGTCCATCCGGCCGGTCTTGAGGAGGTCGTACACGTCCTTCCACGGGGCCGCGGCCGGCGAGGCGCCGAAGGCCTGGAACGTCCGCAGCCGCCAGACGGCCGACGGCACCCGGATCTTCAGGTCGCGCAGGTCGGCCGGACGGACGATCGGCCGCGTGTTGTTCGTGACCTGCTTGAAGCCGTGCTCCCAGATGCCGAGGATCCGCATCCCCTTGGCGAGCGCCTTCGGGTAGAGCGCGTGCTGGACGGCGCGGTTCTCCGTCGCCCGGCGCATGTGGTCGCGGTCGTCGATCAGGTAGGGCAGCTCGAAGATGCCGAAGATCGGGTCGACGGTGCTCATCACGCCGCCCGGCAGGAACATGTCGACCGCGCCGGTGCGGATCCCTTTGACCATCTCCTCGTCGGTGCCGAGCGCCGAGTTCCCGTAGACCCTGACCTCGACCCGACCCTCGAGCTGGGCGTTCACCCGCCTGGCGAACTCCTGGGCGGCAAGGTCGTGCAGGCTGCCCGGAGGCGTGATGTGGCCGAACTTGAGGACGATGCGCTCCGTCGGCGCGGCGGCCTGAACGGCGGCCGGCGGCGCGGCGACGAGCGCAGCCGCCAGCGCGGCGGCGAGAGCGATCGATCGCGACATGAGGGCTCCTCCCATCGGGCCTCCGGGCCCCGGGCTCCTCCCGGCGCCTCCGGTGGCGCATCCTGCTTTGCAACCACCGGACCGAGCGCGCCGCGCGTCGAAAAGCTCCCGCTTAACGGGCGTTTCAGTGGAGCGGATGCTCCGGGTCGGCTCGTCCCCGGGGACCGCGGCCCGGCAGACTTTGCGCGAGAGACGCGATCCGCGTCACCGGTGCCCGTGCCCGATCGCGACGCCGCGGAGAGCCGGGGCCGTGCTCCACCGGTTCTCGGCCGTATCGGCACAGCCTCGGGGCAGGGCTCCGGTGCCGGCGGCCGGCGTGTCCCGGCTGGTTCCGCAACCGGCCTATGCAGACAGGTCCTGGTCGCCGTCCGGGATGAGGTCGAGCTGCGCGAGCCAGGGCGCGGCGCGGCCGTCGCTCGGCGCGCGGTAGTCGCCGCGAGGCGAGAGGGAGCCGCCCGAGCCGACCTTGGGGGCGTCCGGGATGCAGCTCCGCTTGAACTGACTGGTCTCGAAGAAGCGCCGCAGGAAGACCGCGAGCGTCCGCTTGATCTCGCCGAGCCCGTACGCCCGGCGCCGCTCGGGCGGGACGTCCGGCCAGGCGCCGCACGCGACGTCGCCCCACGCCCCGTGGGACATGAAGGCGACCTTCGGCGGCGCGTAGCCGTAGCGGAGGATGTAGTAGAGGGCGAAGTCGTGCAGCTCGTACGGCCCGAGCAGCGCCTCCGTCCGCTGGGCCGGCCCCAC
>DASVDK010000343.1:0-6138 GCA_036381125.1 Thermodesulfobacteriota bacterium | reverse complement strand
CTGGGGCGACCGGCAGATCGTGCTGCCGGTCGTGGCCCTCGTCGCGCTCGGCATCGTCATGGTCTACTCGGCGTCGTTCGTGCTCGCCACCGATCGGTTCGGCGACGGCGCGCACTACCTGCGGCGGCAGCTCCTCTACGCGGCCATCGGCCTCGCGGTGATGGCGGCCGCCGCCACGACGCCGCTCGCGCGCCTCGAGCGTCTCGCCCGGCCGGCCCTCCTCGTCGGCCTCCTCCTCCTCGCGCTGACGCACGTGCCCGGGGTTTCGCACCGCGTCGCCGGCACGGCGCGGTGGATCGCCGTGGGGGGGCTGAGCCTCCAGCCGGCCGAGCCGATGAAGGTTGCGCTCGTGCTCTGGCTCGCCGCCCGCCTCGCGCGGCCCGACGCCCGGGTGGACCGGTGGGACGGCCTGCTGCCGCGGCTCGTCGTGGTGGGGCTGGCGGTGGGCCTCGTCGTCGCACAGCCGGACTTCGGCACCGCCGTGCTCCTCGGCGCCGTGGCGGCGGCGCTCCTCTTCGTCGCCGGCGCGCGGATCTCGCACCTCGGGCTCCTCGTCCTCGCCGCGCTGCCGGTGCTCTACCTGCTCGTCATGCGCGTGCCGTACCGCCGCGCCCGCGTCCTGGCCTTCCTCGACCCCTGGAGCCACGCGACCGGCAGCGGCTGGCAGGTCATCCAGTCGTTCGTCGCCGTCGGCTCGGGCGGCCTCTTCGGGCGGGGGCTCGGCGAGGGGCAGCAGAAGCTCCTCTTCCTGCCGGAGCCGCATACGGACTTCGTGGCGGCGGTCGTGGCGGAGGAGCTGGGCCTCGTCGGCTTCTCGGTGATGGTGGCGCTCTTCGCGCTGCTCGTGGTGCGCGGCCTCGAGGTGGCGCGCCGGGCGCCGACCCCCTTCGCGGCGCTCCTCGCGGCCGGCGCGGCGCTGACGATCGGCCTGCAGGCGGTCGTCAACCTCGGCGTCGTCCTCGGCTGCCTGCCCACCAAGGGGCTGCCGCTGCCGTTCGTCTCGGCCGGCGGCAGCGCCCTCGTGGCGGCGCTCGCCTGCGCGGGGCTGCTCCTCAACGTGTCGGCCGCGGTGCGGTCGGGCGCGCCGATGCGGGCCGTTCGCGCCGCCCCCGCGCCCCTGACGCGCGGCGCGGGGACGCGAGGCGTGGCCCGCCGTTCGCCGGCCCGGCCCGTGTCGCCGGCCGCGCGCAGGGGACGCCCATGAGGCTCCTCGTCGCGGGCGGCGGCACCGGCGGTCACCTCTTCCCCGGCCTGGCAGTGGCCGAGGCGTTCCTCGCTCGCACGCCGGGCGGGGAGGTGCGCTTCGTCGGGACCCGGCGCGGCATCGAGGCGCGCGCGGTGCCGCGGGCCGGCTTCCCGGTCGAGTTCATCGAGGTCGGCACGCTCAAGGGGCAGGGCGTCGCGGGCCTCGCGCGCACGCTCCTCGGCCTGCCGGCGGCCCTCCTCGCCGCGGCGAGGATCGTGCGCCGCGAGCGGCCCGACCTGGTCCTCGGCGTCGGCGGCTACGCCTCCGGCCCGGTCGTCGCGGCCGCGGCGCTGCTCGGCCGGCCGACGGCGATCATGGAGCAGAACGCGGTGCCCGGTCTCACGAACCGGTGGCTCGGCCGCCTGGTCGACCGGGTCTTCACGACGTTCGAGCCGCCGTCCGGGTCGGCGGCGTTCCCGCCTGCCAAGGTCGTGCGCACCGGAAACCCGATCCGGCGCGCCTTCCGGTCGGTGCCGCCGCGCGACGCCTCGGAGGACGGCCGGCTCCACCTGCTCGTCTTCGGCGGCAGCGCCGGCGCGCGCCGGATCAACGAGGCGATGCTCGGCGCCCTGGCCGGCCTCGACCGGTTCGGCGACCGGCTGGCGATCGTGCACCAGACGGGCGAGTCGTCGCGGGCGGCGGTCGAGGCGGGCTACCGCGCGGCCGGGTGGGGGCCGGATCGAGCCGACGTGCGCGCCTTCATCGACGACATGGCCGCGCAGTACGCATGGGCCGACCTCCTGGTCTGCCGGGCGGGCGCGAGCACCGTGGCGGAGCTGACGGCGGTCGGTCGGCCCGCGATCCTCGTGCCGTACCCCTTCGCGGCCGACGACCACCAGGAGGCCAACGCGCGCGCCCTCGTGACGGCGGGCGCCGCGGTGCGGATCCGGGACGCCGAGCTGACCGGCGAGCGGCTGGCCGCCGAGGTCGGCAGGCTTCTCGACGACCCCGGCCGGCGGGCCGAGATGGCGGCCGCGGCCGGCCGCCTCGGCGAGCCGGCGGCGGCCGACCGGGTCGTGGACGAGCTCATGCGCCTTCTGCGCCCCTCGGGCTCCGCGGCGGCGAGGGCCGTGCATGTATAAGCGCATCAAGCACATCCACCTCGTCGGCATCGGCGGGATCGGCATGAGCGGCATCGCCGAGGTGCTCCTCACGCTCGGCTACCGCGTCTCGGGCTCCGACCTCAAGGACTCGGAGACGACGCGGCGGCTCGCCTCGCTCGGGGGGACGATCCAGATCGGCCACCGCGACTCGAACGTCGCCGAGACGGTGGACGTGGTCGTGACCTCCTCGGCGGTCCGGCCGACCAACCCGGAGGTCGTCGCGGCCAGGGCGCGCCAGATCCCCGTCATCCCGCGGGCCGAGATGCTGGCCGAGCTGATGCGGCTCAAGTACGGGGTCGCCATCGCCGGCTCGCACGGCAAGACGACGACGACCTCCATGGTGGCCGCCGTGCTCGGTCACGGCGGCATGGACCCCACGGTCGTGATCGGCGGCAAGGTGAACGCGCTCGGCACCAACGCCCGGCTCGGCCAGGGGGAGTTCATGGTGGTGGAGGCGGACGAGAGCGACGGCTCCTTCCTCAAGCTCAGCCCGACGATCGCCGTCGTGACGAACATCGACCCCGAGCACCTCGACCACTACGGCGACCTCGCGGCGCTCAGGACGGCGTTCCTCGACTTCATGAACAAGGTCCCCTTCTACGGCCTCACGATCCTCTGCCTCGACCACGAGGCGCTCCAGGCGCTCCTGCCGAGGATCGAGCGGCGCCACCGGACCTACGGCCTCTCGACGCAGGCCGACCTCAGCGCCGACGACCTCGCCTTCGAGGGGACGCGCACCGCGTTCGACGTGACGTACCACGGCAAGGCGCTCGGACGGGTGAGCCTTCAGGTCCCGGGGGTCCACAACGTGCTCAACGCCCTCGCCGCCATCGGCGTGGGGCTCGAGCTCGACCTCCCCTGGCCGGTCATCCGCGACGGGCTCGAGGGTTTCGGCGGCGTCCAGCGGCGGTTCCAGGTGAAGGGGGAGGTGGGCGGCGTCCTGGTCGTGGACGACTACGGACACCACCCGGCCGAGATCCGCGCCACCCTCGCCGCCGCCCGCCGCGGCTTCGGCCGGCGGCTGGTCGTCGCCTTCCAGCCGCACCGCTTCACGCGGACGCGCGACCTCTTCGACGACTTCCTCGCCGCCTTCAACCAGTCGGACGTGCTCCTCGGCACCGACATCTACCCGGCCGGCGAGGAGCCGATCGAGGGGGTGACCGGACGGCGCCTCTTCGACGCGGTCAAGGCGCACGGGCACCGGGACGTCACCTACGTGGAGCGGGGTCGCCTCCTCGAGGCGCTGCTCGAGCGGGTCGAGCCGGGCGACCTGGTGATCACGCTCGGCGCGGGCGACGTGACGCAGGTCTCCGACCAGCTCGTCGAGGCCCTGGCGCACAAGGAGGCCACCGCGTGAGCCGCACAAGGTCATGCGCCACCGGTGGGTGGGGTCCGGGGGCCTGCGGCCCCCGGTCGAGCGGAGGCCAGGCTCTGCCTGGCCGGAGCGGAAGGTGGCGCCGACGAGGAGCAGCGGCGTGAGCCGCGTGCTGATGGCCCAGCGGGCGGTCAGGCGCGCCCGGCGGTCGACCGTGCGGCGCGGGCTGGCGCTCGGCGCGGCCGCCGGCCTCGCGGCGGTGATCGTGGCGGTCGGCACGGGGCGCTGGCTCTCGTCCCTGCCGGCCTTCGCGATCGAGGAGGTCGAGGTGCGCTTCACCCGGCCGGCGCGGCACCTCACGCGGCAGACGGTCCTCGGCCTCGCGCGGGTGACCCCCGGCGCGCCGCTCCTCGCGCTGGACCTCGGTCTCGTGGTGGAGCGCGTGGAGGCGCACCCCTGGGTCGGCCGGGTGGTGGCGCGCCGCGAGCTCCCCTCGCGCCTCGTGCTCGAGGTGACCGAGCGGCGGGCGGCCCTGCTCGTCCAGCTCGATCGGCTCTACTTCGCCGACGCGTCGGGCCGGATCATCAAGCCGGTCGAGCACGGGGAGGAGGCCGACCTTCCGGTGGTCACCGGGCTCAGCGCGGCGGCCGTGGCCGCCGACCCGTCCGGGACGGCGGCGCGCCTGGTCGAGGCGCTCGGGCTCCTCGATCTCGCCGGCGCGCGGCTGCCGGCGCGGGTCTCGGAGCTGCACGTCGACCCGGTCCGGGGGTTCGTGCTGCGCACCGCGGCGGAGCGGGCCTCCGCCGGCGGTCGGCTGACGATCGTTCTCGGGGACGGACCCTTCGGGCCCAAGCTCGAGCGCGCCGTTCGGGTCCTCGCGTACCTCGCGGCCGCCGGCGAGGCGGCCGAGCGGATCGACCTCACCTTCGCGCATCGCGCCGTGGTGAAGACCCGCTCGGACGGCCGGCGGATCGCGAGGTCCGGCGCGAGGGCGGAGGGGCCGCGGTCCACCGGCACTTCCGGAGGGGGACACGAGCTGTGAGCAAGCAGGGGAACCTCATCGTCGGCCTCGACATCGGAACGACGAAGATCTGCGCCATCGTCGGCGAGGCGACCCCCGACGGCATCGACATCATCGGCATCGGGACGTACCCGTCGAAGGGGCTCAGCAAGGGCGTCGTGATCAACATCGACGCCACCGTCGCCTCGATCAAGAAGGCCATCGAGGAGGCGGAGCTCATGGCCGGCTGCCAGATCCAGTCGGTCTACGTCGGGATCGCGGGGGGCCACATCAAGGGCTTCAACTCCCACGGCATCGTGGCGGTCAAGGACCGGGAGGTGAGCCCGCAGGACGTCCGGCGCGTCATCGACGCCGCCAAGGCGATCGCGATCCCGCTCGACCGCGAGGTCATCCACATCCTCCCGCAGGAGTTCGTCGTGGACGACCAGGACGGCGTCAAGGACCCGGTCGGCATGAGCGGCGTGCGGCTCGAGGCCAAGGTGCACATCGTGACCGCGGCCGTGACGAGCGCGCAGAACATCGTGAAGTGCGTGAACCGCACCGGCCTCGAGGTGTCCGACATCGTGCTCCAGCAGCTCGCCTCGGCCGAGGCGGTGCTGACGCCCGACGAGCGCGAGCTCGGCGTGGCGCTGCTCGACGTCGGCGGGGGGACGACCGACGTGGCGGTCTTCGCCGAGGGGGGGGTGAAGCACACCGCCGTGATCGCGATGGGCGGCAACCAGATCACCAAGGACATCGGCTTCGGCGTGCGGACGCCCGACGTGGAGGCGGAACGGCTCAAGAAGAAGCACGGCTGCGCGCTCACGAGCCTCGTGCGGCGCGACGACACGGTCGAGGTGCCGTCGGTCGGCGGCCGCCCGCCGCGGGTCCTGTCGCGGCAGATCCTCGCGGAGATCATCCAGCCCCGCGTCGAGGAGATCTACCAGCTCGCGGCGCGGGAGATCGTCAAGAGCGGCTTCGAGGACGTCCTGGCGTCGGGCGTCGTCATCACCGGGGGCGCGACCATCATGGAGGGGATGACGGAGCTGGCGGAGCAGACGTTCAACCTGCCGATCCGGCGGGGCTACCCCATGGGGATCGGCGGGCTCGTCGACGTGGTCAACAGCCCCATGTACGCGACCGGCGTCGGGCTCGTGCTCTACGGCCTCAAGCACCAGCACGAGCAGGGGGAGCCGCGGCGCTTCCGGGTCGGGGAGCCCCGCCTCTTCGCCAAGGTCGCGCAGCGAATGAAGTCCTGGTTTTCGGAGTACTTCTAGGCGGATTGATCGAACACCGGCAGCCGGCGCGAAGGCGCCGGCGGAGGCGAGCAGCCTCCCGACGTGGACCCGGGGCGTAGCCCGGGAGGTGGGCGGGACCCACGTTCGGAGCGCGGGCTCCACCCGCGCGGAGCGGAAGCTGGCTGCGAGCCGTTGGAGGAGGCACCGATGATCCAGTTCGAGGACGAGGTGGGCAC
>DASVDK010000342.1:0-7983 GCA_036381125.1 Thermodesulfobacteriota bacterium | reverse complement strand
GTCCATGGCGGCCGCGGCGATCCCGCGCGTGAAGCGCGCCCTCGGCGGGCTCAGGCGCGACCGGTGCGCCGAGCTTTTGCGGCGCGCCGTCGCCTGCTGCACCGTCTCGGAGGTGCGAGCCCTCCTCCAGGCGGGCGTCGTGGACTGACGCGCCGCGCTTCAGACCGCGCGCCGCAGGGCGAGGTGGGCCCCGAGGACCAGGAGGCCGAGGAAGAAGCAGAGCCGGAAGACGCGCGGGTTCGCCCGGGCCCTGAGCTGCCGGCCGAGCGACATCCCGGCCAGGGCGGGCGCGAGCGCGAGGACCGAGCCGCCGGCCAGCGAGGCGTCGAGCACCCCGTCGCGGGCGAGTCCGACGGCCAGCGCGAGGGTCGAGACCGTGAACGAGAGGCCGAGCGCCTGCACCAGGTCCTCCTTCTGCAGCCCGAGCGCCTCGAGGTACGGGACGGCCGGGACCACGAAGACCCCTGTCGCCGCGGTCACGAGACCCGTGGCGGCGCCGACCAGGGGCGAGAGCCAGGGCTCCGCGCGTGGCGGGACGCGGGGACGCACCGACGCGAGCCCGGCTACGGCGTAGAGCGCCAGGACGACGCCGAGCGCCGTGGCGGCGCGGCCGCTTTCGTCCGTGGCCAGGAGCCCGGAGCCGGCCCACGTCCCGAGACAGATCCCGAGCATCATCGACCAGAGGCGGCCGAGGAGCGGCGCGACGGGACGCGCGGCGAGCTGCCAGAGGTTGGTCACGAGCGACGGCGCGACGAGGAGCGAGGCCGCCTCGGCCGGCGGCATGTACAGGCCGAGGAGGCCGATCGCCACCGTGGGCAGCCCGAGCCCGATCACGCCCTTCACGACCCCGGCGACGAGGAACGTGGAGGCGACGGCGACCAGGAGTGGGAGCGCGTCGGACATGCCCCCGATGCTGCCCGCCTCCGCGGCGAAGGACAATGCGGCAGTCGTCGAGCCTGCCTTCGGCCGGGACGAAGGCGGGCGAGTGACCCGAGCGAGCGGCCGATGTCCATAGACCTGACCGACCTGCGCCTGTTCCTCGAGGTGACCGAGGCCGGCAGCATCACGCACGGCGCCGGGCGAGCCGGCCTGTCGCTGGCCGCGGCGAGCGCGCGCATCCGCGGCATGGAGGCGTCGCTCGGCGTCGCGCTGCTCGAGCGGGGGTCCCGCGGCGTGCGGACGACGCCGGCCGGCCAGGCGCTGGCGCGCCATGCGCGGACGCTCCTCGAGCAGGTCGAGCGGATGCGCGGCGAGATCGGCGAGTACGCGCGCGGCCTGAAGGGCCGGGTCCGCCTCCTCGCCAACACCGCCGCGGTGGCCGAGTTCCTGCCCGGCGCGCTGGCCCGCTACCTCGCCGCCCATCCCGACGTCGACGTCCAGCTCGAGGAGCGGCCGAGCCGGGAGATCGCGCGGGCCGTCGCCGAGGGCATCGCCGACGCCGGCGTCGCGGCCGATTCCGTGGACCTCACCGGCCTCGAGACGTTCCCCTTCCGCGCGGACCGGTTGGTCGTCGTCGCCGCGCCGGCCCACCCGCTCGCGGCCGGGCCGCCGCGCGCCTTCCGCGAGGTGCTCGACCACGACGTCGTCGGCCTCGGCACCGGCAGCGCGCTGCAGGCCTACCTCGACGCGCAGGCCGCGAGCGCCGGTCGGCCGCTCAAGGTGCGGGTCCGCGTGCGTGGCTTCGACGCCGTCTGCCGGATGGCGGAGCGGGGCGTCGGCGTGGCGATCGTCCCCGAGGTGGCCGCGCGCCGGTACCGGAGGTCGATGCGGATCCGGGTCGTGCGGCTCACGGACCCGTGGGCGGTGCGGCGCCTGACCATCTGCGTGCGCCGCTTCGATGCGCTGCCGGGACACGCGAGACGGCTGATCGAGTTCCTCGCCTCTTGACTGCTCGAACGTGCAGGTATACGCTCGTCCGCAGGCGGAGGGTACACCTGCATGGGCGGCAAGCGAGGGGAGCCGTCGCTCGGGCGGCTCGTGTCGACGGCACGCCGGGCGCGGGGGCTGAGCCTGCGCGAGCTCGGCGCGCGCCTCACGGCCGGGGGGAACCGGCCGCGGGGCGTCTCGCCACAGTACATCAACGACATCGAGCACGATCGGCGCCGGCCGTCGTCGGCGCTCGCCGCGGAGCTGGCGGCCGCGCTCGGACTGTCGCTCACGTCGATCGAGGCGGCGGCCGGCCGGGGCGCGGCGCCGGTCGTCGACTACCTGCGCGAGCGTCCCGAGGCGGCCGAGCCGGTGGGGCGTCTCTTCCGCCGCGCCCGCGCCTGCGGGTGGACCCGCGAGGACTGGACGCGGCTGCTCGCGTCCGCCGATCCGTCACCGGGACGGAGGCGGGAGCGCCGGTCGTGAGGTGGATCGACGATCCCTCCGGCCGCTTCCCGGCCAGGCCCTTCTACGAGGCGGCCGAACTCGACGCCCTCGGCGCGGCGCTCGCGAGGGAGGGGACCCGCCGCCGGGCCGGGACCGGCCGGCTCGACACCGACGCCCTCCTCGTCCTCGTCGAGGCGCACGCGGGCGACCTCGACCTGTACGCCGACCTCGAGGCGGAGTTCGGGCCGGGCGTCGAGGCGGTGACCGAGTTCCGGCCCGGGGTCGCGCCGATCGTCCGCGTCGAGCGGCGCCTCGCCGGTGACCCACGGCGAGAGGTCCGCCTCCGCTTCACCCTGGCTCACGAGCTGGCCCACGTGGTCCTCCACCGGGAGCTGTGGGACCGCCGCTTCGCCGAGCCGGCGCTCCTGCCCGACGTCGCGCCGCGGATCGAGGCGGCGCACAGCCGGACGCTCGAGGACCCCGTCGGCTGGCTCGAGTGGCAGGCCGGCTACCTGGCCGCGGCCCTCCTCGTGCCGGCCCCTCGGGTCCGCGTCCGCGGTCGCCCGCCCTTTGCCGGGACGCGCGAGGGGGACCGGCTCGTCGACCGCGTCGCCCGCGCCTTCGGCGTCTCGCCCGAGGCCGCTGCCGTCCGCCTCGGCCAGCTCGGCTGCCTGCGAGAGCCGGCCGACGGCCGCCAGGGCAGGCTCTGGGGGGACTGATGGGGGCCTGGCGGTGCTCGGCCGCGCTCGCCGCCTCGCTGGTGTGCGAGGCCGGCTCGCCGATGCCGGTCGCGCCGCCGCCGGGACCGCGCGCGCTTCGCCTGCTCGTCGTCGGCTGCCGGCTCCTCACCGAGAGCGTCGATCCCGTTCTGGACGGCTACCGCGGGCTCGCGACGTTCGAGGTCGTCCACTGCGACGTCGCTCCGCACGACCTCGACGGCCACGTCGACGAGGCCCCGGGCGGCGCGCCGCCGCACGCGGCCGAGGCGATGCGGCACGCCGACGCCGTCCTGCTGCCGCCCGCCCCTCACGCGCCCGTCCCCGCCGAGCCGCCGGTCGTCCGGATCGAGCTGGCGCCGTCGTGCGTCGTCGAGCTCCTGCGCGAGGCCCGGCGGCCGGGTACGACCCCCGCGCTCGTGCTGCCGGCCGACGCCGTCCCGCGCCTGCTTGTCGCCGCGTGGCCGCGCGAGGCTGCGGACGCCGTCCTCCTCACCTACCTCGGCGCCGAGCACCTCCATGCCCAGCTCGACCTCGTCGCGCGATCGAGGCTCGCGCCCGTCCTCGCCGATCCCGCCGCGGCGGCGCTCGCGCGCCGGCGGGGGCTCGAGGCCCGGTCCATCTACGACGGCGCCGGCCGCTGCCTCGTCGTCCACGCCCTCGAGCGCGGCCTCGCCCAGGCGAGCCTCGCCCGCCTGTCCGGCCTCGCGCACGGCCCCGCGGCCGCGCCCGGCTCCTGGGCCGCGCCGTCGGGCTGGCCGCCGTCGCACCCGGCGGGTCGCCGGCCCGACCCGGTTCGGGACGTCGTCGCGCTCAGGACCGCGCGGCGCTTCGTCCTCGTGCCGGCGGCCAGCATCAGCTACATCAGCTCCCGGGGCGGCCTCGTGACCGCGTACACCGACCGCGGCAGCTTCTGGTCCGACCGCACGCTCGCCGAGGTCGAGTCGCGGCTCGACCCGCGGCGCTTCGTCCGCCTCGACGCCTCGCGCCTGGTGAACGTGGCACGGGTCGTCGAGCTCATCCCCTGGACGCACCAGCGCTACAAGCTGCGCCTCGACGACGCCGCCAACACCGAGCTGGTGCTCAGCCGCGACGTCGGCCGCCGCCTGCGCGCGATCCTCGGGTGGTGAGCGTCCGGTCCGGGCTTCCGAACCGGGCGGCCCGGCGCCGGCGAATCGGCCCGTCGGCCGGCGGATCGCGTCCGCGGCCGTCCGCGTCGCCCGTTCGCGGCCTCCGCAACGCATCGAAACCGTCTGCGCCTGCCCCGTCGGGGTGGTTGTATCGTGCGCGATGGGGCGCAAGCGACGTTTCAGCCAGGCGGCGCGGGTCGTCGTGCGGGACGCCCGCGCACCGCGCCGTGATCCGGGCGTCGGGTGAGCGACGGGGAGCCGCACCCGGGACGGCTCCGGCTCGCCGTCGCGGGGTGCCGCTACTTCACCGGGCCGGCGGCCGAGGTCGCGCGCCGCTACACGGGCCTGGCCGACCTGCTCGTCGTCGCCTGCGAGACGGAGTCGCAGCGGCCCGAGGCGCACCTGGAGGAGCCGGAGAGCGCCCTCACCCCCGGCGTCGTCGAGCGGCTCAGGGTCGAGGGGCCGGACGCCGTCGTCGTTCCGCCCGGCCACCGGGGGGTCGAGCCGGCGCTCGGCCCCGCGCACGTCGTGCCGGTGGTCATCGAGCCGGCCTGTCTGCTCGCGTCGCCGCGGCGAGCGGCCGAGGGGCCGGGTGCGGTCGTGCTCCGTCCGGCCGCCGTCTCGCCGGTGCTCGCCGCCGCGATGCTCGAGCATCCCGATCGGTACGCCTACCTGCCGTTCCTCTCGGCCGACCACCTCCACTCCCAGCTCGCCGTCGCGCGGCGCGCCGGCGTCGCGTCGGTCCTGACCGAGCCGGCCGCCGTCCCGATCGCCGGCGGCATGGGCCTTGCCGCGCAGTCGTGCCTCGAGCTGTCGGGCGGGTGCGCCGTCGTTCACGCGGTCGAGCGGGTCCTGTCGCGCGCCGTCCTGGCGCGCCTGCGGCAGGTGGCGCACCTCGGCGCGGAGGCGGCCCACGGTCATGCGACCTGTCGCGCGCTCCCGGCCGGAACCCCGCGGCCCGACGAGGCCGGGACGCCGGAGGTGGTCGCGCTCCGAACCGGCCGGCGCTTCGTCCTCGTGCCCCAGGCGAGCATCGTCTACGTCTCCTCGCTCGGCGGCGTCGTGACGGCCTTCGCCGACGGCGGACGGTACTGGACGAACCAGACCCTGGCGGAGCTCGAGCGGCGGCTCGACGCGAGCCGGTTCCTCAGGCTCGACCAGTCGCACCTGGTCAACCTCACGCGGATCGGGGAGCTGATCCCCTGGACCCACCAGCGCTACCGGCTCCTCTTTGCGGACGCCGCCAAGACCGAGCTGGTGCTCAGCCGCGACGTCGGGCGGCGGCTCCGGGCGGCGATGGGGTGGTAGGCGCGGTCAGAAGCGGAGGAGGCGCCGCAGGCGGGCGGAGGCGGGGCGGCTCACGGTGAAGCCGTGCGCGTCGGGCGTGTCGAGGACGAGGCGCACCCGCCCCTGGCCGACCCGCTCGATCTCCCTCACCCGCCTGAGGTTCACGATCACGTCGCGGTGGACGCGGAAGAAGCCGAGCGGCGCGAGGCGTGCGGTGAGTTCGCGCACCGAGTAGTTCGTCGCGAGGCTCTCGCCGTCGTCGAGGGAGGCGTGGACGAGGCCGGAGCGCAGCTCGAAGGCGAGGGCGCGCGACGGGTCGAAGAGGAAGGTCCGCTTCCGCTTGAAGCCGACGAGGCGCCTCGGGACGCCGGCTGTCCGGCGGGCGGCCGCCGGCTCGCCGGACGGCGTGTCGGAAGGCCCGGCGGGCCGTACGGTCAGGAGCAGCCCCCCGCCCGGGTCGCGCCGGACCGCGACCACCACCGGGGGCGCCGTCGCGAGCCACTCGAGGAAGGCCGTCCCGCGGGCGGGGCCGGCCAGGCGCGAGCCCCCGCCGCTCCACGCGACCCGGCCGTCGGGGCCCACCTGGACCACGAGGTCTCCGGTCGCCGCATGTCGATCGAGTTCCACGCCGTTCACCATGACCCCAGCCTGCCCCATGACGCCGCGACCGCAAAGCCCTGACGGACGGGGCAGGCGGATGAAGCGGCGATGCGGATCCGGCGCGGCCGCAAGGGCGGTCGTTCATGGGGCTCGGCCCCATGCCGTCGGCCTGATCCGGACGTGGGGTGCGGACGAATCGGAAGCACATTGCCGAAGGCGCGACGTGACGGGGCGCTCGCGCCGCGTGCGGCCGCGAGCGCGGAAGGTGAGCGTGAGCAGACCGGAAGGAAGCCGCGGGACCCCTCGAGCGGGGTCCCGCAGCGTCAGTAGCGTCAGTACTTGAGGAGCTTGCGGAGGGCGGCCGAGGCGGGTCGGCTGACGACGAAGGCGGGGGTGTCGGGCCCCTCGAGGACCACGCGGAACTGGCTCACCCCGTAGCGCTCCAGCTCCGTGACGTAGTTGAGGTTGACCAGGACGTGGCGGTGGATGCGGAAGAAGTCGCGCCCGTCGACCCGGGCGGCGAGGTCGGCCAGGGTGTAGTTGGTCGCGTAGGTCTCGCCCGTGACCAGCGAGGCGTACACCAGTCCCGCACGCAGCTCGAAGTAGCGGACCCGCCTCCAGTCGATCAGGAAGGTGCGCCGGCGCAGCGAGGCGAGGAAGCGGCGAGGGGCGTGGCGGCCGCGCCTCGCGCGGACGAGCGTGTCGAGGCGGGCGATCAGGGTGTCGAGACGGGCGAGCAGGTCGCCTGCCGCCGGGTCGGCGGCGAGCGGGGCCGGGCCGGCCGGGAGGGCGGCGACCGGCCGGCGCGAGCTGCGGACGACGGCCAGGTAGCCGCCGCCGTCGCCGGGGGCCAGGGGGTAGAGGTCGAGGGCGACCGGGGAGACCGACTCGCCCGGCTCGCTCGTCGCCACGGCCGCCGCGGTGGTCACGGCCTCGAGGACCGAGAGGGCGCCGGGCCGCGCGGGCGCGAGGGCGCGTCCGGCGCCGGTGGCCCACGGGGAGGCGAAGGCCGCCGTGACCCGGCCGCCGTCATCGACGCAGAGCGTGAGGTCGTCGGGACCGATGGCTCCCTGGGCGATCTTCTCGAGGATGAGCCCGTAGCGCGCCAGCGCCTCGCCGCGGGGCGCGTGACGCGGTGCGGCCTGCGAGGCGGCCCTGATCACCGCCTGGCCCATGGCGCCGGCCGCCTCGTCGGCCTCGTCCGCCAGCGAGAAGGGACGAAGCCCCTGCGGCTCGGCGATGCCCTTCAGGCTCTCGCCGCCGACGAGCGCGCGGATCCCCATGCGTCGGCAGCGGGCGACGAGGTCGCGCAGGTGGTCGTGGTTCTCGTACGGCAGGATGTGGACCGCGCCGCCGAGTCGCCTGAGCAGCCGGCAGGTCGAGGGGGCGATCGTGCCGGCCGGCGGCAGGACCCCAACCGAGTCGGCGCGCTCGAGCGCCTCGGTCACGCGGCCGACCAGCACGTCGGCCGGCATCTCCATCGGGAAGACCGGCACCGCGAGCCCTGTGCGGAGGAGCCGCTCGGCCACCTTCGGGAAGGCGACGACCGCGTGGGGCGCCGCGCGCCTCAGCGCGGGAACCAGGGCGTCGGCGTCGCTGCCGTCGTTGGCGGCGGGGAAGGGGAGGATCTCGGCGACGCTGGCGAAGCGGGCCTTCACCGGCTCGAGGCGGTTCACCGTGGGGCCGCAGGTG
Organism: Thermodesulfobacteriota bacterium; assembly: GCA_036381125.1. Taxonomy (GTDB): domain Bacteria; phylum DASVDK01; class DASVDK01; order DASVDK01; family DASVDK01; genus DASVDK01. The sequence goes on along the minus strand of DASVDK010000342.1, from coordinate 245 downwards.
GCGAAGGCGATCCGGACGCGATGATCCATGGCGTGCTCCCGATCGGGGACTACCGCTCCTCGGCCAGCGCCTGGTCGACGAAGCGGTTGTCGTAGAGGACGGTCGTGTCGACGGCCTGCGACGGCGCAATCGCGCCCGAGGTCCGGTAGGTCGCGACGACGGTGTCGACGGCGCGCGGGTCGATGCGGCCGGTGCGCGAGAAGCCGCCCCGGTTCTCGTCGAGCGCGGTCGCGTAGAGCCGACGG
>DASVDK010000341.1:0-20895 GCA_036381125.1 Thermodesulfobacteriota bacterium | reverse complement strand
CGGCGAGCGGAGCGGCTACTACGCCGACTTCGGCCGCGTCGAGCAGCTCGTCAAGGCCTACACGGAGGGCTTCGTCTACACCGGGGAGCGCTCGGTCCACCGCGGCCGCGTGCACGGCACGCCGTCGCGCGACCTCCCCGGGGAGCGCTTCGTCGTCTTCGCGCAGAACCACGACCAGGTCGGCAACCGCGCGCGGGGCGAGCGGCTGACGGCGCTCGTCCCCTTCGAGGCGCTGAAGGCCGTGGCGGCGGCCTATCTGCTCGCGCCCGCGCTGCCGCTCCTCTTCATGGGCGAGGAGTACGGCGAGCCGGCGCCCTTCCTCTACTTCACGAGCCACGAGGACCCCGCGCTGGCCGAGGCGGTGAGCCGGGGGCGGCGGGAGGAGTTCAAGGCGTTCGGCTGGCAGGGCGAGGTGCCCGATCCCCAGGACCCGGAGACCTTCGAGCGGTCGATCCTCGACTGGACGCTGGCGGAGCGGGAGCCGCACGCGGGCCTGCGCGCTTGCTACCGCGCCCTCCTCGACCTGCGGCGCGAGGAGCCGGCGTTCGGCGCCCGCGGCAAGGACCGGGTGACGGCCAGGGCCGTCGGCGACCGCGCCGTTGCGGTCGTCCGCCGGGCCGCGCGCGGGCAGGGCCTCTTCGTCGTGAACCTCGGCGAGGCGCCGGTGGACCTGCGGCTGCCGCTGCGGGGCGCCCGCCTCGCGCTGGCGCTCGACACGGCCGACGCCCGCTTCGCCGGTCCGGGCGGGGCCGCGCCGGCCGAGCCGTCGGGGCGTCTCGAGGGCCGCCTGCCGGGCTACACCGCGTGGGTCTACCGGCGGAGGCGGTCCTGACATGGACGTGACGCTGGGCCGCGTGCTCGCGGCCCTCGAGTCCGGGGTGGCCCGGCCACGGGCCACCTATCGGATCCAGTTCCACGCCGGCTTCACGTTCCGTGACGCCGCGGCGCTCGCGCCCTACCTGGCCGCGCTCGGGGTGAGCCACCTCTACGCCTCGCCCTACCTCAAGGCGAGGCCGGGCAGCACGCACGGCTACGACATCGTCGACCACGGCGTGCTGAACCCCGAGATCGGCAGCGAGGCCGACTACGACGCGATGGTGTCGGCGCTGCGCGAGCACGGCCTCGGCCAGATCCTCGACATGGTGCCGAACCACATGGGGATCCTCGACGAGGCGAACCGCTGGTGGCTCGACGTGCTCGAGAACGGACCGTCCTCGCCGTACGCCCCGTTCTTCGACATCGACTGGAGCCCGCTCAAGGCGGAGCTCAGGGACAAGGTCCTCCTGCCGGTCCTCGGCGACCAGTACGGCCAGGTGCTCGAGAACCAGGAGCTCCGGCTCACCTTCGACGAGCACGGCTTCTGGATCCACTACTACGACCGGCGCTTCCCGGTCGGACCGCGCTCGGTCGCGCGCATCCTCGAGCACCGCATGGACCAGCTCGCCGCGGCGCTCGGCGCGCCGGCCGCGGTGGGTGGAGGCGCGCCGCCGCCCGACCCGGTGGCGGTCAGCCCGGCCTTCGCGGAGTACCAGAGCATCGTCACCGCGATCCACAACCTCCCCCCCCGGAGCGAGCGGGATCCGGCGAAGGTCGCGCTGCGCCACCGGGAGAAGGAGGTCATCAAGCGTCGCCTGATCGTGCTCTGCCGGCAGGAGCCGCGGATCCTCCAGTTCATCAGGGACAACGTCCGGATCTTCAACGGCACGAAGGGGGAGCCGCGCAGCTTCGACCTCCTCGACGAGCTGCTCGCCGATCAGGCGTACCGGCTCGCCTACTGGCGCGTGGCCGCCGAGGAGATCAACTACCGCCGCTTCTTCGACGTGAACGACCTCGCCGCCCTGCGCATGAACGACCCGCGGGTCTTCGAGGCGACGCACCGGCTCGTCCTCGACCTCCTGCGCAGCGGCAAGGTGCAGGGGCTCAGGATCGACCATCCCGACGGCCTCTTCGACCCGCTCGGGTACTTCCAGACGCTCCAGCGGGCCCGGAGGCAGCAGGTGGTCGAGGCCGAGGTCGGCGTGGCGGCCGGCTCGGACGGGCAGGGGCGCTCGGCCCTGCTCGACCGCCTCATGGCCGACCTCGACGCGCGAGCCGCGGAGGACCCTGCGAGCCCCGTCGCGCGGCCGCTCTTCATCGTCGTCGAGAAGATCCTGGGACCGGGCGAGCCGCTGCCCGAGCGGTGGCCGGTGTGGGGCACGACCGGCTACGAGTTCCTGAACGTCCTCGGCGGCCTCTTCGTGGCGCAGGACGAGGCGCGGCGCCTCGACGAGCTGTACGAGCGGATCATCGGCCGGCGCATCCACTTCCGGGACCTCGTCTACGAGTGCAAGAAGCTCAACATGTACGTCTCCATGGCGAGCGAGACGAACGTCCTCGGCCACCAACTCAACGTGCTCTCCGAGCGCAACCGCTGGTCCCGGGACTTCACGCTCTACAGCCTGACCCAGGCGCTGCGCGAGATCATCGCCTGCTTCCCGGTCTACCGCACCTACATCTGCGCCGGGAAGGACGAGGTCTCCGACCGGGACCGGCAGTACGTCGAGCAGGCCGTGCACGCGGCCAAGCGTCGCAACCCGGCCATCGACGCCTCGATCTTCGACTTCATCCGCGACGTGCTCCTGCTGCGCTTCCCCTCGCGCCTCTCCGAGGAGGACCGGGCGATGCAGCGCGAGTTCGTCATGAAGTTCCAGCAGGTGACGAGCCCGGTGATGGCCAAGGGGGTCGAGGACACCGCCTTCTATCGCTACAATCGCCTGGTCGCGCTCAACGAGGTGGGCGGCAACCCCGACCGCATCGGCACGCAGCCGGCCGACTTCCACCGGATGAACCAGGAGCGGCTCGCGCGCTGGCCCGGGTCGCTCGCCACCACGTCGACGCACGACACGAAGCGGAGCGAGGACGTCCGGTCGCGCATCGCCGTCCTCTCCGAGGTGGCCCGCGACTGGCGGGCCGCCGTCAACCTCTGGCGGCGGATGAACGCGCGGCGCAAGGTCGAGGTCGAAGGGCGGCCGGCGCCGGACGCCAACGACGAGTACCTCCTCTACCAGACGCTCGTGGGGAGCTGGCCGCTCGAAGGGGCGTCGGGCGAGGCGCTGGCCGCGTATCGTGACCGCATCCAGCAGTACATGGCCAAGGCGACGCGGGAGGCGAAGGTCAACACGAGCTGGATCAACCCCGACCCGGGGTACGACGACGCGGTGCGCACGTTCGTGGCGGCGCTGCTCGACGACTCGCCGCAGAACCGGTTCCTGCCGGAGCTGGTCGGCTTCGTCGGCCGGGTCGCGCGCTTCGGCCTCCTCAACAGCCTCTCCCAGACGGTGCTGAAGCTGCTCTCGCCCGGCGTCCCGGACGTCTACCAGGGGACGGAGTGCTGGGACTTCAGCCTGGTGGACCCCGACAACCGGCGTCCGGTGGACTACGGACTGCGCGTCCGGTCGCTCGAGGAGATCCGCACGGCGGCCGCCGCCGAGCACGGCCTCGCGAAGCTCGCCGCCGAGCTGGCCGGCCGGCTCGCCGACCCGCGGACGAAGCTCTTCGTCGTGCACCGCGCGCTCGAGATGCGGCGCGAGGCGCCCGAGCTCTTCCGGGCCGGCGCGTACCTGCCGCTCGGCGCGGAGGGGGCGAAGGCCCAGCACGTCGTCGGCTTCGCGCGGCATCGGCCGGGGGGCGGCGAGCCGTTCGACGCCGCGCTCGCGGTCGTGCCTCGCCTGACCACGCGGCTCGTCCGCTCGGCCGACGGCCTGCCGGTCGGCCCGGACGTCTGGGGCGACACGTTCCTGCCGCTGCCGGCCGAGGTCGAGGCGCGGGTCTTCGTCGATCGCTTCACCGGCGAGCGGCTCGAGGCGGACGAGCGAAACGGTCGCGCCGGGTTCCCGCTGGCGAGGCTCCTCTCGCAGTTCCCCGTCGCGGCCCTCGTCTCGGCGGGGGGAGCGCCGGGTCGATGAAGGTCCGGCCCGGCCAGCCCTATCCGCTCGGTGCCACGTGGGACGGCTCCGGCGTCAACTTCGCCCTCTTCTCCGAGAACGCCACCGGCGTCGAGCTCTGCCTCTTCGAGCCGGGCGACACGCCGAAGGAGACCCGGGTGTGGATGCCGGAGTACACCGACCACGTCTGGCACGTCTACCTGCCGCACGTCCGGCCCGGGCAGCGCTACGGCTACCGCGTCTACGGCCCCTACGACCCGCAACGCGGCCACCGCTTCAACCCGGCCAAGGTCGTCCTCGACCCGTACGCGAAGGCGATCGACGGGACGATCCGGTGGAGCGACGCCATGTTCGGCTACACCATCGGGCATCCGGACGGCGACCTCCACCGGGACGAGCGCGACAACGCCGCCGACGTCCCGAAGTGCGTCGTCGTGGACCCCGCGTTCACCTGGGGCGACGACCGGCCGCCGCGCATCCCCTGGAACGAGACGATCATCTACGAGGCCCACGTGAAGGGCCTCACCATGCGGCACCCCGGCGTGCCGGACGAGCTGCGCGGGACCTACGCGGGGCTCGCCTCGCCGGCCGTCGTCGACTACCTCGTCCGCCTCGGCGTGACCGCCGTCGAGCTGATGCCGATCCACCACAGCGTGCCCGACAAGCACCTGGTCGATCGGGGCCTCACGAACTACTGGGGCTACAACTCCATCGGCTTCTTCGCGCCCGACATCCGCTACGCGAGCGAGTACCGCGCCGGCATGCAGGTGTCCGAGTTCAAGGCGATGGTGAAGACGCTCCACCAGGCCGGGCTCGAGGTCATCCTCGACGTCGTCTACAACCACACGGCCGAGGGCAACCACCTGGGGCCGACCCTCTGCTTCCGGGGGATCGACAACGCCGCCTACTACCGCCTCATGCCCGACCGCCGGTACTACGCGGACTACACCGGCACGGGCAACACCCTCGACATGACCCACCCGCGGGCGCTCCAGCTCCTCATGGACAGCCTCCGGTACTGGATCCTGGAGATGCACGTCGACGGCTTCCGGTTCGACCTCGCCTCGGCGCTCGCCCGCGAGCTGCACGACGTCGACCGCCTCGGCGCGTTCTTCGACATCATCCACCAGGACCCGGTCATCTCCCAGGTGAAGCTCATCGCGGAGCCGTGGGACGTGGGGGAGGGGGGCTATCAGGTCGGGAACTTCCCGGTCCTCTGGGCCGAGTGGAACGGCGTCTACCGCGACACCGTCCGGAGCTTCATCAAGGGCGACGAGGGTCAGGCGGGCTCCTTCGCCTACCGGCTCACCGGCAGCAGCGACCTCTACGGGCGCGGCGGCCGCCGGCCCTACGCGAGCATCAACTTCGTGACGGCGCACGACGGCTTCACGCTCAACGACCTCGTGAGCTACAACGAGAAGCACAACGAGGCCAACGGCGAGGCCAACCACGACGGCCACGACCACAACCTCTCCTGGAACTGCGGCGTGGAGGGCCCCACGGACGACCCGGAGGTCACGGCCCTCAGGGAGCGGCAGAAGCGCAACTTCCTCGCGACGCTGTTCCTCTCCCAGGGGGTGCCCATGCTGCTCGCCGGCGACGAGATCTCGCGGACGCAGCAGGGGAACAACAACGCCTACTGCCACGACAACGAGCTCACCTGGGTCGACTGGGACCTCGACCGCGCCCGTCGCGACCTCCTCGCGTTCACGCGGTACGTCATCCAGCTCCGCAAGGCGCACCCGGTGCTCCGGCGCCGGCAGTTCTTCTTCGGCCGCCGGATCCGCGGCTCGGAGGTGAAGGACCTCTCCTGGTTCCGGCCGGACGGTCGGGAGATGACCGAGGCCGACTGGAACAACCCGCACACCCGCTGCTTCGGCCTCCGGCTCGCGGGCGACGCCATCCCCGAGGTCGATGCGATGGGCGAGCGGGTCGTGGACGACACGCTCCTGATCCTCGTCAACGCCCACCACGAGGCGGTGCCCTTCGTGCTGCCGGCGCACCGGCCGGGCGTGGAGTGGGAGCCGATCCTCGACACGCGCGTGCCGCGCGGGCGGCCGACCGCGCCGACCAGGCCGGGCGGCGAGACGTACGACCTCGGCGGCCGCTCGGTCGCCATGCTCGTCCTGGCCCGCGAGGAGGGCAACGGCGGGTGACCTCACGGCGGTTCGCCGGCCCGGGCCCGGAGGCGCCCGCCGGCTCGTCGCGGTCGCCGGAGCCGTCGGGCGACGGCCGACCGTTGCCATCGTCCGGGCCGCAGAGCGGATCCCGGTCCGTCGCCGTCGGCCGGCTCGATCGCGCGTGCGGCCGGCTCGGCTCGGCCGGCTGGCGCTCGTCGGTCGCGCGGCTCTTCTCGGCGCGCGTGTGGTTCGCGGCGTGGCTCGCCCCGGACGAGCGGCAGGCGATCCTCCTCTGGGCCATCCTGATCGGCCTGCTCGGCGCCGCGGCCGGCCTCGCGTTCTCCGGCGCGGTGGACGGGGTCAAGTGGCTCCTCACCGGCCGGACGGGCAGCGTCGCCGAGGTCGCGCGCCACCTCGACTGGTGGCAGCGCCTCCTCATGCCGCCGATCGGGGCCGTCGTGGCCGGCCTGGTGCTCGCGGCCGGCGACCGGTTCGCCGGCGGCCGACGCGGGGCCGATTACCTCGAGGCGATCGCCGTCGGAGACGGCGTCGTGCGTGCCAGGCCGACGCTCCTTCGCACCGCCTCCTCGTTCGCCACCGTCACCTCGGGCGGCTCGGTGGGGCGCGAGGGGCCGATCGTGCAGCTCGGCGCCCTCCTCGCCTCGCTCGTCGGCCGCTGGCGGGGCGTGCCGACCCCGCGGCTTCGGCTGCTCGTCGCCTGCGGCGCGGCGGCCGGCGTGGCGTCCGCGTACGGCACGCCGATCGGCGGCGCCCTCTTCGTGGCGGAGATCCTCCTCGGCGCGGTCGCCATGCAGAGCTTCGGGCCGCTCCTCCTCGCGTCGGTCGTGTCGGCGCTCGTGACGCAGCAGGTGACGGGCGACGAGCCGCGCTTCCACGCGGCGAGCTTCGAGGTCGTCTCGCTCTGGGAGGCCTTCCCCTATCTCGCGCTCGGCCTCGTCGGCGGGGTGGCCGGCCCCTGGTTCCTCTACTTCCTCAAGGCGGTGCGGCGGCTCTTCGACCTGGTCCCGGGCCCGCGCGTCGTCCGGTTCGTCCTCGGCGGGCTCGGCGTGGGCGCGCTCGCCGTCGTCGTGCCGGAGGCGTGGGGCAGCGGCCTCGACACCGAGAACTCGGTGCTCTACACGGAGTGGCTCTGGTCGACGCTCCTGCTGGTCCTCTTCACGAAGGCCCTGGCGATCGCCGTCACCACCGGGTCGGGTGCGGTCGGGGGGATCTTCGCGCCGACGCTCTTCCTGGGCGAGATCAGCGGCGCGCTCCTCGGGACGCTCTTCCACCGGCTGGCGCCGACGATCACCGCCGGGCCGGCCGAGTACGCCCTGGTCGGCATGGGGGCGTTCCTGTCGGCCACCACCCACGCCCCGCTCACGGCGATCGTCATGATCTTCGAGATGACGCTCGACTACGCCGTCGTCCCGCCGCTCATGGTGGCCTGCGTCGTCGCGACCTACACGGCCCAGAGCCTCGAGCCGGAGAACGTCTACACCGCGTCGCTCACGCGACAGCGCCGCCAGCTCGGCGCCGACGTGTCGATCCCGGACCTGCGGGTGCGCGACCTGCTGCGAGCCGCGCCGGCCACCCTCCTGCCGGATGCCTCGTTCGAGACCGTGATCGCCGCCTTCATGCGCGAGCCCTACAAGTACCTCTACGTCACGGACGCCGACTCCCGCTTCCTCGGGGCGATCGCGCTCCACGACGTGAAGGGGCACCTCGGCGACGGGGCGCTCCGCGGCCTCGTGCGCGCGGCCGACCTCGTGCGCAAGGACTTCCCGGTGGTGGCGGAGGACGACACGTTGCTGGAGGCGCTCGAGCGGTTCGCGGGGCACGACGGCGAGCGCGTGCCGGTCGTCGCCGACCGCCGTTCCCGCCGGCTCGTCGGCATCATCGTGAAGACCGACCTCCTCCTCACGCTGTCCCAGGGGGCGAAGCCGGTCCTCTGACTCACCCCCGGGGTCGGACCGCGCCGGCCGCGCCCCTCGCGGCGGCCGGCGCGGCGCTCGCCGGCGCGCAGTATGCCGGCATGCGAGGCTCGCCCGCGTGGCCCTGACCTAGTACCGGTACACGAGCGTCACGGCCGTGACCGTGTCGGTGCTGCGGGTGTCGGACGGCACCTCCGTGCGGTGCGTGACCGTGAACGACAGCTTGAGGGCGAGGTTGCCGGTGATCCGCGTCTCGAGCGCGGTGATCGACTCGGTCTCGGAGCCCTTCTCGCCGACCTCCACGCGGACCGACTCGCTCGCGGTCGCGCTCTGGCCGATCTGCCAGGCGAGCCGGCTGGCGGCACGCGCGATGAGGTCGTCCTCGTGACGGCCGTCGTCGAAGCGCCGGTGCCGGCCGCCCGGGCCGGCCTCGATGTCGAGCGAGACGGGTGGGCCCTCGATGAGCTTCCGGCCGATACCGGCCGCCTCGGTCACCGTGTAGTCGAAGCCGCTGAAGCGGTCGTCCTCGTACCGTCCGGTCGCGAAGGCGTACATCCGGTCCGTGAACGTGTACTCGGTCTTGAGCGCGGCGGCGATGCGCTGGGCGGTCGTGCGCTCGCGATCCTCGGCGTAGAGGGCGTCGGCGTCGGCGCTGACGCGCAACCGGCGGACGGCGTAGGACGCGGCGACGCGCGCCTTGGCGGTCGTCGTTCGGGTGTTGCCCTCGGTGAGCACCGCCCCCAGCTCCGATTCGGCCGTGAACCGGCGAGCCGGCGCGGCGGCATCGGGCTTCGCGGCGCCGTCGGGCGTCGCGGCGCCGTCCGGCGTCGGAGCGGGCGTCGGTCCCTCCTGGGCATGGACCAGAGGGGCGGAGAGGACGAGGAGCAGGGCGAGGACGGGGACGATGGGGACGCGCGACAGGTGCACTCGATCGATCACCTCCGGCTCGGGGTCGCGGGTCCCGCCAGTCTAGCTTGACCGGCGCGCGCCGGTCGTCGTAGTCTTGGATCCAGAATCCATGAAGCCCCTTGCCGCCGAGCCGCCGCTGCCTGCCCGGGTCGCCGCCGAGATGCGCGCCGCCATCCTGGCCGGCGTGCTCGCCCCGGGGACGCGCATCAAGCAGGAGGCGCTCGCCGCCGAGCTCGGCGTCTCGCGCGAGCCGGTGCGCCAGGCGCTCCTGCTGCTCGAGCGCGAGGGGCTCGTCCGTGCCACGCCCAGGCGCGGCGCCGTCGTCGCGCCGCTCGACCGGCAGGCCATCCGCGACCTCTACGAGCTGCGCGAGGCCATCGAGGGGCTCGTCGCCGCCAAGGTGGCCGCCCGGCGCGACTTCGACCCCGCGCCGCTACGGGACATCGTCGGCCGGGGCCGCGCCGCCGCCCGCGGCGGCTCGCTCCCGCGCCTGATCGACCTCGATCTCGACTTCCACATGGCGCTCTACGAGGCGTCGGGCAACCGGGTGATGACCGAGGTCATGCGCGGCCAGTGGAGCCACGTCCGGCGCCTCATGGCGATGACGCTCGGCGGCGCCGGGTATCGCGTCCAGGCGTGGGACGAGCACGCCGCGCTCGTCGAGGCCATCGCCGGGCGCAAGCCGGCTCGCGCGCGCGCCATCGCGGTCAAGCACGCCAGGGCGGCGCGCCGCCACCTGCTCGCCGCCTCGAAGGGGGAGGACTCGTGATGTCGACCGCTGCCATCCGTGTCCTGGTCGCCAAGGTCGGCCTCGACGGCCACGACCGTGGCGCCAAGGTCGTGGCGCGCACGCTGCGCGACGCCGGCATGGAGGTGATCTACACGGGGCTGCACCGCACGCCGGACGAGGTCGTTGCCGCGGCCGTGCAGGAGGACGTGGACGTCGTCGGGGTGAGCCTCCTGTCCGGTGCCCACATGACCCTCGTGCCGAAGATCGTGGACTCGCTCAGGGCCGCCGCCGCGGACGACATCCTCGTCGTCGTGGGGGGCGTGGTTCCCGACGAGGACGTGGAGCCGCTGCGCCGGCTCGGCGTCGCCGAGGTCTTCCCGCAGGACACGCCGCCCGACGCCATCGTGGCCCGCCTGCAGGACCTCGTGGCGGCGCGCCGTGGGCAAAGGCCGTGACGGGCCTCGCCGCGCGCCACCCGGGCGTGGACCTGTCGGTCTGGCCGCCCCGGTACGACCCGGCCTTCCGACCGGCCGAGACGGCCGAGCACTGGCTGCCGGCCGTGGAGTGCGCGCCGCCGGCCGAGCGCGACGCCCTGGTCCTCTTCAAGCTCAGGCGGCAGGTCGCGTGGGCGTGGGAGCGGAGCCCCTTCTACCGGCGCAAGTGGGAGGCGGCCGGCGTCTCCCCGGACACGCTCCGCTCGCTCGACGATCTCGCCCGGTTTCCCGTCGTCACCAAGGCCGAGCTGCGCGAGGCGCAGGCCGCGAGCCCCCCCTTCGGCGACTACGTCTGCGTCGACGAGTCGGAGGTCGCCCGGATCCACGGGACGAGCGGCACGACCGGCCGTCCCACGGTCTTCGCCGTGGGCCGCGGCGACTGGGCGCGCATCGGCGAGGCGCACGCGCGCATCCTCTGGGGGGCCGGCGTCCGGCCGTCCGATCGCGTCATGATCTGCTCGTTCTTCAGCCTCTACATGGGCTCCTGGGGGATGCTCGCCGGCTGCGAGCGGCTCGGCGCGGCGGCCTTCCCCTTCGGCGCAGGCGTCGCCGGACAGACGCTGATGGCCGTGCAGTGGGCCCGGGAGCTTCGGCCGACCGCCTTCTACGGCACCCCGTCCTACGCCCTCCACTTCGCCGACACGGCGCGCAAGGAGGGGATCGACCCCCGGAGCTTCGGCTTCCGCGTCCTCGTCTTCTCCGGCGAGCCCGGGGCGGGGATTCCCACGACCAGGCGGCTCATCGAGGAGACCTTCGGCGGGCTCTGCATCGACACCGGCAGCATGGCGGAGATGACCCCCTGGATGACCGACGGCGAGTGCCGCCACCGTACCGGCATGCACCTCTGGCAGGATCTCGTCTACACGCAGGTGTGCGACCCGACGCGCTTCGAGCCGGTCGCGTACGGCGAGGAGGGGACGCCGGTCTACACGCACCTCGAGCGGACCTCGCAGCCGATGATCCGGCTCGTCTCCGGCGACCTCACGCGCTGGACCGACGAGCCCTGCCCCTGCGGCCGCACCTACCCGCGCCTGCCGGCCGGGATCTACGGGCGGATCGACGACATGTTCATCGTCCGTGGCGAGAACATCTACCCGGCGGCGATCGAGGAGACGCTCCGCGGCATCGCCGGCTTCGGCGGCGAGTTCCGGGTGATCATCTCGCGGCGCGAGCGGATGGACGAGCTGCTCGTCCAGGTGGAGTACGCCGCCTCGCACGCGGCCGAGGACGCGCGGCGCTCGCTCGAGGTGGAGATACGGCGGCGCCTGCAGGCGCGCCTCGGCGTCCGGCCGAGGCTCGACCTCGTGCCCGAGGGGACGCTCCCGCGGACCGAGTTCAAGGCGCGCCGCGTCGTCGACGACCGGGACCTCTACCGCAAGGGGGTGACCTCGTGACGCCGCGCTACGACGCCGTCGCCTTCGACCTCCTGACCGCGCTCGTCGACTCCTGGACGCTCTACGCGGCCGTGGCGGGCGACGAGGCGGTGGGGCGGGCGTGGCGGACCGCGTCCCTGCGCATCGTCACCGCGGCCGGCAACTACCGCTCGTACGAGGACGTCCTGCACGAGGCGGCGGCCGAGGTGGGCCTGCCCCCCTCGAAGGCGGACGAGCTGATCGCCAGGTGGGGGGAGATCCGCCCGTGGCCCGAGGTCCCCGGCGTCCTCGCGCGCCTCGCCGGCCGGCGGCTCGCCGTGCTGACCAACTGCTCGCAGCGGCTCGCCGACATCGCCGCCGCCGCCACCGGCGGCCGGTTCGAGCTGGTGCTGTCCGCCGAGCGGGCCGGCGTCTACAAGACCGATCCGCGGTCGTACCGGGCGCTGCTCGACCGTCTCGGGCTGCCCGCCGGGCGGGTCCTCTTCGTGGCCGGCTCGGCACACGACGTGAAGGGCGCCCCGGCCGTCGGGATGCCCGTCTACTGGCAGAACCGCGCGCGGCTGCCGGTGCCCCAGGGCGCCCCGCCGCCGCTCGTCGACGCCCCCGACCTCACCGGCCTCCTCCCCCTCCTGGGGATCAGGTCCTGACGATGGGGTCAGGCCTCAACGTTTTCCATCGGTGTCGGCCGGGAAAATGGAAAGGCCTGCCCCCCTGTCGTAAGTGCGCAGGAGACCGTATGTTCGACCCCGACGTGATCAAGCGGGTGGCGGCGCAACGGAAGGCGTGGGAGGCGAAGGAGCTGGCGGAGTTTCGCGCGCGGCAGCCCGAGGCGAAGCCGGAGTACCGGACGCTCTCCGGTCTCGAGGTGGAGCGCGTCTACACGCCGGAGGACGTGGCGGAGACGCCCTTCGAGGACATCGGGCTGCCGGGGCAATACCCGTTCACCCGCGGGCCGTACCCGACGATGTACCGGGGCCGCCTCTGGACCATGCGGCAGATCGCGGGCTACGGCACGGGCGAGGACACCAACCGGCGGTTCCGCTACCTCATCGAGCAGGGCCAGACGGGGCTGTCGGTCGACTTCGACATGCCGACCCTCATGGGTTACGACTCGGACCATCCGCGGTCCGAGGGGGAGGTGGGGCGCGAGGGAGTGGCGATCGACACGATCGAGGACATGGCCGCCCTCTTCGAGGGGATCGACCTCGAGACGACGTCGGTCTCCATGACCATCAACCCGACGGCCTGGATCCTCCTCGCCATGTACGTGGCGCTGGCCGAGTCGCGCGGCTACGACCTCCACAAGCTGTCGGGGACCGTCCAGGCCGACATCCTCAAGGAGTACATCGCCCAGAAGGAGTGGATCTTCCCGATCCGGCCGGCCATGCGCCTCGTGCGCGACATGATCGTCTTCTGCTCGGAGCGGATGCGCCGCTACAACCCCATCAACATCAGCGGCTACCACATCTCGGAGGCCGGCGCGACCGCGGTGCAGGAGGTGGCGTTCACCATGTGCAACGCCGTCGCCTACCTGGAGGAGGTGACGGCGGCGGGGATCACGGTGGACCAGTTCGCGCCGCGGCTGGCCTTCTTCTTCGTCGCGCAGCAGGACTTCTTCGAGGAGGTGGCCAAGTTCCGCGCCGCCCGCCGCGTCTACGCGCGTCTGCTCAAGGAGCGCTTCGGCGCCACGAAGGCGGAGTCGATGCGGCTGCGCTTCCACTGCCAGACCGCCGCGGCCACCCTCACGAAGGCCCAGCCGCTCAACAACATCGTCCGGACGGCGTTCCAGGCCCTCTCGGCGGTCCTCGGCGGGGCGCAGTCGCTCCACACCAACGGCCTCGACGAGGCGTACGCCATCCCCTCGGAGCGCGCCATGAAGGTGGCGCTCCGCACGCAGCAGATCATCGCCGAGGAGACGCGGGTCCCGAACGTCATCGACCCGCTCGGGGGCTCCTGGTACGTCGAGTCGCTCACGAACGCCATCGAGCGCGAGGTCGACGCGATCCTGGCGAAGGTCGACGCCATGGGCGGGACGATCCGGGCGATCGAGGAGGGCTACTTCCAGAAGGCGATCGCCGATTCGGCGTACGAGACGGCGCGTCGCCGCGCGTCGGGCGAGCAGCCGGTGATCGGCGTGAACCGCTACGTCGAGGCGAACGGGGAGCCCGAGACGGTGGAGATCCACCGCGTCGACCCCGAGGCCGAGCGGCGCCAGATCGCCCGCACCCGGCGCGTGCGCGCCACGCGCGATCAGGCGAAGGTCGATGCGCTCCTCGCCCGCCTGGCCGACGAGGCGCGCGACCCGTCGCGCAACCTGATGCCGGTCACGATCGAGCTGGTCGAGGCGCGCGCGACGATGGGGGAGATCGTCGAGCGCCTCAGGGGCGTGTTCGGCACCTACGTCGAGACCCCGGTCTTTTGAGCGAGAGGCCATCGGCCGTCGCCAGGGCCGCGCCGGCGCTCTTCGTGGCCATGTGGAGCACCGGCTTCATCGCGGCCAAGCTCGGCCTGCCGTACGCAGGACCCTTCAGCTTCCTGGCGTTCCGCTTCACCGTCACGGCGGCGCTCCTCGCGCTCGTCGCGCTCGCGACCGGCGCGCCGTGGCCGCGCGACCGCGCCCTGGTGGGCCACCTGGCCGTGACGGGGCTGCTCGTCCATGCCGTCTACCTCGGCGGCGTCTTCTACGCCATCGAGACCGGCGTGCCGGCGGGCGTCTCGGCGCTCGTCGTCGGCCTGCAGCCGCTCCTCGTCGGGCTCCTCGCCGGTCGGCTGTCGGGCGACCGCCTCGATCCCCTCGACTGGCTCGGCCTCGTCGCCGGCTTCGGCGGGGTGACGCTCGCGGTCTGGCACAGGCTCGGGTCGGGGTTCGGCACGCCGGCCGGCGTGGCGGCCAACGTCCTCGCGCTGCTCGCGATCACGGCCGGGACGTTCTACCAGAAGCGCTTCGGCGGGCAGGTCGACATGCGCGCGGGCAACGCCGTCCAGTTCGGCGCGGCGGCCCTCGTCACGGCCCCGATCGCCCTCGCCGTCGGCGAGGGGCCGATCCGCTGGACGGCGGCCTTCGCGTTCGCCGTCGGCTGGTCCATCGTCGTGCTCTCCCTCGGCGCCGTGTCGCTCCTCTACTTCCTCATCCGGCGGGGGAGCGCCGCCCGCGTGTCGAGCCTGATCTACCTCACGCCGCCCACGACGGCCGTCATGGCCTACGCCGTCTTCGGCGAGACCCTGACGCCCTGGCCCTGCTCGGCATGGCGCTCGCCGTGGCGGGCGTGGCCGTCGTCTACGCACGACGAAGCTGACGCCGGCGCCCCCCGCTGGTAGGATCGTATGGAGGCGCCCGCCCCCGGCGTCGGGGGGAAGACGGGCGCGTCCATGGAGGGACTCATGCGGATCCGGTTCGGGGCGCTCGCGCTGGCGCTCCTCGTCGGTCTCGTGGCCGGACGGCCCGCCTTCGCCGCGGACAGGCTGGCCGAGGTGAAGCAGAAGGGGAAGCTCGTCGTCGGCTTCGAGGGTACCTACCCGCCCTACAACTTCAAGGACCGGGACGGGGCGTTCAAGGGCTACGACGTGGACGTGGCCAACGCCATCGCGAAGAAGCTCGGCGTGAAGGCGGAGTTCGTGGCGACCGAGTGGGCCGGCATCATCGCGGGCCTGCTCTCGGATCGCTACGACGTCATCGTCGCGCAGATGACGGTGAACGAGGAGCGCAAGAAGCAGGTCGACTTCTCGGAGCCCTACACGATCTACGGGCCGATGCTGATCGTCCACAAGGACAACACGACGATCAAGTCCTACAAGGACCTCGACGGCAAGACGCTCGGCGTCACGCTCGGCACCAACTTCGAGAAGCGGGCCAACGGCTGGAGGCAGGAAGGGATCGAGGTCGAGGTCCGGACCTATCCGGGGATGAACGAGTACCTGAGCGACCTGGCGGCGAAGCGGATCGACGCCGCCATGACCGACGCCGTGGCGCCGGCGATCGCCATCCGGGAGAAGAAGCTCCCCCTCAAGCAGGTTGGCGGCCCGATCGAGCGCGAGGTCCAGGCGATCGCGGTGAAGAAGGGCAACCCCGAGCTGCTCGCCGCGATCAACAAGGCGCTCGAGGAGATGAAGGCCGACGGCTCGCTGCGCGCCATGTCGCTCAAGTGGTTCGGCATCGACGTGACGAAGTAGCGGGCCGGGCGGCCCCGAGAGCCGCGGCCCGGAGAGCCGGCGCGCCGTGACGGCGATCGGCGAAGTGCTGTCGAGCTGGCTCCGCTACCTGCCGGAGCTGCTCGCGGGGCTGCGGCTCTCCGTCACCCTCACGCTCGTCTCGATGGCGCTCGGGCTCCTCTGCGGCTTCGTCGCGGCCGTGGCGCGGGGGAGCGGCAGCCGCCTCGCCCGGGCGCCGTTCGACCTCTACGTCTCGTTCTTCCGCGGCACGCCGCTGCTCGTGCAGATCTTCCTCGTCTACTACGGGCTGCCGCAGTTCGGCATCACCCTCGACCCGGTCCCGTCGGCCATCGTCGTCTTCACGCTCAACGCGGGCGCGTACCTGTCGGAGACGATCCGCGGCGCCTTCTTCGCCGTCCCACACGGCCAGCGGGAGGCGGCGCTCTCGACCGGCCTCTCCCCGGGGCAGATGCTCTGGTACGTCGTGGTGCCGCAGGCGCTGCGCGTCGCCATCCCGCCCATCGGCAACACGTTCGTCTCCCTGCTCAAGGACACGTCGCTCGCCGCCGTGATCACGATCGTCGAGCTGATGCGGGCGGGGATGCTCATCTACGCGCGCACGTTCGACCCGTTCACGGTCCTCATCGAGGTCGCGCTGATCTACTGGGTCGTCACCGTGCTCATCGTGCGGGGCCTTCGCGCCTACGAGCGGCGGCTCGGGAAGGCCTACGCCCGCTAGCCCGGCGGCAGCCCGAGCAGGAGGGCGGCCACCGCGGACTCCGCGGCCGGCAGATCGGGCAGGTGACGGACGCCCGGGACGTCCGGCGCGCCCGCCAGCCCGAACACCGGCTTGCCGAACTGGAGGGCGAAGGCGATCTCGGCGAGCGTGCCGTAGCCGCCTCCCACGGCGACCATGCAGAGGCCGGCGCGGGCGATGAGGGCGTTGCGCGCGATGCCGATGCCGGTGGCGATGGGGATCGTCACGTAGGGGTTGGCGTGCCGGGTGTCGTCGTCGGGGAGGAGGCCGACGCTGACGCCCCCCGCCGCCGCCGCGCCCCGGCAGACGGCCTCCATCACCCCCTGGCGCCCCCCGCAGAGGACCACCACGCCGAGGCGTGCGAGGCGGACCCCGAGGTCCTCGGCGGCGGCGCGCTGGTCGGGCGTGGCCTCGCGGGGGCCCACGACCGCCACCGGAAGCCGGCAGGGGTGCCCGCTCTCCCGCTGGAGCCAGCGGGCCGCCTCGGCCGGCTCCACCGGCACGCCGGCCGGCGCGGGTCCGCCGGCGCGCCAGGCGCGGGCGGCAGGGTCGAACGTGCGGCCGTCCTCGGTCGCAAGGCGGCCGGCGGCGCGGTCAAGCCAGAGTGGCATCGGTGGCTCCCTTCCGGCGGGCCGCGAACGTCTCGCCTGCCGCCATGACGAGCGAGCAGATCGCGAGGAGGACGAGCGAGAGCGCCGCCGCGGACGGGAAGTCGCTTCCGGCGTCCGAGACCTTGCTGTAGAGGAGGAGCGGCAGAATGTTCACCTGCGTGCCGACGAGCGCGAGCGCCGTCCCGTACGCCCCGATCGCGACCGCGGCCGTGAGGCAGAACGCGACCACGGCCGACGGGAGCACCTGCGGCATCAGCACGTCCGCGAGCGCCCTGAGGCGGGTCGCGCCGAGCGACTCCGCGGCGAGGAGCTGGCGCTCGTCGAAGTTCACGAAGACGGGCAGGAGGAGGAGCACGACCCGCGGCACGAGGTAGTACGTGTAGGCGACCGCGAGCCCGCCCGGGCCGTAGACGAGACTCGCGAACGAACCGGGATCGACCCCCACCTCGGCGAGGAGCAGCGTCACGAACCCCGCGCGGCCGAAGGCGAGGATGAATCCGTAGGCGACGATGAGCCCCGAGAAGGTGAGGGGAAGCGAGATGCAGAACACGAGCCCCGCCCGGACGCGCTCGTCGAGCCGCGCGAGGTGCAGGGCGACGGCGAAGCCGACGACGAGGGAGATCCCGGCGGCCGTCGCCCCGAGGGCAAGGCTGTTCACGAGGCCCCGCCAGACGAGCGGGTCCGCCGCGAGGCGCACGAAGGCGACCCCGCCGCCCGTGAAGGCCTCCGTGACCAGGAGGCCCAGCGGCAGCGCGAAGAAGAGGGCGAGGAGGAGGGTCGCGGGCGCGGCCAGCGCGGCGGCCCGCCCGCGACCGATCGCCTCCGTCCCTACCGCCCGAGGATCGCCTTCGCCCATCCGGCGTCGATCTCCGCCTTCTTCGCCGCGGCGGCCTTCACGTCGAGCGGCCGCACCTGCGGCGCCGCCGGCAGCTTCGCCGCGACGTCCTCCGGCAGCTTCACGCCCGACACGGCCGGCCGCACGAAGCCCTGCGCGAAGATCCCCTGGCCCGTGTCGGTCATGATGAAGTTGAGCCAGAGCTTGCCCGCGTTCGGGTGCGGGGCGTTCTTCACGAGGCTGATCGCGTACGGCGCCGCGACCGACGCCTCCGAGGGGATGACGACCGCCACCGCGTCGCCCATGCCGTCCGTGTACTTCGCCTTGAGCCCGTCGTTCTCGTAGGAGATCCAGATGGGGATCTCCCCCTTCACGAACTTGGCGTAGGGGGTCGTGCCCTCGACGCGCAGGACGTTGCCGGCGCGGTGGAGCCGGGCGAGGTAGTCGATCCCCGGCTTCACGTTGTTCACGTCGCCGCCGTTCGCGTACGCCGCCGCGAAGGTGAGCACCTGGCCGACCCCCGTCGAGCGCGGGTCGAGGTAGACGACCGAGTTGCGGTACTCGGGCTTCAGGAGGTCCGCCCAGGAGCGCGGGACGTTCCGCACGAGCTTCGTGTTCACGAGGAACGCGATCGTGAGCGAGTGGATGGTGAACCACTGCCCGTCGGGATGCCGGAACACCTCGGGGAGCTTCTCGAAGTTCACCGGCTTGAAGGGCGCCACGACGCCCTTGGCCGCCGCGTCCACCGCCGAGGCGGCGAAGTAGTACGCCGTGTCGGCCTGCGGCCGGTTGCGCGCCTTCTCGAGCGCGACCACCGTGGCCGCCGAGCCGAGGTCGTTGTAGGTCATCTCGACGTTCGGGTAGCGCTTCTTGAAGGCCGCGAACTGCGCCGCCCAGTTGGCCCAGGTGGGCCCGGTGTCGAACGAGACGACGATGCCCTCCTCGGAAGCGGCTTCGTAGAGGGCGCGCTCGCCCGGGTAGAGTTCGGGGCCCTCGAACGCGCTCGCGGCGGCCGGGAGGGCCATCGCGAGCAGGAGGGCGGCGACGACGCGAAGCTGCATGGTCTTTCCTCCTTGAATCGGTGCGTCTCCTGATACGGCGCCGGCTACTCCGGCAGGAGCTGGACGGCCTCCGGCGGGATCTGGACGGCCGCGATCTCGCCGCGGGCGCCGGTCTCCCCCTGGATGATGCCGCCCTCGACCTCGAAGTCGAAGCGGCGCGTTGCCCCGAGGAACCGGTCGCGTGCGAGCCGTCCGGTGAACCGGTTCGGCGCGCCCGGGGGCGGCCCCACCACGATCCGCTCGGGCCTGACGAGCACGAAGACCTCGCGGCCCGCCGGGAAGCCGTGGCGCGCCGTCCGGATCGGGCCGATGGCCGCCTGCACCGCGTCCTCGGCGGTCACGCGGGCGGGCCAGAGGTTCGAGTGGCCGACGAACGCGGCCACCGCGCGGGAGGCCGGGGCGTCGTAGAGCTCTCGCGGCGGAGCCACCTGGAGGATGCGGCCGGCGTCGAGCACCGCCACGCGGTCCGCGATGGAGAGCGCCTCCTCCTGATCGTGCGTGATGTGCAGCGCGGCGATCCCCTGCGCCTTCTGGATCCGCCGGATCTCGTCACGCATCGTCACGCGCAGCGCGGCGTCGAGCGCCGAGAGCGGCTCGTCGAGGAGCAGCGCCTTCGGCCGGAAGGCGAGCGCCCGCGCGAGGGCCACCCGCTGCTGCTGGCCGCCCGACAGCGTCGCCGGCCGCCGATCCGCGAACTGGTCGAGGCCCATGCGCGCGAGGGCGTCGAGGGCCACCTTCCGGCGCTCGGCCGGCGGCATCTTGCGGAGCGCGAGCGGGTAGGCGACGTTCTCCGCGACCGTCATGTGCGGGAAGAGCGCGTAGGACTGGAAGACGATGCCGAGGTCGCGCTCGCGCGGCCTCAGCCCCGTCACGTCGACCCCGGCCACGAGCACGCGGCCTTCGTCGGGGCGGAGGAACCCGGCGATCAGCCGCAGGAGCGTGGTCTTGCCGGAGCCGGAGGGGCCGATGCAGGCCACGAGCTCCCCGTCGGCGATCTCGAGGTCGACGCCGAAGACCCCGGCCTTCGCGCCAGGGTACCGGTACGTGACCCGCTCGACCCGGACGCTCACGCCGCGGCCTTCACGGCCTGCGCGGACCTGGCGGTCAGCGCGCCGGCGGCGGCGGCGGCCAGGGCGAGCCCGAGGAGGACGACCGTGGCCGCGCAGGCGAAGCCGGTGGCCCCGTAGAAGGCCTGGAGCAGGACCACCGGGTACGGCCGAGCGAGGAACCCGGCAACGAGGTTCGACAGCTGGAACTCCCCGATGGAGAGGGCCGCCACCATGACGAGGCCCGAGGCGAGGCTGTGGCGGAGCGAGGGCAGCACGATGTCGGCGAGCCTGCGCCAGAACCCGGCGCCGAGCGATTCCGCCGCCTGCTCCAACCGTTCGAGCCCGAGGTGCCGCATGTCGGCGAGGAGCGTCTGGAGGAGGTACGGAAGCGTGAGGACCACGTGGCCGGCCACGAGGAGCCAGATGGAGCCGAGCCACGGCAGCTGGTCGCTCGAGAAGACCAGGATGTAGGCGAACCCGAGGGTGAGCGGCGGGACCGCCACCGGGAGGATGGCCGCCACGCGGGCCGCCGTGGCCACGCCCCGCACCCGGCTCCGGTACATGGCGTAGGCGAGGGGCAGGGCCAGGACCGCCCCGGCCGCGCAGGTGGCCGCCGTCACCGTCAGGCTCACGCGGAAGGCCCGGCGGAAGCTCGGGTCGCCGAGCACGTCCGCGTACCAGCGGAGCGTGGCGCCGTGGGGGAGGAGCGTGTTGGTCCAGCTCTCCCCGAACGAGCCGAGCAGCAGGAGCGCCATCGGCAGGAAGAGGTAGACGAGGTAGAGGATGGTGACGACCCGCATCCCTGCGGCCTCCGGCTGGCGCCAGCTCCCCCGACATGGTGACATCGGACGCACGCCCTGTCACCCTGGCGACCCCCCGCCGGCCCGGCGGACGCCTGACGGCGGGGCCCCGATCTGGTATCATGCCCCGACGCACGCGGAGAGATGGCC
>DASVDK010000340.1:0-4677 GCA_036381125.1 Thermodesulfobacteriota bacterium | reverse complement strand
AGGACGGCTGTCAGTCGAAACGTTCGGTCCATGGCCACCTCCTCGCCCGCCTCGAGCAACCGCCATGCCCGACACCCGTGCTACGCTCCCTTCGTGCCGCGTCGCGAGGGCTCCGGGCCGCGTCTCTGGGATATCAGTCCACCCGTCCGCGTCGGCGTCCCGGTCTGGCCGGGAGACACCGCGTTCACGGTCGAGCGCGCCTGGGTGCTTGCAGGGGATTGCCCGGTGAACGTCTCGCGCATCACCCTCTCGCCCCACACCGGCGCGCACGCCGACGCGCCCCGGCACTACGATCCCGAGGGCGCCCCGGTGGGCGGCCTCGACCTCGAGGCCTACCTCGGGCGGTGCCGCCTCGTGGACGTGACCGGCGCCGGCCCGCTCGTCCGCCCCGAGGCGGTCGCACCGGCGCTCGGCGACCGCCCCCCGCGGATCCTGCTGCGCACCTACGCGCGCAGTCCCCGGGACCGATGGGACCCGGCCTTCACGGCGGTGCACCCGGACACGGTCGACCTCCTCGCGGCCCACGACGTTCGGCTCGTCGGCGTCGACACGCCGTCGCTCGACCCGCAGGACTCGAAGCAGATGGCCGCCCATCACCGCGCCAGGGCGCGCGGCCTCGCCATCCTCGAAGGGCTCCTGCTCGACGGGGTGCCGCCAGGGGACTACGAGCTGATCGCCCTGCCGCTCAAGCTGGTCGACCTCGATGCCGCGCCGGTCCGCGCAGTGCTGCGGGAGCTGCCCGCATGACCGACCTCGCCCGCGAGGACCTCGCCGCCCTCGACGCGGCCGACCCGCTCGGCCGACACCGGGCGCGCTTCGCCCTGCCCGAGGGGGTGATCTACCTCGACGGCAACTCCCTCGGCGCCCTGCCCCGATCGGTCCCGGCGCGCCTTGCCCGCGTGGCCGAGCGCGAGTGGGGCGAGGGGCTCGTCCGGAGCTGGAACACCGCGGGGTGGATCGACCTGCCGGCCCGCGTGGGCGACAGGATCGGCCGGGTCGTGGGTGCGGCCCCCGGACAGGTGGTGGTCGCCGACTCCACCTCGATCAACGTCTTCAAGACGCTCGCTGCCGCCGTCCGGATGCGCCCGGAGCGCGCCGTCGTCCTTTCCGAGCGGGACAACTTCCCCACCGACCTCTACGTGGCGCAGGGGCTGGCCGAGCTGACGGGAGGCCGCCCGGCGCTCCGGCTCGTCGACCGGCGCGAGATCCCGGCCGCCATCGACGGCGACGTCGCGGTCGTCATGCTGACCCACGTCGACTACCGGTCCGGTGCGATGCACGACCTCGCGGCGGTGACGCGGACCGCACACGACGCCGGCGCCCTCGTCCTCTGGGACCTCGCGCACAGCGCCGGGGTGATGCCGCTCGACCTCGACCGGGCCGAGGTCGACCTGGCGGTGGGGTGCGGCTACAAGTACCTCAACGGCGGCCCCGGCGCGCCGGCCTTCCTCTACGTCGCCCGGCGGCACCAGGCCGCCTTCCGCCAGCCGCTCGCGGGGTGGATGGGGCACGAGGCCCCCTTCGCCTTCGAGACGACCTACCGCCCCGCGCCCGGCATCCGGCGAGCGCTGTGCGGCACGCCGCCGGTCCTCTCGCTGGCCGCGCTCGAGGCGGGCGTGGACGAGGTCCTCGCGGCGGACCTCGCCGAGGTCCGCCGCAAGAGCGTGCGCATGACCGGGCTCTTCCGACGGCTCGTGCGGGAGCGGTGCGACGGCCTCGGCCTCGCGCCCTTCGGTCCCGACGACCCCGAGCGCTGCGGCAGCCAGGTGTCGCTGCGCCACGCCGAGGGCTACGCCGTCGTGCAGGCCCTCGCCGCCCGGGGCGTGATCGGCGACTTCCGCGCGCCCGACATCCTCCGCTTCGGCTTCGCGCCGCTCTACCTCCGGTACGTCGACCTCTGGGACGCCGTGGCCGCGCTCCACGCCGTGCTCGCAAGCGGCGAGTGGGACCGGCCGGAGTACCGCCGCCGGGCGGCGGTCACCTAGGCTGGCCGGCCGGCGGCTCCTCCCAGGCGTTGGGCCACGGCAGCGGCTCCGGCTCGATCGCGGCGGTGCTCGGCACGAGCCCCGGCGCCTCCGACCCTCCCGGCGAGCCCGAGAGGGACACCATCGCCGGAGGCCCGTACTGGTAGTTCGCCATGCCGGCGCGGCGCATCTGGGACGCAGCCAGCCGGCCCATCGCCTCGGCATGCGCCTCGGCGTAGCCGGCCCGGGCCTCCTGCACCCGCGACTGGGCCAGCGACAGCCGCGGATCGGCGACGCCCGGCAGGATGTCCGCCGTCGCCCGGGTCACGAGCCGTATCCGCGCGAGGTCGGTCTCCGCCTGCTGCAGCTCGACGTCCCGCTGCGCGGCGTTGCGGAAGGCCTGCGCGTAGGCCAGCTCCTCCTCGCGCACGCGCTCCAGCGCCTCGGCCGCCTCCTGCTCCCAGCGGGCCACGTCCACCGCGTGCTCCGCCTCGTCCAGTCGCCGGAGCGCCTGCTCGACGTCCTCCGGCACCTTCTCGGTGTCCGCGGGGACGCCCAGGAAGACGGCCTCGTGCTGCCGGCGGACGAGGGCCACGTTTGCATCCGAGCGCTGGACCGCCGCCTTCCGGTTCTGCACGTCGGCGCGCGCGATCCGCAGCTGGGTCTCGGCGACCGGCACGAGGGCCGCGGCCCGTTCGGCTCGCCGCTCGGCCATCCGCAGCTCCCGCTGGGCGGCGGCGATCTCCTGCTGGCGCTCGGCGGGCTGCATGGCGATGAACTCGTTCACCGTCACCGCCGGGAGCGCGGGCGCGTCGCCGCCGAGGCTCGCGCCCCGCGCCGAGGCGCAACCGGTGAGGACCGCGACGGACAGGACAAGAGCGAGGGAACGACTCGTGGGGATCATGGCGGGCTCTCCAGACGGACCTTCCAGGGCTCCTTTGCCCCTCTGCACTCCGCATGCCCTGCACCCGGCAGCGCGCGCCGCCCATCGGCCGCCCGGCTCGCCGGCCGGCGCCTCCTCCTCCTCGACGCGCTCGACGACCTGCCGGTCGGCATCCCGCGAAGGCGCGCTACTCGCTACGGGTGAGCGGCAGCGCGGTCCGGTATTGCACCTGCTTGAGCGCGAAGCTCGACTTGATGCTGGCCACCCCCTTGATGCGGGTGAGGCTGTCCATGAGGAACCGCTCGTAGGCCACGAGGTCCTTGACGACCACCCGCAGCAGGTAGTCGTACTCGCCCGTCATCAGGTAGCACTCCATGATCTCGGGGCGCTTGCGGACCGCCGCCTCGAAGCGCTCGAGTTCGGACTCGATCTGCTTCTCGAGGGTGACGGCCACGAAGACGCTGATCGGCAGCCCGACCGCCGCGGGGTCGACCAGGGTCACGTAGCGCCGGATCACTCCCGTCCGCTCCAGCTCGCGCACGCGGCGCAGGCAGGGGGACGGGGAGAGCCCCACCCTGCCGGCCAGCTCCACGTTGGGCATCCGCGCCTCCTCCTGGAGGAGGGCGAGAATCCGCCGGTCGATCTCGTCGAGCGTCTTTGGCACGTTTCGCCTCCCTGGTTCGAGCCCTTGGCATACTATTGCTCGGAGGCCAGGGTAGCTCGCCATGATCGCAATCCGCTGCCGGGAGGGCGGGATAGAATGGGGCATGGCGATCGCGGGCATCCGGCGGCCGACTGTCGACGCCGACAGCCTGGCCGTCCTGCGCGAACTCGAGCGGAAGGTCCTCTGGCTCTCCACCTGGACGATCCACCACGCCAACCGCGTCCGGGCGAACCGCGACGGGCTCAAGGTGGGCGGCCACCAGGCCTCGTCGGCCTCCGTCGTCACGCTCATGACGGCGCTCTACTTCGACGTGCTCAGACCGCAGGACCGGGTCGCGGTGAAGCCGCACGCGAGCCCGGTCCTGCACGCCATCCTCTACCTGCTCGGCCGGCAGCGCCGCGAGAAGCTCGAGCGGTTCCGGGCGCTCGGCGGGGCGCAGTCGTACCCGTCGCGCACGAAGGACACCGAGGACGTCGACTTCTCCACCGGGTCGGTGGGGCTCGGCGTGGCGGTGACCCTCTTCGCGTCGCTCGTGCAGGACTACGTCCGCGAGCACGGCCTCGTGCGGGCGGGCGAGCCGCCGGGGCGCATGGTCGCGCTCCTCGGCGACGCCGAGCTCGACGAGGGCAACGTCTTCGAGGCGATGCTCGAGGGCTGGAAGCACGGCGTCCGCAACCTCTGGTGGGTCATCGACTACAACCGCCAGAGCCTCGACGCGGTCGTCACCGACCGCCTCTTCGGCCGCTTCGACGACATCTTCCGGACGACCGGCTTCGAGGTGGTGACGCTCAAGTACGGCAAGCGGCTCCTCGACGCCTTCGCGCGGCCGGGCGGCGACGCGCTCAGGCGCTGGATCGACGACTGCCCGAACTCCCTCTACTCGGCGCTGACCTACAAGGGGGGCGCCGCCTGGCGCGAGCGGCTCGCGCGGGACATCGGCGACGTCCGGGGCGTTCGCGCCATCCTCGACGACCACGACGACGCGAGCCTCCACGCCCTCATGACCAATCTCGCGGGCCACGACATGGAGTCGGTGCTCGAGGCCTTCCGCGCGGCCGAGGCCGACGACCGGCCGCGCTGCTTCATCGCCTACACGATCAAGGGCTTCGGGCTCCCCTTCGCCGGCCACAAGGACAACCATGCCGGGCTCATGAACGACGAGCAGA
>DASVDK010000339.1:0-7882 GCA_036381125.1 Thermodesulfobacteriota bacterium | reverse complement strand
ACCACGACGAGCGCGGCTCCGGCCCAGGGAGCCACGAGCCGGTAACGCCGACGGACTTCGAGCCCGCGTCCTCGCATCCCCTCCGCCTCTCAAGGGTGGTCTCGCGCGCGACGGGAGGTCCCGGGCGGCCGCCGCACCGCGGGGCCGCGCGGCAGCACGCGTGTCGCGGCAGGCCGCGGGTGCAGGACGCATGCCGCCGGGGCAAGCGATCGGCAAGGTCGGATCGAGTCGGCGAAAACGTTCGTGATCCAGAACAGATGTTGCACGAGCGTGACGGAGATCGTCTCCGGGCCGATAGATTTTGCGGGTCCTCAGGCCGGGGTCCCCGGGCCCGGTCCGCAGTCCGGTGACGACGCGACGGCCCCCATGGCGACGACGATCAGCGCGCCGCCGGCGAGCCGCGAGGCGGTCATCGGCTCGCCGGCGTAGAGCCAGGCGGCGAGCGCGGCGAAGACCGGCTCCAGGGTGAAGATCAGCGCGGTACGGGTCGCGGACGTGTAGCGCTGCGCCGCCGTCTGGACGACGAAGGCGAAGACCGTCGCGAAGAGCGCCGTCACGACGACGGCGCTCCAGACCGCCTTCGGCAGGACGAGCGGGATGCCGCCGTCCACGACCAGCGCCGCCGCCGTCCCGAGCAGCCCGGTCGTGGCGATCTGGACCGTGGCGAGGAGGATCGGATCGTATCGCCGCGCGAACCGCCCGGTCAGGAGGATGTGCCAGGCAAAGGCCACCGCCCCCCCGACGACGAGGGCGTCGCCCGGGTTGAACTCGACGCGGGCGTGGCTGCCGTCACCGGGGGCCGCGAGGAGGTACAGCCCCCCGGTCGCCAGCGCCACCGCGACCCAGACGCGAGGCGCCGGCCGGACGCCGAACACGAGCGCCGAGAAGAGCGGCACGAGGATCACCGACAGGCCGGTCAGGAAGCCGGCGTTCGACGCGGTGGTGAGGGCGAGCCCGTAGGTCTGCAGGGCGTACCCGGCGAAGAGCACCGTCCCGAGGACGGCCGCGGCGGCCGCCGTGCCGGGACCGAGCGCCCGCATCCGGGGCGCGAAGAGGACGACCAGGACGACCGCGGCGAGGCAGAAGCGGATGGCGAGGAAGGCGTTCACGGGGACGAGGGCGACGGCCTCCTTCACGACCACGAAGGTCGCGCCCCAGAAGACGCAGACGAGCACGAGGAGGAGATCGGCGACGAGTCGGCGGTTCATATGCGGCGGCGGTCCCAGGCGCTCCCGGTTCGGTTGACATCGTGGCGCGAGTTCTGGTACACACCCGCCGGTTCGGCGGGGATCCTGGCATGTCGGCCCGACACCGCACGGTCGCGGCGCTCGTCGTGGTGACCGTGCTCCTGATCATCGTGCCACGACCGGCCGCCGGTGCGCCCGCCCGGTCGGGAGAGGACCCGGCCGCGGCGCGCGACCGGGAGCTGACCGACCTCTACGAGAAGATCGGCGACCTCTACGAGCGGACCCCGATCGACTACGCCGCCATCATCCGGCTCTACGAGCGGGTCGCCGCGCTCGCGCCCGGCAGCGAGGACGCCAAGGGCGCGCTCGCAGAGATCTACCACATCTACAAGGACCGCGGGCAGTGGCCGGCGGCTCTCGCCGTCCTCGACCGGCTCGATCGGACCTACCCGGACACCGAGCCGATCGACGTCGGCAACGAGCCGACCAGCCTCAAGGCCGTGATCCTCGCCGAGCGGGGCCTCTACCAGCGCGACGTCGCGCGGGACTACGCCCGCGCGCGGGCCCGCTTCGAGCAGCTCGCCGCCCGCTACCCCGACGCGATCGTCTCGACCGACGGCTTCCGCGGCCTCGGTCCCGAGGGCTACGGCGGTCGCGCCGCCCCCTTCGCCCGGCTCGCCCTGGCCGAAGTGGAGGCGCGCGACGGCCGCCCCGAGGTCGCCGAGGCGATCCTGCTCGCCCTCATCCGCAACTTCCCGGCCGAGCGCCTGTTGCTCTACGAGGGCGAGTCGTACTTCGACGAGGCCGCGCTCCTGACGCTGAGGCGGCACGCGCGACAGCACGGGGGCCCGCCCCCGGTGGCCGCCTACGACCGGGTGGCCGCCGAGTCGACGCACGAGTACGTCCGCGTGCGAGCGCGCGAGCTGGCGGCCGAGGCCCAGGTGGAGCTGGCGATGGCGCTCCCCGCCGGCGACGCCGCAGGCCGCCGCGCCCGGTTCGAGGCCGCCATCGCCCGCTACCGCGAGCTGATCGACCGGCACTCGACCTTCACCTTCGCCTTCTACGGCGACACCGAGCATCACGCGGTCCGCGCGCTCGA
This sequence comes from Thermodesulfobacteriota bacterium, assembly GCA_036381125.1. Lineage (GTDB taxonomy): Bacteria > DASVDK01 > DASVDK01 > DASVDK01 > DASVDK01 > DASVDK01. The sequence goes on along the minus strand of DASVDK010000339.1, from coordinate 5,596 downwards.
TCGCCTGGCCGACCTCGCCCTCCGGCGCCTCAACGACCCCGCCCGCGCGGTCGCCGAGATGGACCGGGTCGTCCTCAAGCACGGGCAGAACGCCGACCTCGCCGCCGCGGCGCTCTTCGTCAAGGCCAACGTGCTCGCGTTCGACCTGCGCGACGCCGCGCAGGCCGCGCAGGCCCTGCGCCGCATCGTGGAAGTCTACCCCGAGGCCCGCCGGTACCCGATGTCGCTCGACAGCGACGAGCGGGTGGCCGAGGCCGCCCAGGCCCTCCTGGACAGCGGGCTCGCGGCCCGCCCCGCCCCGGCCTCCGTTCCGCCTCACCGCTGAGTCGACCCGCGCCGTCCACCCGTACTCGGCCGCGCGCGTCAGTCGCGCGGCCGGACGAGCGGCCGGCGCCCCGCCAGCAGAAGCCCCGCCGCGAGGAGCGCCGCCGGGTAGAGCAGCCCCGCGCCGAAGGTCGCCGCCATGGCCAGGACGAGGACGAGGGCGACCAGCCCCACCAGGCGGCCTCCCCCGGACGGGACCAGGCGCAGATAGGCGGCCACGCCGAGCCCGTAGAGCACGAGGAAGTTGCGGCCGGCCACCTCGAGCATCGTGTCGAGCCCGGCGAGACCGGCAGCTCCGGCGCAGGCGAGGGCCGCGAACACGCCGACGTTGGCCGCCACCGAGGCCCGCGGGGCGCCGGTGGCCGGATCCAGGCGCGCGAGCGCGGCCGGCAAGAGCCCGGCGCGCGCCGACGCGAAGACGAGCCGGGACGCGGCAAAGGTGCCGGCCACGAGGTTCGCCGCCACCATCACGACTCCGACGAGCGCGGCGAACGTGCCGCCCCACCCGCCGTAGACCGTCCCGAACAGCGCCGCGACCGACGCCGTGGCGAGGCGCGGCGCGTCCGGCGGCAGCGTGACCTGGACCGCCGCGGCAACGCCGAGGTAGAGAAGGACCACCACCCCGAAGCTGATGGCGACGGCCCTCGGGAAGTCCCTCGCCGGGTTCACGTACTCCTCGGCCGTGAAGGCGAGCATCTCCCAGCCGGCGTAGGCCCAGAAGACGAGCCCCAGGGCCGGGAGCGACGCGGCCCACGCGGCGGGCGGCGAGACGCCGGCCCCCTCCCGGCCTCCCGCGACCAGCGCGCCGACCGCCGCGGCGCCGAGGAGCAGGACCATCCCGTACGCCAGAACCTGCTGCACCCGGCCCGAGATCTGCGCCCCCCGCGCGTTCACCACGAAGGCGAGGGCCAGGAGGGCGAGCGCCCCACCGAGGGCGGTCGCCCCGCCGCCTCCGACGGCCGCCGCGAGCGAGTAGCCGCCGGTGAGCGCCATGGCCGGCCCTCCGAAGACGAAGGTCCCCAGGAGGAGCACCTCCACCGCGGCGGCGGCGCGGCGGCCGAAGGCGGTCTCGACGAAGGCCGCCACCCCGCCCGCGCTCGGGTACCGGGCGGCGAGGCGGGCGAAGACGACGAGGAGCGGCACGACCAGCAACGCGTCGACCAGCCAGGCGTAGATGGCCGCGCCGCCAGAGCGCTGGTAGGCGAGCCCCGGCAGCACGAGGAGCCCGCTGCCGACCACGAGGCCGATGGCGAGGCCGACGGCCGGGCCGAGCGTCAGGGTCCGGTCGAGTCGCCGGCCGTCGGGTGCGGGCATGCTGCTCGGTGTAGCACGCCGACGGGCCGCCGTCGCGAGGCCTCACCGCCGCCGCCGGCCCTCGCCGCTGGCGCGGGGCCCTCGCCGCCGCCGTGGCGCCCTGCTGAGCGGGAGCGTTGGGCCGACAGAGCAGGAAACGCGCAGACGCTCTAGAATGACGATCATGCGTATCGACGAGATCGAGGCCGAGGCCCTGAAACTCGACCCGAAGGCGCGCGCGGCTCGCCGAGACGCTGCTGGAGAGTCTCGAGGTCCTCTCCGACGAGGAGAACGCCCGGCTCTGGGCTGAAGAAGCCGAGCGGCGCGACCAGGAGTGGGACGCCACGGCCGGCGGTGGCCGACCGGCGAGTGAGGTGCTTCGGGCCGCCCGTGCCGAGCTGAAGTAACAGGGCTCGGATTCTGGCCGTCATGAACCTGACCCAGCAGGGCACTTCACCCCGCGCATCGCCCGACGCGGCATCGAGTCGAGCCAGCGGCTCGGCTGCGGCCTCATCCTCTACCGCGAGATCGAACGGAGGTCATGAAAGGAACTCTCAGGCGCCTCTGGCGGCGGAGGCCCATGGAATGATTCAGGCCTTCCCCAGGAGGGCGCGCGCAGGCGGCCGGCGCGCCAGGCTCGGAGACGACGCGGCCGCCGGCGAGCGCGACCGTCCGCCGGAGCCGAAGGGAGGACTGGCGACCGTGACCTTCGAGACGACTCGCGGGCCCTACACGATCTCGACCGACCGGTCGCGGCTCGACCTCGACGCCATCCACGCCTACCTCAGCCGATCGTACTGGGCCCTGGGGATCCCGCGCGAGGTCGTCGCACGGTCCATCGAGGGATCGCTCTGCTTCGGCCTCTACGCGGGCGACGCGCAGATCGGGTTCGCCCGGGTCGTCACCGACCAGGCGACGTTCGCCTATCTCTGCGACGTGTACGTGCTCGAGCCGTACCGCGGCGAAGGGCTCGGCGCCTGGCTCGTCGAGACGGTGATGGCCCATCCGGCGCTCAAAGGCTTGAGGCGCCTGCTGCTCGTCACGCGGGACGCGCACGGGCTCTACGCGCGGTTCGGGTTCCGCGCGCTGGCCGATCCCGCATCCTACATGGAGGTCGCCCGTCCCGGCCTCTACCTGCGCGGATGATCGGCCGGGCCGCCGCCGTCTGGCTCCTGCTGCTCGTCGTCGCGGTGGGAGCAGGCGCCCTTCGCGTCGGCCTGCTCGAGCCGCGCCTCGGCGAGCCGCGGGCGCACGTCGTCGGCACGCTCGTCGTCGTCGCGGTCTTCGCCGCCCTGATCTGGCGGACGGTCGGCTGGTTCTGCCCCTCGCGCGACCGGTCCGCGCTGGCGGCCGTCGGCGTCGGGTGGGCGGTCGCGACCGTCGTCTTCGAGTTCGGCTTCGGGCGCTACGTGGCGGGACACTCCTGGCAGCGCCTGCTGGCGGACTACGACGTCTTCGCCGGCCGGCTGTGGCCGCTGGTCCTCCTCACGCTCCTCGTCATGCCGGTCGTCGCGGGGGAGGTACAGCGGCGCCGCCTCGGGCCGCGGAGCGCCCGCTAGAGCGGATCCCGGTGGTGTAAGGAGCGGGGGACGGGTAGGCCGAGGCCATGCAGCCCTGTTCCGACGACCTGCGGCAGCGGATCGTGCAGGCCTGCAACGCGGGGCTGGCCCACCGAGCCGTCGCCCGGCGGTTCCTCGTCAGGCTGTCGTTCGTGGAGAAGCTGTTGCCCCGGCGGCGGACGACGGGGACGATCGCCGCGCGGCCGCACACGGAGGGCCGGCTCCGCGCTCCACGCCGCCGAACGCGACCGGCCCGAGAGCCAGGCCGAGGCGGGCGGCGTGGCGCGGCCAAGGCGCGCCCGCACGAGGCCCTGGACGACGCCGTCACGGCCGCGCTCGCGGCGATCACCCCTGATGACGCCCGCGGCTGGTTCCGCCACTGCGGCTACCCCGTAGGCTGACGCGCAATCGGCTCTAGGCGTCGTTCGCTCGCGACGAGAGGATGATCGTCGTCCGCGTGGTCTTGACCCCCGGCACCTCGCGGATGCGATCGAGCAAGCGCTGGAGCGCCGGCGACGACGCGGCCCGAACCTTGACCAGGAGGCACCACTCCCCGACCAGGGTATGGCTCTCCTCGACCTCGGCGTCGCGGCCCTCGAGGTCGAGGATGGCGCGCTCGACCTCGGTGTACTTGCGCCCCTCCGTCTTGACCGCCACGAACGCCGCGAAGGGCAGCCCGAGCGCCGCCCAGTCGACGCGGACCGTGTAGCCGTGGATCACCCCCCGCGCCTCGAGTCGGCGCATCCGCTCGTGCACCGCGGGGCGGGACAGGTTGATCTCGTGCCCGATCTGCTCCTGGGAGAGCCGTGCGTTCCTGCGCAGCACGCGGAGGATCGCCTCGTCGACCTCGTCCACCGCGGAGCGCCGGCCGTCGGCCGCCTCCGGGCCCGCCACCCTGCGAGAGCCATCCGTACGCATCACGACACCGTCCATCCTCGGGCCGACACGGCCGTGCACCGGCCGGCGGGTGCCGCCGGCCCGCGCTGATTATGCCGCGGGAGGCCGACGAATCGTCGGTCGGGCCCGACGCCCCGTCGGTCCGGCGGCATCGACCACCGCCGTCAGCATCCCGGCCGTGACCAGGGCGAGGCCGGCGATCTCCACGAGCGAGGGGCGCTCGCCGAGAAGGGGAACGGCGAAGAGGGTGGCGGCGACCGGGACGGCGGCGGTGATCATGGCGGTCGGCGCGGGCCCGAGCGCCGCCACGGCGCGCGTGAAGGCGACGAGGGCGACGATGGTGACGACGAGCCCCTGGTAGACCGCGTGGAAGAGCACCTCGCCCGGCGGGGCCGCCGCGAGGCGGGGCTCGAGCACCAGGAGGTAGACGGGCAGCACGAAGGCCGCCGAGATCACGGCCACGAGGGTCGCCGCCCGCAGCGGGGGCACCTGCCACGCGCGCGCCGCGACGGTGAAGACGGCCCACGAGAGCGAGGCGCCCAGGAAGCAGAGGTCGCCGGCCCACTGCCCGGCCGGGCCGCCGCCCAGGGTGGCGGCCGCCATGGCCGCGACCCCGGCGGCGATCAGGCCGAGGCCGATCGAAGTGAGCCGCCCGAGCGGGGTGCGGAGCCAGAGCTTCGCGAGGCAGGCGGTCCAGAGCGGCAGTACCCCGGGCATCAGCACCGCGGCGTGGGATGCCGGGGCGAGCGAGAGGCCCCGGTAGGCGAGGACCGAGAAGCCGATACCGGCGGTCAGGGCGAGGGCCAGGGCCCGCCGCGGCCCGAGCCCGCCGGTCCCCTTGCGGGCCAGCAGCGGCAGCGTGACGAGGCCGGCCACGGCGAAGCGGAGCGCGACGAGATCGGGCGGCTCGAGCGCGCCCGACAGGCCGAGTCGCGAGACCGGGATGAAGCTCGACCAGATGACGATAACCAGCGCGGCGCAGAGGAGGCCGACGGCGCGCTCGCGGCCCGACGCGGGCATGGGCCCATTATGGCGCCGCCCAGGCCGGCGAGGCCGTGAGGGAAACCCCGGGCGGCCCGGCCAGGTGCGCGGCCGGGTTCCTGGGCGGCAGCGCGGCCGGGGCCGCCCGGGGTGTTCGTGGGACGGCGCTAGTTCGCGGCCTGGTTCTCGAGGCCGGTGATCTGGACGAACTGCCCGTCGCGCGTCTCGTAGACGACGTAGGTACGCGAGCCGACGTCTCCCTTCGGGTCGAACCGGACCGTCCCGAGCGCCGTCTGGTGCGTGTTCTTCCGGATCCAGTCGGCGACCTTCCTGGCGTCCCTCGGCCCCTTCGCCCCGGTCGCCTTGACCCCCTCGAAGAGGAGCCGGGCGGCCACGTAGCTGTAGATCGAGTACGGCCCGACCGGCCCGAACTGCTTCTCGTACGCCTCGACCGACGCCTTGGCCGTCGGGACGTTCTTGATGTCCGGCGAGAAGGTGAGCCAGCTCCCCTCGGCCGCCTCCTTGCCGGCGATCTTCACGAA
>DASVDK010000338.1:0-5128 GCA_036381125.1 Thermodesulfobacteriota bacterium | reverse complement strand
GGGCCGACCTCCAGGAAGGGACCTTCGGGAAGGCCGGTAGCTAGGTAGCTAGTACGCGGAGGAGGCGGGGCTCTCGGCCGGCGCGGCCGCGGGCGCCGCCGCCGGTCCGCTGGTCGCCGCCGCCGGCACAGCCGGCACCGCCGGCGGGCTGTCGGCCACGATCGGCTCGCCGTCCCAGTCCGGCAAGGCGAGCAGGTCGAGCGGGTTCACCCGCGCGCCGTGGAGCCGCGCGCCCCAGTGGAGGTGCGGCCCGGTCGAGCGGCCGGTGGAGCCGACGGCGCCGATGGCCTGGCCCTGGCGGACGAGGTCGCCCGGGCGGACGTCGAGCCGGGAGAGGTGGAAGTAGGTCGTGAAGAGCCCGGCGCCGTGATCGAGGATGATGGTCCCGCCGCTGAAGTAGAGGTCGTCGGCGAGCGCCACGCGCCCCGCCGCCGGCGCCACGACCGGCGTCCCCGCCGGCGCGCCGAAGTCGACGCCGTTGTGCGGCGCGCGGGGCTGGCCGTTGAAGATGCGCCGGACGCCGAAGTTGTCCGAGGGCGTCGCCTCGATGGGTGCGAGGAACCGCCCGCGCCAGCGGCGCTCCGGGTCGCCGGTGGCCCACACGCGCGCGACGGCCGCCTGGTCGGCCCTCACGCGCTCGAGGACGCCCGGCGGCAGCTCGACGTAGCCGCGCTTCACCCTGAGCCGCTGCACGCGGAAGCGGCCCGAGACGATCTCGAGCGAGTACGTCACCGGCGCCGCCGCGCCGTCGTCGGCCGTCGCCTCGAGCCTCAGCGGCTGGTCTCCCAGAGGGGCGTCCATGTCGATCCCGAGGAGGGCGCGGCCGAGCATCCCTCCCTCGGTCAGCTCCACGGGGACCGTCCGGTCGCCGTGGACGAGCGCGAGGCGCGCGAGCGGCCGATCGCTCCGGATGGTGATCGGGACAATGGCCCCCTGCTTCGCGCGGCGGGCCGCCGCCTCGACCGAGAGCTTCGGCGGCAGCGCCTCGTCCGCCGCGTCGGCCAGGCGTGCGAGCGCCACCCCGAGCAGGGCGAGGACGACGAGGACCGTGATGAACTCGACGGAGAGCCGCTTCACGAGGCGGCCCTCTCGACCCGCGCGGCGATCTCGCCGCGGGCCACCCGCACGCGGAGCCGGTCGCCGGCCGCGACCTGCGCCTCGTCGGTGACGACGCGCCCGTCCTCGACGCGGTGCACGACCGCGTAGCCGCGGCCGAGGATCGCCAGCGGCGAGAGGGCGTCGAGGCGGCCGGCGAGGGCGGCCAGGCGCAACCGCCGCGCCGCCGTCGCCTCGCGTCCCGCCCTGGCGAGCCGACCGGTCGCGTCGGCGAGCGCGAGGCGCGCCTGGCCGAGCCGCGACCGCGGGTCACCGAGCCGTCGCCGCGCCTCGGCGAGCCGCAGGCGACGACCGTCGAGCCGTTGCCGGGCCGCCAGCGCCAGCCGCCGCCTGAGCGCGGCGACCGCGGCGCGAAGCTCGGCCGCGCTGGCCGCCACCAGCTCGGCCGCCGCCGAGGGGGTCGGCGCGCGGAGGTCGGCGGCCAGGTCGATGAGGGTCACGTCGGTCTCGTGCCCCACCGCCGAGACGAGCGGCACGGCCGAGGCCGCGGCCGCACGGACGACCGCCTCCTCGTTGAACGGCCAGAGGTCCTCGACGGAGCCGCCGCCGCGTGCGACGATGACCACGTCGGCCGCCCGGCCGGCCGACACGGCCTGGATGGCGGCGGCGATCTCGGCGGCGGCGCCCTCGCCCTGGACGCGCACCGGGACGATCCGGACGTGGAGGCCTGGCGCGCGCCGGCCGAGCACGTTCAGGATGTCCCGCAGCGCCGCGCCGGTGGGCGACGTGACGACCGCCACGGTCGCGGGGCACCGCGGAATCGGCCGCTTGCGGTCGGCGTCGAAGAGCCCCTCGGCCGCGAGCCGCGTCCTGGTCTGCTCCAGGGCGAGCGCGAGCGTGCCCGCGCCGCGCGGCTCGGCCGTGTCGACGATGAGCTGGTACTCGCCCCGGCCCGCGTAGATCTCCACGCGACCACGGCAGACCAGGCGCTGGCCGTCCTCGATACGGAAGCGGAGCAGCCGGGCCTGGCCGCGGAAGAGCACGGCGCGCAGGCAGGCGCGGTCGTCCTTGAGCGTGAAGTACACGTGCCCCGCGGAGTGCGGGCGGCAGTTCGAGACCTCTCCCTCGACCCACACCGGGCCGGGCAGGGCGCGACCCACCGCGAGGGCGATGGCGCTGGTCAGCTCGGTGACCGAGAGAACGGTCTCCAGGCTGGAAAGGGGCATCCTTGTCCTCCCTGCGGAAGGCGTGGACCCTACCAGACGCCGAGTTGGGATGGCAAGGGAAAACTGCTAGACTCGTCGCGGTATGAACGCGATCGTCCTGGTCGCCGGCGTCGCGCGCCGCCTCGCCCCCCTCACCGATCACACGCACAAGGCGCTGCTCGAGGTCGGCGGCCGGCCCCTCCTCGGACGGATGCTCGAGGCGCTCGAGCAGGCCGGCGTACCCCGAACCGTCCTCGTCGTGGGGCACCAGGCCGATCGGGTCCGCGCGTTCGCCGGCGATCGCGTCGGTGGGATGGCGGTGACGTACGTGGAGAACCCCGACTACCGGAAGGGCTCGGCGCTCTCCGTCTACGCCGCCCGACACGAGCTGGCCGGCGGCGCGCTCGTCATGGACGCGGACGTCCTCTTCCCGCGCGTGTTCCTGCGGCGGCTCCTCGAGAGCCCGGCGGCGAGCGCGGTCCTCGTCGACCGCGGCTTCACCGACTCGGGCGAGGAGGTGAAGGTCTACGCGCGAGGCGACCGGGTGGTCGCGCTCGGCAAGCGGGTGCGGCCCGAGGCGTGGGACGCCGTGGGCGAGGGGGTCGGCTTCTTCAAGTGCGGCGCCGACGCGGCGGCCGATTACGTCCGCTGCCTCGAGGCGGTGATCCGGGAGCGGGACGGCCTCGAGGAGTACGAGGAGGCGATGCACCGACTCCTCGCGACACGACATGTCGGGTGGGTGGACGTGACGGGGCTTCCGTGGACCGAGATCGACTTCGCGGAGGACCTGCGTCGGGCGGAGCACGAGGTGCTGCCCCGCGTCGTCCGGCTCGACGGCGAGTGATCGACCGGGCCGTCCTCTACGCGCCGACCGCGGAGGATGCCGCCGGCGCCGGCCTCGCGGTCGCCGGCCGGCCGGTCGCGTTCCACGCCATCGCCGCCGCCGCCCGGGCGGGCGCCGCGGCGATCGGCGTCCCGACCGTGCTGCGGACGCCGGCGCTCGAGCGCGCCGTCGCGGCCTCGCCGGCTGCGCGGGCTCGAGTCGTCTGGCTCGCGAGCGCCGCGGACCTCGACGAGGGGCCGACGCTCCTCCTGCCCGTCTCGCTGGTCTGTCCGGCCGTCTCGCTCGTCCCCCTCGTCGCCGGCGCGCCGCTCGCGCGAGGGTTCGCGTGCCGGGACCTCGACGCGCCGCTCGTCGTCGCCGATGCCGTGTGCGTCGCGGCGCTCGCCGATCGGCTCGCGGCCGGCGCTCCGGCCGGCGATGCGCTCGCGCGCGCCCTGGCGGGCCGCGACGTCCGGACCGTCGCGGTCGCGCCGTGCGGCATCCGGGTGCGGAGCGCCGGCGACGCCGCGCGCGCCGAATCGGCCGTCTACGCGGCCCTCGGCAGCGCCATCGACTCGCCGATCGACGTCGCGTTCCACCGGCGGCTGACCCGTCCGGTGACGCGTCTGGCGGTCGCGCTGGGGATCGGGCCGACCCCGATCAGCCTCGCCAGCCTCGCCCTCGGGCTCGCGGCCGTCGGCGCGGTGTGGGCGGGGCGGCCGTCCGGCGCCGCGGCCGGCCTCGCGCTCTACGCGGCGGCGGCCGTCGCCGACCACGCGGACGGCGAGGTCGCGCGCCTGACGCTCACGCAGTCGCGGTTCGGCGAATGGCTCGACGTCGGGATCGACACCGTGATCCACGCGCTCATGGTCGCGGCCATGGGGGCGGTGGCCGGCCGCACGGCCGGAGCCGGGGCGTGGCTCGGCGTCGTCGCCGCGACCGGCGTCGTGGCGAGCGCGCTCCTCACGAAGCTCTGGCCGGTCCGCGGCACCGAGTCCCCGTCGGGTCCGGTCGCACGGCTCTTGCGCGCCCTCGGCGCCCGCGACGGCTTCTACGCGCTCCTCGTCGCCTTCGTCGCGCTGCTGGTCCTGGCCCCCGGGGCGCTGCCGGCCCTCATGGTCGTCGTCACCCTCGGCGCCCACGCCTACTGGGTCGTCCGCCTCGCCCACTGGCTCCCCGGTCGCCGCCGCCACCGCTGACCGCATCGCCACCGGCGATCCCCGGTCGGCCATCGTTCACGGCCGGCGCCCGGCCACGCAACCTGTCGCCAGCGGGAGGCCCCTTTTCGGAGCCCGGCGGAGAGGCAACCGGCCGAACCGCGTGAAGGCGAGTCCTGACCCCACGGAAAACGGCAAGGCCTGACCCCACGGAAAACGGCAAGGCCTGACCCCATGGAAAATGGAAAGGCCTGACCCCGTGGAAAATGGAAAGACCTGACCCCGGCGGGACGCCGGCGGGACGTCGTCAGGAGGAAGGCGGAGTAGCCCTGCCGCCGCCGAAGACGGTGCGGAACCCGAAGTAGGCGATCGCGTCCTTCATGTTGGACACGAAGCGCTTCACCGGGCTCATCGTCGGGTCGGTCACGTACTCGAGGGTGAGGCTCACGCGCTCCTCGCCCTCGCCGAGCGGCGTGACCGCGTGCCAGAGGCGGTCGCCGTTGAAGAACACGAGCGTGCCGGGCTCGGTCGCGAGCCGCAGCTCCCGCGGCTCGCGCGTCGGGTCCCCCTTGAATGGCTGGCACACGAGGCGGCTGCTGGAACGCTCGATCAACCCGACCAGCACCGTGAAGCGCGCGCCCCTGTAGTATGATGTGTCGTAGTGGAAGCCGATGTGGTCGCCCGGCTCGGTGTAGAAGTAGAGCGCGCAGGCATGCGGGTCCGACTCCGGACAGGGCCTGAGCGGCTGGCCGGAGACCGCCGACAGGAAGCCGACGAGGGCCGGCGCGTGGTAGAGGGCGACGATGGCGGGGGCCTCGCGCGCGAGGGTGTACGCGCTGACGCTACCCCCCTTCTTGTGGCGCGGCACGTAGTTCCGGTGGATCGCG
>DASVDK010000337.1:0-17892 GCA_036381125.1 Thermodesulfobacteriota bacterium | reverse complement strand
GCCACTGGCGGTCTTCTGGCGGCTGCGCGGCGCCGCCCGCTTCGGCGTGCTGTTCCTCTAGCGGGCGCTCATCCCCCCGACCTCGCTCGACCGCGGCGGGCCGGGCGGGCCGCCACCCTCCTCCGGCTTGCACTCGCGTGCTACGGGCCGGGCGGGCACGCCACCCCCGCTCGATGGGGTCCCCCGCCGCCGGCGCAACTGCGTTGCGCCGTGCGTCGCCCCATCTCGCGGGGGGCCCCCGGCGCGCCCACCGGCCCGGCATCCCGAGGTGCGGCCCTTGCTGTTTCGCTCGACGCCGTACCCCGCGGACCGGGAGAGCTCCACGCGCCGAAGTCGATCCGTCCCACGCGTCAGGGACGGCGGGGGATCGAGGGACGGGCAGAGCGGTTCGGGGGCCGAGGGGCCGCGAGCCGCGCCGGGGGCCCCCGCCGACCGGGGGTGGCGCGGCGGGAGGCCCCTGCCAGAGCGCCGCGCGCAGGCACCGCGACCCAGGACGTGGACAGACGAGGGGGAGGCCCCGGGCCGCAGGCCGGCGCGCCGTGACGTCGTCCGCGGGCGGCACGTCGGGACAGGAGCCGGACCGTCCCCCGCCGACCGGGGGCGGCGAGCGACCTGACGACGTGGCGCGTCGGGAAGCCCCTGCCGGAGCGCCGCCGGGTCGTACCGGCGCACCTACCGCGGGATGACGCTGATGCGGCCGTCGCTCTCCATGACGACCAGCCGCATCTGCTCGATCCGCTCGTACCCCTGCTGGCGGATCTGCGTGAGGAGATCGTCCTCCGTGATCAACTCCTTCGCCATGTTGTGCCGCAGGAGCCGGCCGTCGCGAACGAGGACGAGCGGACTCGGCTCGAGGAAGCGGCGGACCCTCGGCCAGCGGTACTCGACCGCCGAGAGCGCGTAGTCCCAGAGGATGAGCGTGATGCCGGCGAGAAGCGCATTGGCGACCGACGCGTACGGGCCGGCGAGGCCGTTCTGCACGGCGTCGGCGACGAGCACGAGGACGAGGAGGTCGCGGACGCTGAGCCCCGCCGCCTCCCGCTTGAGGACCACGCGCATGACGAGGATCAGGACGAAGTAGACGATCGTCACCCGGACGAAGGTCTCGAGGAGCGGCGCATCGGGCCCCAGGACGCGGCCCCAGTCGTCGGGCAGGAGCCACGCCGGCGCCGGCATCAGACGGGCCCCGCGGGGCCGAGGGCGATCGGCGCGTCGACGCGCCGGTCGGGGATCGTGGTCGGCAGCTCCTGGTGGTAGACGCCCGAGGGGGCGAGGCCCGCCCCGCCGGAGCGCGCCATGACCCGGAGCTGCGCCAGGACGTCCTCGCCGCAGTGCTCCGCGGGCAGCTCGGGCCAGAAGCCGAACCCGCCGGCCTCGCGGAGCCTGGCCGCGTCGTACATGACGCAGCCGCCGACCCACGCCACGCGGTAGAGCCGCTCCCGCCGCGGCGTGAGCGCGAGCGCCCGCTGCACGTGGAGCAGGTTGGCGGCGTTGTGGAGGCGGTGCCGATCCCAGGCGGGCGTCCCCGGCAGGACCAGCTCCGGCGTCACCGGACCGTCCCAGAACTCGATCGCCTGCTCGTGCGGCCGGACGTCCGGCTCGAAGCTCAGCCCGATGACCGCCATGCCGACGAAGCCGCACCCCGCCCGCGCGAGGGCGCGCGCGAGCCGGCCGACCACGTCGGGCTCGAGGATCAGGTCGTCGTCGAGGTAGATCGCGAACGGGGCCCGCGCCCGCTCGAGCAGGAACTGCCGCTGCTCGGCCATGCCGTGCCGCGGGAGGTGGCGGTGCACCTCGAGGGGGTGGCCGTGCAGCCGGAGCACGCGCAGGGCCGCCGCCACCTCCGGCGCCGCGGTGGACGGCGAGCCCTCGGTCTGGTCGGACACGACGACGCGGAAGCCCCGCGCGCGCTGCAAGGCGAGGCTGGTCAGCGTGACCGCGAGGGCGGCCGGACGCCCGAAGGTCGGGATCAGGACGTCGACGGGCGGGGTCACGCGAGCAGCTCGCGCGCGGCCGCCACGACGGCGTCCGGCGTGATCGCCGCGAGGCAGCGGTGGTCGAACGGGCAGGGCCGGCAGTGGTCCGGCCGGCAGGCCATCGGGACGAAGAGCGTGCGGTGCCTCGAGGTGTCGAGCGGCCCCCAGTTCGCGACGTGCGCCGAGCCGTAGATCACGACGCTCGGGGCCCCCACCGCGTCGGCCAGATGCGCGGCCGCCGTGTCGTTCGAGACCACGATCCGCGCGCCGGCCAGGAGCGCCGCGAGACCGCCGAGGCCGATGTCGACGGAGACCCGGCGGGTGCGGCACCGGAGGCGGCGGCGGACGTGCTCGACGAGCGGCCCTTCCCCCGGGCCTCCGCTGACCACCACGTCGAGCCCCTCCTCGCGGGCCAGGGCCTCGGCCACGGCGGCGAAGCGCTCGGGCATCCAGCGACGCGAGGCGACGCGGGAGCCGGGGTGGACGACGAGGTAGGGCTCCGGATCGGGGCCGAGGCACCGCGCCACCTCGTCCCGATCGGCCGGTTCGAGGGGAAACTCGAGCCGGTCGTCGCCGCGCACGCCGGTGAGGAACGCGACGAGGTCGAGGTAGCGGTGCACCTCGTGGTGCCGGTCGACGTACGGAAAGGGGAAGTCGAGGCCGCTCGCGTCGCCCGCGGCCACGAACCCCGCGGTGCGCGTCGCGCCGAGCATGCGCGTGAAGGGGTTGCTGTAGCGGCCGCCGCCGTGCATCTGGATCGCGAGGTCGAAGGCCCGCTCGCGCGCGTCGGCGAGGCACGCGATGAGCCGGCCGGCGTCGAACGGCGCCTCCTCGATCCCCGGGAAGCCGGGGAACGGCAGCAGGTCGTCGAGGTAGCGCGGAAAGCGGCGGACCATCTCGGCCGCCCACGGAAGCCCCACGAGGGTGATGCGCGCCGCGGGCAGGGCGCGCCGCAGCGCGCGAAGCGCCGGGACGGCGACGAGCAGGTCGCCGACGTTGAGCGCGCGGACGACGGCCACGCGACGCGGCGTCGCGTCGAGCTCGGCGAGGGGGGCGACGGCGCGCGCGGCCGCGCGCACGCCCGCACGTTCGGAGACGACGACGGCCATCGGCTCGCGGCACCGCAGCAGCCCCCGTGCCGGCCCTCCGTCGCCGTTCACGTTCGCCGTCCCCCCGACGACTCGCGGCGGCGCGGCCGTCACGACTCCCGGCCATCAGGCCTCGAACCGGGCCGCGCGCACGGGGAAGACGACGAGCGGCGCGAGGGCGAACGGGAGGTAAGGGAAGGCGGTCCGGCGGACCACGAGAGGTCGTCTCGTGCAGGAACTCGTGCAGGAACCGCGCCTCGGGCGGGGCTGGCAGGGGGAGGCGCCCCGCGTTAGACTCCGGTTCGTCACTCGGGGAGCCCGGACGCGCCGGGCTGAGAGGGCGGCACGCGACCGGCCGCCGACCCGTCGAACCTGATCCGGGTAATGCCGGCGTAGGGACGCATGGCGCACGCACCTGCCCTCGCGGTCCGAGGGCTCGCCAAACGCTTCGGCTCGCTGCCGGTGCTCGCGGGGGTCGACCTCGACGTCCCTGCGGGCTCGATCGTCGCCCTGCTCGGCCCCTCTGGCTGCGGCAAGACCACGCTCTTCCACCTGCTGGCCGGTCTCTACGCGCCCGACGCGGGGACGATCGCCCTCGACGGCACGGCGGCCGGCGCGGCGCTCCGCGGCCTCGCCGCCTACCAGCCGCAGAAGGACCTCCTCCTCCCCTGGCGGACCGCGCTCGCCAACGCCGCGGTCGGAGCCCGCCTGGCCGGCCGCTCGCGACGCGAGGCGGAGCGGCTCGCCGCCGAGGCGCTCGCGCGCGTCGGGCTCGCCTCCTTCGAGCGCGCCTACCCCGCCGCCCTCTCGGGCGGGATGCGGCAGCGCGTCGCCCTCGCCCGCGCGCTCCTCATGGAGCGCGGGCTCCTCCTCCTCGACGAGCCCTTCGCCGCCGTCGACGCGCTCACGCGGCTCGACCTCCACGCGCTCCTCCTCGACCTCTGGGCCGAGCGGCGGCCGACGACGCTCGTCGTCACCCACGACCCCGAGGAGGCGGCCCTCCTCGCCGACCGGATCGCCGTCCTCTCGGCCCGGCCGGCGCGCGTCGTCGCCGAGCTCGAGGTCGACCTGCCGCGTCCGCGCCGCGTGGGCGACCCGATGCTCGCGCGCCTCGAGGGCCGGCTCGTCGCCTTGGTCCGGCAGGCGCGCGACGCCTGCGCGACCGAGGCGCGCCGTGCGTAGCCTCGCCGCCGCGGCGCGCCGGTGGGGGGCGCCGCTCGTCCTCCTCGCCGCGCTCGTCGGCCTCTGGGAGGCGGCGGTCCACCTCCTCGCCCTGCCGCACTACATCCTCCCCGCGCCCTCGCGCATCGCCCGGACGCTGGTGACCGACCTGCCGCTGCTCGCGCCCCATGCGCGGGTCACCGCGGTCGAGGTCGTCGTCGGCTTCGCGGTGGCGCTCGTCGCGGGCCTCGCGCTGGGGTTCCTCATGTTCCGCTCGGCCGTCCTCGGCCGCGCCCTTGAGCCGATCCTCGTCGCGTCGCAGACGATCCCGGTCTTCGCCGTGGCCCCCCTCCTGGTCCTCTGGCTCGGCTACGGGCTCGCCTCCAAGGTGGCCATGGCGGCGCTCATCGTCTTCTTCCCCATGACGGTCGCCACGCTCGACGGGCTCAGGAGCGCGGACCCCGACCTCGTCGACTGGTTCCGGATGGCCGGCGCCCGGCCGGCGATGGTCCTCCTCGCCGTCCAGGTGCCGGCCGCGCTGCCGCAGGTCTTCACCGGGATGCGGATCGGCGCGACGGTGAGCGTGATCGGCGCCGTCATCGGGGAGTGGGTCGGCGCCGACGCCGGCCTCGGCTACCTCATGGCGAGGGCGAACGCGCAGCTTCGCGTGGACCTCGTCTTCGCCGCCCTCGTCGTCCTGTCGGTCTTCGGCGTGGCGCTCGTCGCGGCCGTGCGCGCCCTCGAGTGGGCGCTCACGCCGTGGCGCCGGGCGCGCGCCGCATCGTGAGGAGGTCCAGTGATCACTCGTCCGCTCGCCATGCTCGCTCTCGCCGCCGCGTGCCTGCTCCTGCCCGGTGCCGCCGCCGGCGGCGAGGCCGCCCGGCTCACGCTCATGCTCGACTGGTACCCCAACCCCAACCACGCGCCCATCGTGGCGGCCGCCGAGCGGGGCGACTTCGCGGCGCTGGGGCTCGACGTCGTGATCCAGGCGCCGGCCGACCCGAGCGACCCGCTCAAGCTCGCCGCCGCCGGCAAGGTCGACGTCGCCGTCTCCTACCAGCCGCTGACGACCATCGCGCGCAGCGAGGGGCTCCCCGTCGCGGCCTTCGGCGTCCTGATCGACCAGCCGCTCGGCAGCGTGATGACGACCGGGCGGTCGGGCGTCCGGACGGTCGCCGACCTCGCGGGAAAGCGCGTCGGCTACTCGGTCCCCGGCTTCGAGGAGGCGCTCCTCGGCGCGGTGCTCCGCTCGGCCGGCCTCGACCTGTCGGACGTGACGCTCACGAACGTGAACTTCAACCTCACCCCCGCGCTCCTGTCCGGCCAGGTGGCGGCCGTGGTCGGCGCCTACAAGAACTACGAGAAGATCGCCCTCGAGCTCGAGGGCGCGACGGTGATCGTCTTCGACCTCGTCGAGCACGGGGTGCCGCCGTACGACGAGCTCGTGTTCGTCGCGAGCGACGCGACGCTGGCCGCCAGGGGCGAGGCCTTGCGGGCCTTCCTGGCCGGGGTCGCAAAGGGGATGGCGCGGGTGCGCGACACGCCCGACGACGCGCTCGCCGCGCTCCAGGCCCGGTACGCCGACACCCGGACGGAGCTGACCCGTCGCGCCTTCGCGTCGACGCGGCCGCTCTTCGCCGCGCGGCTCGCACCCGACCCGGCGCGCTGGGCGCGCTTCCAGCGCTTCCTGGCCGAGCGGAAGGTGATCGCCCGGACAAGCCCGGTCGAGCGGCTCGTCCGGACCGACCTGGCCCCGCGGTAGCCCCCGGGCCTCGAGGCAAGCGGCCCGGCCGGCTTCGTGCCGGCCGGGCACGGTCCTCGCTCGGATCGCCCGGGCAAGGAGGCTGCCATGCCCGTGAACCCGGTCCAGGTGCAGAAGTTCCTCTCCGGCGTCGACTACCCGGCGGAGAACACCCGGCTGCTCGAGACGGCGAGGCAGCACGGCGCCGATCGGGCCGTGCTCGACGGCGATCGGCAAGCAGTTCCGCGACCGGAAGTCCTGAGCGGCCGCGCGACCGCGGCCGCCCGCCCGTGTCGGACGTCCCCTTCGCACGCGTCGAGCGGGAGGCGCGCACCCGCTTCGGCGTGACCCGGTTACTCGCCCCTGAACCTCGGCGCCCGCCTCTCGGCGAACGCGGCGAGCCCCTCCTGCCAGTCGGCGCTGGCGTAGAGGGCGAGCTGACTGCGGTACTCGAGGGCGAGGCCGGCCGCGAGGCTCGCGTCGAGCCCGTCGTCGATGGCCCGCTTGGCGGCCGCCACGGCGAGCGGCGCGCTCGCCGCGATGCGCGCGGCCAGGGCGCGCGCCGCCTCGCCGGCCCGCCCCTCGGCCGTCGCCTCGGACACGAGCCCGATGCGGAGCGCCTCGGCCGCGTCGAGGCGCCGGCCGGTGAAGATCAGCTCCTTCGCCACGGCGGGACCGACCAGGCGCGGCAGGCGCTGCGTGCCGCCCGCGCCGGGAATGATGCCGAGCGTCGCCTCCGGGAACCCGATGCGGCAGCCCTCGGCCGCCACCCGGAAGTCGCACGCCAGGGCCAGCTCCGCGCCGCCGCCGAGGACGTACCCGTGGAGGGCGGCGACGACCGGCTGCGGCAGCGCGGCGAGGGCGTTCGCCGCGCCGGCGATCAACCGGTTGTGCCGGCGCATCCAGGCGAGCGGCTTGCCGCGCCGCTCCTTGAGGTCGGCCCCGGTGCAGAACGACGGCCCCTCGCCCACGAGCACCACGGCCCGCACGTCGGCGTCGGCCGCCACCTGCGCGAGCGTCTCGAGCAGCGCCTCGCAGAGCGCCGTCGAGAGCGCGTTGTGCGCCTCGGGACGCGCGAGCGTGACGATCGCCACGCGGCCGTCCCTGGCCACGGCGACCAGCGGCCGGCCTCCCTCCCCGTCTGGCATGGCTGCCTCCTCCTCCGCTAGCATGGCGGCATGGGGCGCATCTATCAGGTGATCGACCCGACGCGGCTGCGGGCGCAGCGCGAACGGGCGCCGGAGGGCCAGGTGTTCGAGGTGTGGCCCGACGTCTTCGACCCCGCGGCCTGCTGGCTCGCCGAGGCGGCCTGGCTCGCGCTCAGGCCCGCCGAGGACCCGCCGCCGGTCCGGCTCGTGATCGAGGGCGAGCGGGTGCCGGTGCTCTTCCCGTCCGAGATCGTCCGCGCCGACTCGATGCCCGAACTCGACGCGGTCCGCACCCGACTGCTCGCGCGGCACGGGATCGCCGCCCTCTGGATCCCGCCCGGCGAGGTCGGCCCGCAGGTGCTCGACACAGCGGTCGGCCCGCAGGACCTCTTCTTCTTCCTCAAGCGGGCCGGCACCGACGAGGCGCACCTCTGGCGCCTCTTCCGCTCGCGGTACGACGCGCGCGGCTTCCTCGGCCGCCGTTACCCCGGCGACCTGCGCGTCGCCGACTGGGTGGCCGCGCTCCCCTTCGAGGACTTCGAGGCGCTCGCCGCGGCGTCGTGAGGAGCGGGCCGAACCCTGGCCCCTGTTTCCACGTGCCGCCCTGGGACCGCTCTGCCGGCGCCCCGGGCTTCGCCCGGACCCCCGCTTGCGCGGGGGCGCGTCACCGCTTCGGTAGCTGCGGGAAGCGCGGGAAGTCGAAGCGCCGCACGATGCCGGGGCGCCGCTCGTAGTAGAGGTACGAGGGGCCGAGGACCTGGTAGAGGTCCACCCGGTAAGCGCCGTCCTGCCACAGCAGCCGCCAGGTCTCCTCGACGTCCCGCGGCGCGCTGTCGCGCGCCCAGGCCCGGCCGTCGAAGAGGTACCCGCTCACCTCGTAGCCGATCGTGGCGGTGACGTAGGCGGCGCCGGCCTCGCACGCGACGCGCACGTCGCGCACCATGAGCCAGCAGCACTGGAGGACCCGGTCCTCCCGCCGCATGAGCCGCACGAAGTCCGCCTTCGGCAGCTCGACCCGCTGCTCCAGGTATCCGCGCTCGTAGAGCGCCTCGTACCGCTCGGCCTTCCAGAGCGCGAGGATCTCCCGGAACGCGGCCTCCGCCCCGGCCGCCGCGCCCGGCCCGCACGCGACAGCCGGCGCCGGCGCGAGAGCGAGCCAGACCGTCAGAGCGAGCGCCGTGCGAATCCGGGACGCCATGACGGTGGTAGGATAGCGCGCTATGGGCGTTCGCATCCTCACCGAGGCGGAGGTCGGGCGGCTCTTGCCGGTGGCCGACGCCATGCGCGTACTCGAGTCGGCGTTCCTCGAGGCGGCAAGCGGCCGCGGACCCTCGCAGCCGCGCCGCCGCGTCGTCACGCCGCCGGCCGTCCTGCACATGATGGCCGCGGCGCTTCCCGATCGGGGCGTCGGGGGGTACAAGGCGTACTGCACCACGCCGCGCGGCGCGAGCTTCATCATCACCCTCTTCGACCTCGCCACCGGCCGGGTCCTCGGCATGATGGAGGGCGATCGTCTCGGCCAGATCCGCACCGGCGCGGCGTCGGGCGTGGCGACGCGCCACATGGCGCGCGAGGACGCGACGATCGGCGCCGTGATCGGGACCGGGTGGCAGGCCGAGACGCAGCTCGAGGCGATCTGCGCGGCGCGCCCGCTCGCCGAGGTGCGGGTCTACGGGCGCGATCCGGCGCGCCGGGCGGCCTTCGTCGAGCGGATGCGCCCGCGCGTCGGCGCGCGCCTCGTGCCGGTCGAGTCGGGCGAGGCCGCCGTGCGCGGCGCCCACGTCGTCTGCACCATCACGAACTCCCGCACCCCGGTGCTCGAGGGCGCCTGGCTTGCCCCCGGGACGCACGTCAACGCCGCCGGCGTCAACTGGCCGAACCGCCGGGAGCTGGACGAGGCGGCCGTGCGGCGGGCGGCGCGCGTGGTGGTCGACGACATCGAGACGGCGCGCCTCGAGTCGGGCACGCTCCTGCCGGTCATCGAGGCGGGGCACCTCGCCTGGGACGCGATCTCGCCGCTCGCCGACGTGGTGGCCGGCCGGGCTCCCGGCCGGCGGCGTCCCGAGGAGATCACCCTCTTCGTGTCACACGGGCTCGCCCTCGAGGACGTCGCGTGCGGCGCCTTCGTCCTGGAGCGGGCGCGCGCCGAAGGCGCAGGCCGCGAGCTGCCGCTGTTCGGCCCGGAGTAACGGCCATGCCGATCCGCCTGCAGGCGATCGACCACTTCGGCCTCGAGGTCGCCGACCTCGCACGGGCCGAGCGCTTCTACACCGAGGTCTTCGGCCTGCCGGTCAAGCGCCGCATGCCCGGCGTCGTCGTGCTCGACTTCAACGGGCGCTCCTTCAACCTGCTCGAGCGCAGGGACCGCGCGCCCGGCGACCCGGCCGCCATCGAGCGGCCGACCGGCCGATCGCACCTCGCCTTCACGGTCTCCCCGGACGACTTCGCCGAGGCCGCCGGCCGGCTCGCGTCGGCCGGCGTCCCGACGCACCCGGTCATCGACTGGGGCGACCACGACGGGCTCTACTTCCTCGACCCGGACGGCAACCTCCTCGAGCTGATCGACAGGCGGCCGGCCGGCGGACGCCCGTCGCGCGGCGCCGGCGCCGGGGAGCGTGCGTCGGGATGACCGTCGGCACGGTCCCGCCCCCTGCCCGCACGCTCACGGTCGACGAGGCGTACGCCTGGTGCGAGCGTCTGGCGCGCACGCACTACGAGAACTTCCCGGTCGGCTCGCGGCTGCTCCCCCGCAAGACGCGGCGCGACCTCTGGGCGATCTACGCCTTCGCCCGCACCGCCGACGACGTCGCCGACGAGCCGGGCCGCGGCACGCCCGAGGCCCGCCTCGCGCGTCTCGCCGACTGGCGCGCCCGCGTCGAGGCGGCGCACCGCGGCGACGTGGCGACGGCGACCGCCCCGCGCCTCGCGCCCGGCGGCTCCCACGCCGGCGACGAGCCGGTCGTGGCGACCGCAGGCTCGCGTGCCGACGGCGACGGCGCGGCCGGCGGATCCGGGGGGAGCGCCGCGGCGGTCCCCGTCTTCACCGCGCTCGCCGCCACCATCGCGGCCAGGCGCCTGCCGCTCGAGCCCTTCACCGACCTGCTCTCGGCCTTTGCCCAGGACGTGACCACGCGCCGCTACGGCACCTGGGCCGACCTGCTCGACTACTGCCGGCGGTCGGCCGACCCGGTGGGCCGGCTCGTCCTCATGGTCCACGGCTATCGGGACCCGGGTCTGTTCCGGCTGTCGGACGCCGTCTGCACCGCGCTCCAGCTCACGAACCACTGGCAGGACCTGGCGATCGACCTCGGCGAGAAGGACCGCCTCTACATCCCGCAGAACGACCTCGCCGCCTTCGGCGTGCGCGAGGCCGACCTCGCGCGCGGCATCCTCACCGACGCGTACCGGCGGCTCATGCGCGAGCTGGCCGATCGGACGCGCGCACTCTTCGACGCCGGGCGGCCGCTTGCCGCGCGCGTGGGGCCGGAGCTGCGCCTCGAGCTGCGCGTCGTGTGGCACGGCGGGCGGACGATCCTCGAGCGGACGGCGGCGGTCGACTTCGACGTGTGGCGGGCGCGCCCCTCGCTCGGCGCGCGGGACTTCGCCGCGATCCTCCTGAAGGCCTGCCTCGCGCGATGACGGCGGCCGAGTCGCGCACGTTCACCGACTACGTCAGACGGGTCGCCCGGCGCTCGGGCACCAACTTCTACTGGTCGTTCGTCTTCCTGCCGCGCGAGCGGCGCGAGGCGATGTACGCGGTCTACGCCTTCTGCCGCTTCGCCGACGACATCGCCGACGAGGACGGCCTGCCGCACGACAAGGCGATCAGGCTCGCGGCCTGGCGCGAGGAGCTGGCGCGGGCCTACGACGGCCGGGCGACGCACCCGATCACCGTCAAGCTCGCCTGGGCCGTCCGCCGCTTCGGCATCCCGCGGACGCACCTCGAGGCGATCATCGACGGGGTCGAGATGGACCTCGCGCGGCGGCGCTACGAGACGATCGACGACCTCCTGGTCTACTGCGACCGCGTCGCCGCCGCGGTCGGCCTGGTCTGCATCGAAGTCTACGGCTACCGGAACCCCTCGGCGCGGACCTACGCGGTCCACCTCGGGCGGGCGCTCCAGCTCACCAACATCCTGCGCGACGTGGCGAGCGACGCCGCGAGCGGCCGCGTCTACCTGCCGGCGGCCGACATGGCGCGCTTCGGCGTGACCGAGGCCGACCTCGGCGGCGGGCGGCTCACGCCGGGGCTGCGCGACCTGCTCGCCTTCGAGGCCGACCGCGCCTACGGCTACTACCGTTCGGCGCGCGCCCACCTGGCCGACGAGGACCGCCGCGACCTCTACGCGGCCGAGACGATCGGCACGATCTACGAGCGGATCCTCGACGACCTCGTCCGGCACGGCTACGACGTGTTCGGCCACCGGGCCGCCGTCAGCCGGACCCGCAAGCTCGCCATCGCCGCCTCGCGCTGGCTCGCCGCCATGGTGCGCCTGCCGTGAGCCGGCACGTCGCGGTCATCGGGGCCGGGTTCGCGGGCCTCGCCGCCGCGGTGCGCCTCGCCGACGCCGGCGCGCGCGTGACGGTCCTCGAGCGGCGGGGCGTCCTCGGCGGGCGCGCCTACTCGTTCCGCGAGCCCGAGAGCGGCGCGGTGGTCGACAACGGCCAGCACCTCTTCATGCGCTGCTACGGCGAGACGCTGGCCTTCCTCGGGCGGCTCGGCACCGCGGACCGGATCGCCTTCGAGCCCCGGCTCGACGTGGCGTTCGTCGGCGAGGGCGGCGCCGCCGCACGCCTGACCTGCCCGGCGCTGCCGGCGCCGCTCCACGTCCTGGCCGGGCTGCTGCGCTTCGGCGGGGTGCGGGCGCGCGACCGCCTCGCCCTGGTCCGCGGGGGGGTGGCCCTCGCGGCAGCGGCGCGCGGGGGGGGCGCCGCGGAGGCGGCGCTGGAGCCGCTCACCGTCGCCTCGTGGCTCGCGCGGCACGGCCAGACGCCCGGCGCGCGCCGGGTCTTCTGGGACCCGCTCACGCTCGCCACGCTGAACGACGCGCCGGAGGTCGCCTCGGCCCGCTGGCTCCTCGCGGTGGCGCGCCGGGCCTTCTTCGGCGGCTCGCGTGCGGGCGACCTCGGGGTCGCCGCCGTCGGCCTCTCGGACCTCTACACGGAGCAGGCGCGCGCGATCGTCGAGGCCGCCGGCGGCCGCGTCCGCACGCACGCGGCCGCCGCCTCGCTCGAGGTCGCGGGCGACCGCGTCGTGGCGGTGCGGCTCTCGGCCGCCGGGCGCGGCGCCGGCGAACGGCTGCCGGTCGACGCCGTCGTGGCGGCCGTCCCCCACCGGGTCCTGCCGTCGCTCCTCCCGCCCGCGCTGGCGGCCCGCCCCCCCTTCGCCGGCCTCGCCCGGCTCGGCGCCTCGCCCATCGTGTCGTTCCACCTCTGGTACGACCGGCCGGTCGCGCCGCGCCCCTTCGTCGGGCTCCTCGGCAGCCCGCTGCACTGGCTCTTCGACCGCGGCACCCACGTCACCGCCGTCACCAGCGGCGCCCGCGACCTCGTCGGCCGCCCGCACACCGAGCTGGTCGCCCTGGCCGAGCGCGAGGTGGCCCGCCTGGTGCCGGCCGCGCGCGGCGCGCGGCTCCTGCGCGGCCACGTCGTCAAGGAGCCCTTCGCGACCCCCTCGCTCGCGCCCGGCGCCGCGAGCCTTCGCCCCGGCACGGCGACGCCGCTCGCCAACCTCGTCCTCGCCGGCGACTGGACCGACACCGGCCTGCCGGGGACGATCGAGGGGGCGGTCCAGTCCGGACACGCGGCCGCCGCCGCGCTCGCCGGCGCGCCGGCCGGCGCCGCCGTCGAGGCGACCGGTGCCTGACCCGACCGCCGGCCTCAGGCTCGACGGCGCCGTCGCGCTGGTCACCGGCGCGACGCGCGGCCTCGGCGCCGCGGTGGCCCGCCTCTTCGCCTCCCGCGGCGCCGCGCTCGCCCTCGTGGCCCGGGACGGCGGCCTGCTGCGCACCCAGGCCCGCGCGCTCCTTGCGGCCGGCGCGCCCGACGTCCTGCCGGTCCCCGCCGACCTCGCCGACCCGCAGGCGCCGGCTCGCGTTGCGTCCGGGGTGCGCGACCGGTTCGGACGGCTCACCTGCCTCGTCAACAACGCGGGGCGTCTCGGGCCCCGCGTCCCGATCGCCGACTACCCCGAGGCGGAGTGGGACGCGACGCTCGCGGTGAACCTCACCGCGCCCTTCCGCCTCGTCAAGGCCTGCCTGCCGATGCTCCGGGCCGAGCCGCCTCGCTTTGCGAGCATCCTCAACGTGTCGTCCGGGGTCGGCCGGACCGGGAAGGCGCGGTGGGGCGCCTACGCGGTGAGCAAGTTCGGCATCGAGGGGCTCACGCAGGTGCTCGCGGCCGAGACCGACGGCCGCGGCCTCGTGGTCCTCGCCGTCAACCCCGGCCCCACGCGTACCGCGATGCGGGCGGCCGCCTACCCGCAGGAGGATCCCGCCTCCGTGGCGCCGCCCGAGGAGGTCGCGCGCGTGTTCCTCTGGTGCGCCGCCCATCCCGACGCCCGGGACCGGCACGGCGCGAGCCTCGACGCGCCGGCCCTCCTGGCCGGCTGGCGGGCAGACTGACGGTTCGCGCGGCCGACCCGGACGGCGCGGGCCGCCGGACCCGGCGCCGATGCGAGCAGCGCTTGACAAGCCCTCCGTTTTCGGGTCTACAGGACGCACGGCCGGCCTCGACCAGAACCGGGGCCGCCGCGCGTCCATCGTCGTCAGGTCGTTCGACCGCAGGAGGGTCCCATGCGGGGATCCGGCCTCGCCGCCGCAGCCATCATCGGGGAGCGGAGCGCATGAACACGGCCCTTGCCGTGACGGCCCCGGTGGAGCCGCCGCCCCTGGTGCTCGTCGTCGACGACGAGCCGGCCATTTGCGAGGCGGCCGACGTGCTCCTCACCGACCTCGGCTACCGCACCATCTCGGCGCGGAGCGGACAGGAGGGGGTGCGCGCCGCGGCGCTGCACCGGCCCGACCTGATCCTGCTCGACATCACCATGCCGGACCTCGACGGGCTCGCCGCCTGCAAGGCGATCCGCTCCGACCCGAGCACGGCGGACACGCCGGTCATCTTCATCACGGCGCGCACCGAGATGGCGCACAAGACGGCCGCCTTCGAGATGGGCGCGAGCGACTACATCACCAAGCCCTTCGACGAGCGGGAGCTGTCGGCCCGCATCCGGGCCCTGCTGCGCCGGCGCGCGGAGGTGCGCGGGGCGCTTGACGAGGCCGAGCGGGCCTGCCGGGCCCTCAGGTCGGAGCTCCTGCAGGCGGGCAAGATGGCCACCCTCGGCCAGCTCCTCTCGGGCGTGGCGCACGAGATCAACAACCCCCTCACCGCCGTGCTGGGCTACGCGCAGCTCATCGCCGGGCGGGCGGATGAGATCGGCGACCTCCAGATCACGCGCGACGTCGCCAAGCTCACCGCCTCGGCGGAGCGCGCCACGCGCATCGCGAAGAACCTGCTCGGCTTCGCGCGCAAGCGCGACCCGGAACGCCGGCTCGTCGACGTGAACGCCGTCGTGCGCGCCGCGGCCGAACTGGAGGCCTCGGAGATGCGGCTGGCCCGCGTGGAGGTCCAGCTCGACCTTGCCTCCGACCTGGCGCCGGTGCTTGGTGACGAGCAGCAGCTCGAGCAGGTCGTGCTGAACCTCATGACGAACGCGAGGCAGGCGCTCGCGGCCGCGGGCCGCAGGCCGGGGCGCGTGGTGGTACGCACCGCCCCCTGCCGGTTCGACGACGTCTCCTCGGGCGTCCGCCTCGCCGTCGAGGACGACGGCCCCGGCATCGCGCCGCGCGACATCGACCGCATCTTCCACCCCTTCTACACGACGAAGCCCGAGGGCCAGGGGACCGGCCTCGGGCTGTCGCTCTGCCTCGACGTCGTACGCGACCACGGCGGCCGCATCGAGGCCGCCTCGACACCCGGCCAGGGCGCCCGCTTCACCGTCGAACTCCCCGCCGCGCACTAGATCGGGGTCAGGTCTTTCCGTTTTCCGCGGGGTCAGGTCTTTCCGTTTTCCAACCCGAGAGAACGGCCAGGCCTGGAAAATGGATAGGCCTGACCCCATGGAAAAAGTTGAGGCCTGACCCCATGGAAAATGGATAGGCCTGACCCCATGGAAAAAGTTGAGGCCTGACCCCGGCAGGGTCGCCGGCCGGGTCAGGCTCTGACTCCCCAGGATGTCGGCACCGGTCGGGAGGGGGGGTCGGCGTTGAAGTAGTCCTCGT
The DNA here is from genome assembly GCA_036381125.1 of Thermodesulfobacteriota bacterium. Lineage (GTDB taxonomy): Bacteria > DASVDK01 > DASVDK01 > DASVDK01 > DASVDK01 > DASVDK01. The sequence goes on along the minus strand of DASVDK010000337.1, from coordinate 2,499 downwards.
CGAGCGGCGCCCGCGCGACCCCCGAGTCGATGGCGCCGCGCGCCACGGCGTGCGCGACCGCGTGGTGCAGCTCGAGGTCGAGCGGCGAGGGCACCAGCTCGTGCCCCTCGGTGCGTCCGGCGATGGCCTCGGCCGCGGCGAGCAGCATCTCGAACGTGAAGCGCCGCGCCCGCGCGTCGAGCGCCCCCTTGAAGAGCCCGGGGAAGCCGAGGACGTTGTTGACCGCGCGGCCGTCGGCGGCGAACGCGGCGCCGGCCGCGAGCGCCGCCTCCGGGGTGATCTCCGGGTCCGGGTTCGAGAGCGCCAGGATCACCTGCCCCTTGCGCACCCACTCCGGCCTGATGAGCCCGGGCACGCCGGTGGTGGCGACGACGACGTCGGCCTGCGCGAGGACGTCGGCGAGGGTCCCGGTGCGGCCGCCCGCCTCGCGCAGCCGCGCGAGGGCGTCCTCCCTGAGGTCGGTGCCGATCACCGGATTGCCGGTGTACCGCATGATGAGCCGGGACGTGGCGAGCCCGGCCGCGCCGAGCCCGATGTGGCCGTACCGCACGCGCCGCAGGTCGAGCCCCGCGTGCCGGCAGGCGACGATGACGGCCGCCAGCGCGACGACGGCCGTGCCGTGCTGGTCGTCGTGGAGCACCGGCACGTCGAGCGCCTCGACCAGCCGCGACTCGACCTCGAAGCAGGCCGGCGCCGCGATGTCCTCGAGCTGGATGCCGCCGAACGTCGGCGCGATGGCGCGCACGGCGCGGACGATCTCGTCCGGGTCCTTCGTATCGAGGAGGATCGGCACCGCGTTGAGGCCCACCAGCTCCGCGAAGAGCGCCGCCTTCCCCTCCATGACCGGCATCCCGGCCACCGGCCCGATGTCGCCGAGCCCGAGGACGGCGGTGCCGTCGGTGACGATGGCGACCGTCCGCGAGATGGTCGTGTACGCGTGCGCCTTGGAGGGGTCCTGGACGAGGAGCCGGCAGACCTGGGCGACGCCCGGCGTGTAGACGCGCCGCAGGTCGGTGATGCGCCCGATGGGACGCCTCGACCGCACGACGATCTTGCCCCCCTCGTGCGCCTCGAGCACGTCGTCGATCACCGCGAGCAGCTCGACGCCCGGCTGGCGCCGCACCCGCTCGACGACCCGCGCGAGGTGCGCCTCGTCGTCCACGTACACCGTGATGTCGCGGACGATGTGCAGGCGCCCGATCGATACGGTCCGGACGTCGCCGAGGAGCGCCTCCTCCTGGCCGATGGCCGTGGCGAGCGCGCCGAAGACGCCCGGACGCTGGTCGTTCTGGCAGCGGAACGTGCGGGTCACCTTGTCGATGAAGAGCATGGAGTCCGATCTCCTGCAGCGCGCCGATGGTCACGTGGCGTAGCGGGTAATGAGCGACGCCTGCCACTCGGCCTCGAAGTCGGCAAGCCGGGTGCCGTAGAGCCGCCGGAGCGCGCCGCCGACGGTGTAGCGCTGGCGGACGGCCTCGGCCACGAGCGCCGGCGCCGAGTCGCCGAAGCGTGCGACGAGCAGCGCGGCCGCGGTGTAGGCGAACGCGTACGCGGTGTAGGCGCGGGCGTGGTCGGCGGCGTAGAAGAGCCGATCGATCTCGAAGAAGCGCGGCACGCGCCTGGTGCGCACGACCTCGAGGAAGGCGCCCCCCCGCGACTCGGGCCGCCAGTCGATCCCGCTGCCGTAGCGGCCGAAGTACTCGGCCACCCCCTCGTCGAACCAGGCCGGCAGCGGCTCCCCTCCGGTCCGGTCGTGGAGCAGGACGTGGACGTACTCGTGCCAGATGCAGGCGCGGAACTCGCGCAGGTCGCCGAGCGGATCGTGGCTGGTGGCGAGCTGCACCTCGATGACCCGCTCGGCCGGCAGGTAGCGCGCGGCGGCACCGGGACCCGCGGGGCTCGAGAAGTGCGAGACGAGCCGAACCTCGAGCGGCGCGGCGGGCGGGTCCCCGAGGACCGTCGAGAGCTGCCGGCAGGCGTCGGCGACGTGCCGTTCGGCGCGGGCGAGCAGGAGGCCCTGCATGGGCCCGCCCCGCAGCGTGATGGTCGTGCCCGGAACGACCCGGGTCGTGGCGCCGCAGCCGCCGAGCGCGGCCGGCGCGAGCGCGCTCGCGCCGAGGACGAGGAGCCGACGCCGCGTGAGCCGGGTCATGGCGCCGCCGGTCGCGCGGCGGCCACGCCGTCCTCGTCGAGCCGCTCGAGCCGGTCGGCAAGGGCGCGCTCGCGGTCGGGGGAGGCCGGCCGGGCGGCGACCGCTTCGCGCAGCGCGTGGCGGGCGCAGTCGGCGTCGCCGAGCGCAAGGCAGGCATCGGCGAGCGACTCGAGGATGCCGTCGTCGTCCGGCGCCAGCTCCACGGCGCGCTCGAGGACCTGGCGCGCCTCGACCGGCCGGCCGCGCTCGAGCAGCACCACGGCCAGCGTGTCGAGGAGGCCGGGGCGCTCGCCCGACAGCGCGAGCGCCTCTCGCACGAGGCCCTCGGCCTCGGCCAGGTCGCCGCC
>DASVDK010000336.1:0-5869 GCA_036381125.1 Thermodesulfobacteriota bacterium | reverse complement strand
GATGCCGAGGAGCTGCGCGGCGTGCGTCTGCACGAACCCGGTCCGGCGGAGCGCGTCGACGATGAGCCGGCGCTCGAACTCGGCCTCGGCCGCCCCGAACGCCATCGCGCCGCCGAGGACCGCCTCGGAGAGCCGCTCCGTCCGCAGGGTCGGCCGCTCCCCGTCGAGGTGGATCGGCAGGTCCTCCATGCCGATCTCGGCGCACGTCGCCAGCGCGACCGCGCGCTCCACGGCGTTTCTGAGCTCGCGCACGTTGCCGGGCCAGTCGAGCGACGCGAGCCGCGCGAGGGCCTCGTCCGTGAAGCGGGCGCCCGGCAGGTCGCTCGCGTGCTGCGCCAGGAAGTGCCGGGCGAGCACGGGGATGTCCTCGCGCCGCTCCCTGAGCGGCGGCAAGGCGATCGGCACTACCGCCAGCCGGTAGTAGAGGTCTTCGCGGAGCTTCCGCTCGGCCACCATCGCCTTGAGGTCCTGATTGGTCGCCGCGACGAGGCGCACGTCGACCGTGACGCTGCGCGTCCCCCCGACCCGCTCGAAGGTCGGCTCCTCGAGGACGCGCAGGAGCTTCGCCTGCGCCCCGAGCGGCAGCTCGCCGACCTCGTCGAGGAACAGCGTGCCGCCGTTCGCCTGCTCGAAGCGCCCGGCGCGCTGGGTCTTGGCGTCGGTGAACGCCCCGCGCTCGTGGCCGAACAGCTCGCTCTCGAGGAGGCTCTCCGGGATGGCGGCGCAGTTGACGGCCACGAACGGCGCCTGGGCGCGCGGCGACGCGGCGTGGATGGCGCGCGCCACCACCTCCTTGCCGGTGCCGCTCTCGCCCGTGATGAGGACCGTCGTCCGCCGCCGCGCGACCTGCTCGACCAGCGCCCGCACGGCCTGCATCCGCGGCGACTCGCCCAGGATGAGCCGCGCGATGGCGGTCCTCGGCAAGGTGGGCGCGGCCGCGGGCCGCGGCCTGAACGGCGAGACGCGATCGGCCTCCCTGCGGAGGGGGCCGGCCGGCGCCGCCGGGACGGGGATCGCCTCTCGACGCGCCGCGGCCGGCGCCGGCTCCGTGCCGCCCGCGAGCGCCCGCCTCACCACGAGCGCCAGCTCGTCCACGTCGAACGGCTTGGTGAGGTAATCGACCGCCCCGAGCTTCATCGCGTCGACGGCGGTGCGGACGGTCCGCGTGGCGGTCAGCATGACCACGGGGAGGTCGGGCCGCAGCTCGCGCAGCCGGCGGAGCACGTCGAGGCCGTCCATGCCCGGCATGACCAGGTCGAGGAGCACGAGGTCGATCGGGCCGTCGGCGACGCAGGCGAGCGCCGCCGGCCCGTCCGCGGCGAGCACGGCCTCGTGCGTCCCCTTGAAGAGCATGCGCAGCGACTCGCGGACGCCGGGCTCGTCGTCGACGATCAGGATGCGCGACACGGAGTCTCCTCTTCAGGCCATTCGGCGGCCCGGCACCGGCCGGAGCGCCTGCACCGCGCGTTCGGCCTCCGCCGCGCGGAAGCCGAGCGACACGGTCGTCCGGCCGCCGGGCTCGCGCCGCACCGTGAGCCGGCCGCCGGCGCGCTCGAGCGCCGCGCGGGCCAGCGTCAGCTCCAGCTCCTCGCCCCGCTCGCCGAGGAGCCCCACGTCGTGGGGACTCGCGTCGCGGTAGCTCACGACCGCCTCGACGCCGTCGCGGCAGCCGCGCGTGGCGAGGAACAGGTCCTCGCCGGCCGGCAGGGAGGCGAGGGCCCGCGCGACGACGTTGAACAGCGCCGCCCGGGCCTGCCCCGGGTCGGTGAGCGCCATGGGGATCCGGTCGCCGAGGTCCTTGAAGGCGACCACCCGGCGCTCGACCATCCACCCCTCGCTCTCGCGGAGGACCGCCTCGAGGACCGCGTTGAGATCGGTCGGCCGCGGCTCGGTCGGCACGGCGTCGGCCGCGTGGAGGACGCCCTCCACCAGGTGGTCGATCCGCTCGACGTCGCGCCGCACCACCGCGTAGAACTCCCGCCGGAACTCGGCGTCGTCGAACTTCTCGCCGAGGAGCTGCGTGAACGTCTTGATCGCCACGAGCGGGTTCTTGATCTCGTGCGCCAGCTCGGCGGTGAGCGCGGCGAAGTGGCGATCGGCCGCCCCGGAGGCGGGCGCGGGCTCCTGGCCGCCCTCGGCGCCGGCCCCTCGAGGCGGCGCGGCGACCGCCTCGGCCGACGAGGCGGCGGCGCCGAACCCGAAGTCGACCTGGTCGGCGTCGAGCAGGTCGCGGTCGGCCAGCGCGGCGCTGCGCGCGAGCACGCGCGAGAGCTCGGTCAGGTTCCCGGGCCAGACGTAGGCGGCGAGCCGCGCCTGCGCCTCGGGGGTGAGCCGGCAGGTGCGCGACAGCCGCCCCTCCTCGCGAATCCGCTCGAAGATGAACGGGGCGAGGGCGGCGATCGCGTCCGGCCGCTCCCGCAGGGGCGGCAGGTCGAGGCGCAGCACGCCGAGCGCCTCGACCAGCGCCTCGGCCAGGGCGCCCGACTCGAGGCGCGCGTCGAGCGCCTCGGACGCCGACGCGATCGGCCGCGCGCCGCGGCCAAGGCGCCCGTCGGCGAGCCGCTCGAGCAGCGCCGCCTGGAGCGCCGGGCTCGCGTCGTCGACCCCCTTGAGGAACAGCGTCGGCCGCGCGCCCGCGGCCGCCACGCGCGCGAGCCGCGCCTCGAGCGCCTCGGGCGCGAGCCCGGCGCAGGCGAGCGCCACGAACGGCCCGGCGGCGTCCGGCCCGGCCGCGTGGATGGCCCGCGCGAGGCTCTCCCGCCCCGTTCCCCGCTCGCCGACCAGGAGCACCGGCAGCCCCGTCGACGCGGCGCGCGAGGCGACGTGGGCGAGCCGCCCCGACGGATCGGCCGCCTCGAGGAGCGCCCGCACGAACCCGGGCGGCCAGGGCGCGGTCGGCCCCTCGGCCGCGGCCGGCTCCCCGGCGCCGGCGGCCAGCGCCCGCCGGACGCGGCCGCGCAGGTCGGCCACGCCGAAGGGGAGCGGCAGCGCGACGACGGACGGGACGCCGAGGTCGCGCGCGAGCCGCGCCGCCCAGGGTGCGGCGCCCGGCGGGCGCCGCGGCGCGCCGGCCGGCCCGCCGGCGAGGATCAGGTCGGGGCGTTCCCGCCCCGCCTCGGCGAGGGCCTCCTCGGGCGAACCGGCGGTGACGACGTCGTGCTCGGCCCCCAGGATCATGCGCACCGACTCCCGGACGCTCGGCGCGCCGTCGACGACGAGGATCCGGCTGCGCCGCCTCACGACGCCGCCCCTGCCACGGGGAGCCGGACGCGCACCGTCGTGCCGCGACCCGGCTCGCTGTGGATCTCGATGCGGCCGCGGTGCGCGTGGACGATGTCCCGGCAGACGGAGAGCCCGAGGCCGACGCCCGACACCTTGCGGGTGAAGAAGGGCGTGAAGAGCGAGGGGAGGTCGGCCGGCGCGATGCCGCTGCCGGTGTCGCTCACGTCGATGGCGACGAACGCCCCCTCCTCCTCCAGGCGCGTCGCCGTCTCGACGGTGACCTCCCCCTCGTCGCCGTCGATCGCCTCGATGGCGTTGAGCAGGAGGTTCAGGAAGAGCTGCTTCATCCGGTCGCGGTCGGCGGCCACGTGCGGCAGCCCGGGGTCGAGCCGCCGGGCGATGCGGATGCGCCGGCCGCGCGCCTCCGCCTCGGCCAGGACCAGCATCTGGCCCAGGATCGCGTTCACGTCGGCCGGCTCGACCGACCTCGCCGGCGCGGCCGCGTCCCTCGGCGCGCGCGCGAAGTCGAGCAGCTCGGTGAGGAGCGACGTCGCCCGGTCGATCTCCGCGAGGGCGATCGGCGCGAAGCGGCTGCGGAAGTCGGGATCGTCGTAGCGCTCGGGGAGGAGCTGGGCGAACGTGCGGATGGCCACGAGCGGGTTCTTCAGCTCGTGCGCCAGCGAGGCGGTCAGCGTGCCGAGCGCGACGAGCCGCTCCGCCCGCTCGAGCGCCGCCTGCGCCGTGCGGAGCCGATCGCGCAGCCGCGCCGCCTCGAGCCTGAGGGCCGACGTCTCGAGCAGCGCGGCGAGACGCCGGCGGCCGAGCGGCCGCGCCCCCCCGCTGAGCAGGACGGCCCCCGACAGCCGCCCGGCGTCGGGCTCGACGAGCCCCACCGCCGCGTCGAGCCCGAGGTCGGCGAGCCACGTACGCCCCTCGGGCGGCTCCCCGGCGCCGCCCCTGGCGAGCGCGACGCCCCGCTCGGCGAGCCAGCGGGCCAGCGGGTGCGCCGCCGCGAGCGCCGGAAAGTCCCCCCCCGATCGCGGCGTCGGCGGCAGCCGCCGCCGGTCCGCCGCGGCGACCCCGCGCGGGACGAGATCGCCGCCCGGCTCGTCGGCGACGAGCAGCACCCCGCCGTGAGCCCCCGCCGCCCGCGCGAGCGCCGCCGGCAGGGCCGTCGCCAGGGCGGCCACCCCGTCGGCGCCAGACTCCTGGACCCTCACGCTCCCCCTCCCCGGGGTCAGGTCCCTACCTGTTCCCGACGTTCCGGCCTGCCGGAAAGGCTCGAGACCCGACCCCGATCATCAGTCCGCTGCGGCCGGCCGGCGGAGGAACGCCGGCACGTCGTAGTCGTCCTCGTCGAGCGCCGGCGCGACCGGGATGCGCGGGTAGCGCGCCAGGTCGAGCGCCGATTCGGCGCGGCCGGCCCGGTGCACCGCCTCGCCGAGCGCCGCCGCCTCCCGCATCGCCGACTCGCGCGTCCGCCGGAGGTACGCCGGGTACTCGAGCTGGGTGGCCGCGGCGAGCGTCGTCGGCGCCGTCGCGCCGACGGCGCGCCGCGACAGGCCGCCCGGCTTCACGGTGAAGCCCGAGGTGGGCCGCTCCTCCCGGCGATCCCGGTCCTCGCCGAAGCCGGTCGCGATGACCGTCACGCGGATCTCGTCGGTCATCGACTCGTCGATGACCGCGCCGAAGATGATGTTGGCGTCCTCGTGCGCCTCCTCCTGGATGAGGGTCGAGGCCTCGTTGACCTCGAAGAGGGAGAGGCTCGCGCCGCCGGTGATGTTGATGAGGACCCCGCGGGCGCCCTGGATGGAGACGTCCTCGAGCAGCGGGGAGCTGATGGCCTTCTGCGCCGCCTCGACCGCCCGGTTGTCGCCCGAGGCGGTGCCGGTCCCCATGAGCGCCATGCCGGTCTCGGCCATGATCGTCCGCACGTCGGCGAAGTCGAGGTTGATCAGGCCGTGGATGGTGATCAGGTCCGAGATCCCCTTCACCGCTTGGAGGAGGACCTCGTCGGCCCGCTTGAACGTGTCGAGCATGGAGGTCGACTTGCCGGCGATGTTGAGCAGCCGCTGGTTCGGGATGGTGATGAGCGTGTCGACGACGTTGCGCAGCTGCCGCCAGCCGTCCTCCGCCTGCTTGAGGCGCTTCTTCCCCTCGAAGAGGAACGGCTTGGTCACGACGGCCACCGTGAGGGCGCCCACCTCCTTGGCCACCTCGGCGATGACCGGCGCGCCGCCGGTGCCGGTGCCGCCGCCGAGACCACAGGTGATGAAGACCATGTCGCTGCCCGACAGGATCTCGCGCAGCTGCTCGCGGTCCTCGATGGCGGCGTTGCGGCCGACCTCGGGGTTCGCGCCGGCGCCGAGCCCCCGCGTGAGCTTGGCGCCGAGCTGGACCTTCATGCCGGCGCGCGACGCCTCGAGCGCCTGGCGGTCGGTGTTGGCCGCGATGAAGTCGACGGAATGCAACTGGGCGCCGATCATGGTGTTGACCGCGTTGCAGCCCCCTCCTCCTACCCCGATGACCTTGATGCGGGCGTTGTGCGTGCCCACCTCGTCCTCGAACTGGATCATGGACGCCTCCTGCCGGCCGCGGCCTCCCCGGACCCGCGCCGGCCGTGCCTGTGAAGCCTAGAAGTACTCCG
>DASVDK010000335.1:0-18211 GCA_036381125.1 Thermodesulfobacteriota bacterium | reverse complement strand
CGGCGTCGCGGCGGGCGTCTTCGTGGCCACCAAGGAGACCGCCTTCCCGCACCTCGCCATCCTCGGCGCCGGCCTGCTGGCGGCCGACCCCCGGGCGCTCCGCGTCCTCGTCGAGAAGCGGCGGCGTCCGGCGCTCGCCCTCGCCGTCGCGCTCGTCGTGGCGGCCGGCTTCTACACGAACGCCTTCACCGCGCCCTCGGCCATCCTCGACCCGATCCGCGCGCTCCCCGGCTGGGTCTCGCGGGGCACCGGCGGGGTCGAGCACGCCAAGCCCTGGTTCACCTACCTCGCGTGGCTCGCCCGCATGGAGGCGGGGCTGCTCGTCCTCGGGGGGCTCGGGATCGCGATCGGCCTGGCGACGCGGCGGCCGTTCGACCGGTTCGTCGCGGTCTGGACCGCCGGCACGCTCGTCTTCTACTCGGCGTTGAGCTACAAGACCCCCTGGCTCGTCGTCGACCTCGTCCTCCCGCTGGTCGTGTCCGCGGGGATCGCCGTGCGCGAGGCGTGGCGCGCGGCGGCCGCCCGCGGAGGGGGCTGGCCGCGTGCCGCGGTCGCGGCGGCGCTCGTCCTCGTCGCGGGGGTCGGCGCGCGCCAGGCGTGGGACGCCGCCGTGGTCCGGTACGACGACCCTGCGGTCGTCTACCCGTACGCGCAGACCGTCCGGGGCTACCGCGGCCTGCTCGCCGCCATCGACGCGGCGACGCGCGGGCGGGACCCGAGCCGGGTGCGTCTCGCCATCACGGCGAGGGAGTACTGGCCCCTCCCGTGGGACCTGCGTCGGTTCCCGCAGGCCGCCTGGTTCGGCGCGCCGCGCGAGGGGCTCGAGGACGACCTGGTGATCGCGGACGCCGACGCCCCGGCGCCGGTCGCCGACCCCGCCGCGTACGACCGGATGGTCTTCCCGCTGCGGGGCGGGATCGCGCTGGCGCTGTACGTGAGGAGGCGGTAGATGGAGCCGGTCCCGCCCGGCACGCGCGCGCAGACGCTCAGGGCCGCCGCCTCGGCGGTGATCTTCGACGCGCGGGGCCGGATCCTCCTCCAGCGGCGGTCCGACAACGGCCGGTGGGGCCTGCCGGGCGGCGGCGTCGAGGTCGGCGAGTCGGTCTCGGCCGCGGCCGTCCGCGAGGTGCGCGAGGAGACCGGGCTCGACGTCGAGGTGATCCGCCTGATCGGTCTCTACTCGGACCCGGCCTTCCAGGTCGTCCGCTACCCCGACGGCAACGTGGTCCACTACGTTTCGGCCTGCTTCGAGTGCCGGGTCGTCGCCGGCGCCCTCGCGCTCTGCGACGAGACGCTCGCCCTCGACTGGTTCGACCCGCGGGCGCTGCCGGCCGACGTGCTGCCGATCCACCGCCGCCGCATCGAGGACGCGCTCGCCCGGCGCCCCGAAGCCTTCGTGAGGTAATCGGGGTCAGGTCTTTCCATTTTCCCGGCCCCGCGGTCTCGCCGCGCGGCGCAGCCGTCCGCGCGCGGGCGCTCGAAAGGCAGGGGCTCGACCCGCTACTATTCATGCCATGCGCCGGTACACGCTGCGCGTCCCGCGGGGGTCCGCGACCCGTTACGAGCAGGAGCTGAACGACGAGCAGCGAGCGGTCGTCCTGGCCGGGGAGGGGCCGGCCCTCGTCATCGCGGGGGCCGGCAGCGGCAAGACCCGCGTCGTCACCTACCGGGTCGCCAGGCTCCTCGAGACGGGGGTCCCGGCCGAGGCGATCCTCCTCGTCACGTTCACGAACAAGGCGGCCCGCGAGATGCTCCACCGGGTGGAGGTGGCCACCGGCCGGCCGACCCGCGGCCTCTGGGGCGGGACCTTTCACCACGTGGGCAACCTGGTCCTGCGCCGCCACGCCGACCTCCTCGGGTACGACCGCGGCTTCTCCATCCTCGACCGCGGCGATGCCAGGGAGCTTCTCGACGCCTGCGCCGCCGACCTCGGCTTCAAGGGGACGGGCGTCCGCTTCCCCAGCGGGGAGGTCGTCGGCGACCTCCTCTCACGCGCCGTCAACACCGGGCAGTCGCTCGAGACGGTCCTTGCCGAGCGGGCCCCGCGCCTGCTCCCCCTGACCGACGCCGTCCTCGCCGTGGCCGCGAGGTACCAGGCGCGCAAGCGGGCGATGGGGGCGATGGACTTCGACGACCTCCTCCTGCGGTGGATGCAGCTCCTCGTCGAGCACCCGTCGGTCCTCGAGCGCTACCAGCGCCTCTTCCGCCACATCCTCGTCGACGAGTACCAGGACACGAACCGCCTCCAGGGCGACCTCGTCGACCGGCTCGCGGCCTTGCACCGCAACCTCATGGTCGTCGGCGACGATGCCCAGTCGATCTACGCGTTCCGCGGGGCGCACTTCGCCAACATCATGGACTTCCCGCGGCGCTACCCCGACGCGCGGCTCTTCCGGCTCGAGACCAACTACCGCAGCACGCCCGAGATCCTCGACCTCGCCAACGCCGCGATCGCGCTGAACGTCCGGCAGTTCCCGAAGACCTTGAGAGCCGTGCGCGCCTCCGGGCCGCGCCCCGCACTCGTGCCGCTCAGAGACGAAGCGCAGCAGGCCGCGTTCGTCGCCCAGCGGCTCCTCGATCTCGCCGATGAGGGGCGCCCCCTTTCGGACATCGCCGTGCTCTACCGGTCCCATTACCAGTCGCTCGAGCTGCAGCTCGAGCTGACCCGCCGCGGCGTGCCGTTCGAGCTGCGCTCGGGCCTTCGGTTCTTCGAGCAGGCGCACGTGAAGGACGTCACGGCGTACCTCAAGGTCGCCGCGAATCCCAGGGACGAGCTGGCGTGGCGGCGGCTCCTCAAGCTCTGGCCGCGCATCGGCAGCGCGACGGCCGACAAGCTCTGGAGCGCGCTCGCGCAGACGGCCGATCCGCTGACCGCGGCGACGCGAGGCGACCTGCTGCCGCTCGTCCCCAGGACGGGACGATCCGGCTTCGCCGGCTGCGTGGCGACGCTCCGGGCCGTGACCGACGCCGAGCGGCGCGACCGCCCCGCGGCGCAGATCGAGGCGGTGCTCGAGGCGGGCTACGAGAGCCACCTCGCGGCCAGGTACCCCGACGCCGCCAACCGGCTCGAGGACCTCCGGCAGCTCGCCCTCTTCGCGCGTCGCTACGAGACCACGGAGGCCTTCCTCTCGGAGCTGGCGCTCCTCGGCGAGGTGGGGGGCGAGGACGCGGCGGGCGCGGGCGACGACGCCGACGAGGGGCGCGTGGTCCTCTCGACCATCCACCAGGCGAAGGGGCTCGAGTGGGGGGCCGTCTTCCTCGTCTGGGTCGTGGAGGGGAAGCTCCCCTCCGCGAGGAGCAGCGCCGATCCCGACGCCCTCGAGGAGGAGCGCCGCCTCTTCTACGTCGCCGTCACGCGTGCCAGGGACGAGCTGTACCTCGCCTACCCCCAGCTCGCCCGGGACTTCCACCAGGTGGTCGCCATCCAGCGCCCCTCCCGCTTCGTCCAGGACCTCCCGGAGTCGCTCTACGAGCTGTGGGAGGTGGGGGAGGGGGTGGCGCCGCTCGCCGACGAGCTCGCCGGCGGTGCGTCGACGGCGCTGCCCAGCGTGACGGACGAGGACCGAGAGACCCTCTCGACCCCCGGGACCGATGCGGACGCCGGCGGCGGCATGGAAAACGGAAAGACCTGACCCCGTGGAAAACGGAAAGACCTGACCCCAAGGCTCTCGAGGACGGCGAGCGTGTCGGCGGCGCACCGCTGCCAGCCGAAGGCCGAGGCGCGGGCGAGGGCGCGGGTCCGCATCGCCGCGCGGGCGCCGGCGTCGACCCAGAGCCGGGTCAGCACCTCCGCCATCGCGACCGGGTCCGCGGGGTCGACGTAGACGGCCGCCTCGCCGGCGACCTCGGGGAGGGCGCCGGTCCGCGAGAGGACCATCGGCGTGCCGCACGCCATCGCCTCGCACACCGGGATGCCGAACGCCTCGTAGACCGAGGGCAGGACGAAGAGGTCGGCCGCGGAGTAGAGCGCCGGCAGGTCGGCCTGGTCCACCCAGCCGAGGAAGCGAACGTCCGCGTCGAGCGGCGTCCCGCGAAGGCCGAGTTCGTCCCGATAGCGCTCGACGCCGAGCCCGACGACGACGAGCCGTGCGGGCACCGCGGCGCGGACGCGAGCGAAGGCCCGGACGAGCGTGGGGACGTTCTTGCGGGGATCGTGCTTGGCAACGGTCAGGATGAATCGATCGAGCAGGCCGTAGCGGCGCCTCGCGCGCTCGAGGGCGGCCGGGTCCTCGATCGGCCGGAAGCGGGCGTCCGCGGCGAGGTGCGTGACGCGGATCTTTGCCGCCGGCACCCCTACGAGGCGGACGAAGTCCTCGGCCGTCACGGCGGAGTTGGCGAGGAGCGCCGAGGCCCGCCGGCAGTAGAGGGGCACCATGGTGCGCACCCACGCGATGTCCGCCCGCCCGAACAGCTCCGGATGGGTGAACCAGGCCGAGCCGTGGAGGGTCATGACGGTCGGGCAGGGCGCGACGAGCGGGACCGTGAACTTGGGATGGAAGAGGACGTCGGCGCGCGCGCGACGGGCGGCGAGCGGGACCGCGATCTGGTCCCAGGTGAGCGTGTCGGCGGCCGGAACGAGCACCTCCTGCACGTTGGGGCGTCCCTGGTAGCGCCCGACGTGGCGCCGGCTCCGGTAGAGAAGGACGTAACTGTTGCGCGGGTCGATGTCGAGGAGGTGCTCGAGCAGGCTTCGCGCGTAGACCTCGACCCCCCCTCGCTGGTCGAGCGCCCGCAGCATGACGGCGAATCGCATCTCGCCCTCCCGGCGGCCGGGCCGGCCGCCGGGCGAGATCCGGGCAACTGTCGTGCCGATGTCGCGCCCGGCGCAACCTCGAAGGGCCGCCGGTTCGCGTGCGGCGAGCCCGCTCCCTAGGCCTTCGCCTCGGCCTGCTGCCGGCGCGCTTCCTCGACGACCTTGACGGCGAGGTGCGTCGGGACCTCCTCGTAGTGCGAGGGCTCCATGGTGAAGACGCCGGCGCCGCCGGTGAGGGCGCGCAGGTCGGGCGCGTAGCGGAGCACCTCGGCCATCGGCACCTGGGCGCGGATCCGCTGCCCGCGGGCCATGGGATCGACGCCGAGAATGCGGCCGCGTCGCGCGTTGAGGTCGCCGATGACGGCCCCCATGAACTCCTCGGGCACGGTGACCTCGAGGTTCATGATCGGCTCGAGCAGGACCGGGTTCGCCTCCTGGAGCCCCTTCTTGAAGCCGATCGAGCCGGCGATCTTGAACGCCATCTCGGAGGAGTCCACCGAGTGGTACGAGCCGTCGACGAGGGCGACCTTCACGTCGACGACGGGGTAGCCGGCGAGGAGGCCCGACTCCATGGCCTCGACGACCCCCTTCTCGACGGCCGGCACGTACTGCTTCGGCACGACGCCGCCGAAGATCCTGTTCTCGAACTCGAAGCCCCCGCCGCGCGGCAAGGGCTCGATCTCGAGCCAGACGTCGCCGTACTGACCGCGCCCGCCGCTCTGCTTCTTGTGCTTCCCCTGGACGCGCGCGCGGCCCCGGATCGTCTCCTTGTACGGGACCTTCGGCTCGAGCAGCTCGACCTCGACGTCGTACTTCCGCTTGAGCCGCTCGACCGCCACCTCGAGGTGCACCTGCCCCAGGCCCTGGAGCAGCACCTCCTTGGTCTGCGCGTCGCGGGTGAGGGCGAGGGTGGGGTCCTCCTCGATGAGCCGGTTGATCGAGGCGATGACCTTCTCCTCGTCGCGCCGATCCTTCGGCCGGATCGCGTAGGCGATGAGGCGCTTGGGCTCGTGGAAGCCCTCGACCACGAGGGGGTGCTTCTCGTCGCAGAGCGTGTCGCCCGTGAGGGTCTCCTGGAGCTTGGGGATGGCGACCAGGTCGCCCGCCACCGCCTCCTCGGCCGGCACGAGGCTCTTGCCCTCGAACTTGAAGAGCTTGCCGATCCGCTCCCGCGCCCGGCGGACCGGGTTGTAGACGGTCGAGTCGTGCTTGAGGACGCCGCTGACGACGCGGGCCGCCGACACGCGGCCGGCGAAGGGGTCGACCGAGGTCTTGAAGACGAACGCGGCGAGCGGCTCGCCCGGCTCGGGCCTCACGCCGGCCGGTTCGCCGTCGGGCGTGGTGATCTTCACGTGCGTCCGGGCGGCCGGGTCGGGGAGGGCCCGGGTGGCGAAGTCGAGCAGCTCACGGGCGCCGATGTTCCGGTAGGCCGAGCCGCAGAGGACCGGCACGAACTTCCTGGTGAGGATCGCCTCGCGCAGGCCGGCGTAGAGGTCCTCGGCCGAGAGCGTCTCGCCGTTCAGGTAGCGCTCCGTCAGGACGTCGTCCGCCGCGGCCACCTCGTCCACGAGGAGCTGGCGCAGCCGCTCGGCCTCCGCGCGCAGTTCCGGCGGAACGTCCTTCACCTCGACCTTGCCGGTGTAGTCCTCCGGGTACGCGTGGGCGCGCATCTCGACGAGGTCGATCACGCCGCGCATGGCCGCCTCCTCGCCGAGCGGCATCTGCACGGCGATCGGCTTGATCTGGAAGCTCTTCTCGAGGTCGTCGACCGCCCGGAGAAACGACGCCCGATCCTCGTCGACCCGGTTCACGAAGACGATGCGCGGGATCTCCAGCTCGTCCGCGAGCTGCCAGAGGCGCTCGGTCTCGCGCTTGACGCCCGAGACGGCGCTCACGAGGACGAAGGCCGCGTCGACGGCCTGCAGGGCGTTGCGGACGTCCGGGAGGAAGTTGGCGTAGCCGGGGGTGTCGACGAGGTTCACGAGGTGGCCGTTCCAGGGCAGGTGATAGACGGCCGAGGCGAGCGTGAAGTTCCGCTTGATCTCCTCGGGTTCCGTGTCGACCACGGCGTTCGAGTTGCCGGTGAGGCGGCTGAAGCTCGGGATGGCCCTGGCGTCGAAGAGCATCGCCTCGGTCAGCAGGCTCTTGCCGGCGCCGTCGTGGGCGATGAGGGCGACGTTGCGGATGCGGTCGGGCTGGGTCGCGGGTGCGGACATGCGCGCCTCCGTCTCGGTCTTCGACCTACGCGGCGTCCGGTGCCGGTGCGACACGGAGGCGATGGGTCCGACCGGACCCTGTCCACTATAACACGGCGTCTCGGCCCGGCGGACGGGCAGGCGCTTCTCGGACCGCCGCACCCGGGGGTCCGGCCGGTCCCCGGCGGGGGCGCGGCGGGGACGCGCACCGGACGATGACGGCGATCGGCGCGCGGAATGCGCGTGCGACGCTCACGCGGCGCGCTCCGACTCCACCAGGCGGGCGTCGATCGCCCGGCGGCGCCGCGACGCCCAGAGGTACAGGCCGCTCCCCAGAACGGCGATGGTCGCGACGTCGAACCGGCGGCGGAGCCGCTCCCTGCGCGGTGGTCGACAGCGAAGCTCGTCACGTGGTGCGGCGGCCGCAGGATAGACGCCATCGCGGCCGCAGTCAGCGGTGGAATCGGCCTGCCGCGCGCGCCGGCGCGCTGCGTTCACTGCGTGGACGGCAGCCCGGCCGCGCCACGCCGGGCTGCCGAGGGCACGCACTGGCGACAGCGGCGACCGCGGGTGCGAAGATGACCCGGAGGAGACCGACCATGGGAAGCACCCGCACGGCGGCGATGCTGTTCGACCTCGACGGCACGCTCGTCGACAGCGTCTACCAGCACGTCCTCGCGTGGCACGAGGCCCTGCAGGCGTCCGGCATCGAGCTGTCCGTCTGGCGCATCCACCGCAAGATCGGCATGAGCGGCGGCCTGCTCACGAACGCCCTGCTGCGCGAGACCGGGCTCGAGATCACGGCCGAGGCCGCGGAGCGGCTGCAGCGGCTGCACGCCGAGGCCTACGCGCGGCGCTCCGGCGACGTCCGCCCGCTCCCGGGGGCGCGCGCCCTCCTCGCCCACCTCACCGATCGGGGGGTGCCCTGGGCGATCGCGACGAGCGGGCGCCTCGCCAGCGCGAGGCCGGCGCTCGACGCGCTCGGCGTCGATCCGGCCCGCGTTCCGGTGATCACCCGCGACCAGGTGGGGCACGCCAAGCCCGACCCCGATCTCTTCCTCGCGGCGGCCGACCGCCTCGGGGTCGAGGTCGCCGACGCGATCGTCGTCGGCGACAGCATCTGGGACCTGCTCGCGGCGCGGCGGGCGCGCGCCATCGGCGTCGGCCTGCTGTCGGGCGGCTACGGCACCGACGAGCTGGAGCGGGCCGGAGCCTATCGGGTCTACGAGGACCCCGCCGACCTGCTCCGCCGGCTCGACGAGGTGGGCGTCCGCGTGCCGGCCCAATAGGCGGCGGGACGGTCAGGGGGGCGTGATGCGGCCGATCGGCGAGCAGACGATTCTCATCACCGGGGCGACCGACGGCATGGGCCGCCGGCTGGCGCGCGAGCTCGCGGCGCAGGGCGCGACGCTGCTCCTCCACGGGCGCGACCAGGGCCGTGGCGAGGCCACGCTGGCCGAGGTCCGCGAGGCGACCGGCAACGACCGGCTCGTCTACTACCGCGCCGACTTCGCCTCGCTCGACGAGGTGCGCCGGCTCGCCCGGCGGGTCTTCGACGAGCAGGGCCGCCTCGACACCCTCGTCAACAACGCGGGCATCGGTGCCGGCCTGCCGGGCGACCGGCGCCGCGAGCTGAGCCGCGACGGGTACGAACTGCGCTTCCAGGTCAACTACCTTGCCCCGTTCCTGCTGACCCGGAGCCTGCTGCCCCTGCTGAAGGCGTCCGCGCCGGCGCGGATCGTCAACGTCGCCTCCGTCGGCCAGGCGCCGATCGACTTCGACGACGTGATGCTCGAGCGCGGCTACGACGGCATGCGCGCCTACTCGCAGAGCAAGCTCGCGCTGATCATGTTCACCTTCGACCTGGCCGCGGAGCTGGAGGGGACCGGGGTCACCGCCAACGCCCTGCACCCCGCGTCGCTCATGGATACGAAGATGGTGTTCGAGAGCTTCGGCTACACCATGAGCCGCGTCGAGGACGGGGTGGCCGCGACGATGCGGCTCGTGACCGACCCCGGGCTCGAGGGCGTGAGCGGGCGGTACTACGACCAGCTTCGCGAGGCCCGCGCGCACCGGCAGGCCTACGACCCGGACGCTCGCGCCCGCCTGCGGACCCTGTCGGAGCGACTCACCGGGCTTGCGCCGCCCGCGCCTTGACGGCGCGGGCGCGTCTCAGGGCGCGACCTCGATCACGGCCATCATCCCGTTGTCCTCGTGCGCCATGATGTGGCAGTGGTAGACGAACCGCCCGACGATCACCGGGTTCGTGAAGGGGATCAGGATCTTCACCGAGGCCCCGAAGGGGAGGTTCACGGTGTCCTGGTAGCCGGTGAACGGCACGGGCGCTCCCTCCGACTCGACGACCTGGAAGTCGAGCTGGTGGATGTGGAACACGTGCAGCTCCTCCGAGTCGTTCACGATCTCCCACTCCTCCACGTCGCCGAGCCGCACCGTCGTGTCGGTCCGGTCCGGGTCGAAGCCGCGGCCGTTGATGAAGAACGTCGTGCCGTCGTCGTTCTCGGAGAAGACGAAGCGCCGGCGGCGGCTGATCTCGGCGTTCCGGAGGTCGGGCACCGGCGGCAACGCCGTCGGCAGCACGGCCGGCGTCTCCGCCGTGCCTCCGGACACGAGCGTCGCGAGCGTCACCTCGGGGTACTGGTCGCCCTGGGGCCCGGTGTCGAACTCGAGCGTCCGGAACGCGTACTCGCCGGGCGGCCCCCCCTGGACGAGGAACTCGACCCGCGAGCTGGGCGGCAGCACGATCTCGTCGCGCGAGACGACCTCGGTGTGGCGGTTGCCGTCCCGGACGATCTCGTGGAGCACGTGGCGGTCGAGCGAGAGCCGGTAGTAGATGTCCGGCCCCACGTTGGCGACCCGCCAGAGCTGCGTCTCGCCCGGCCGGATCGTCATCGTCGGGTTCACGAGTCCGTTCACGGTGCGCTGCGTCGGGGCGTTGCTGTCGATGTCGTCCGGCACCCCCTCGCCGGAGGCCGCCTGCTGGATGTCCTTGAGGAGCAGGATCCGCTCCTCGATCCCCTGCAGCTCCGGAGGGAAGGGGTCGAGGAGCCCGTCGACGATCAGGCCGCCCGACATGCCGTTGAACGTCTGGAACTCGGTGTTGCCGTGGGCGTGCGGGTGGTACCAGAAGAGGCCGGTCGGGTGCTCGGGCGAGATCTCGATCCGGTAGTCGAAGTGCTCCCCCGGGTCGACCTGGACGAAGATGTTGTCGCTGTTGCCCCGGGGGGAGACGTTGAGCCCGTGGTAGTGAAGGTTGGTGTGCTCGGTCGTGCCGTTGACCAGGCGCAGCTCGATCACGTCGCCCGGCTTCACGCGGAGCACCGGCGGCGTGTAGAGGCCGTTGTACAGCCAGGTCGTGAAGCGCCGGCCGCCGATCTCGTGCGTGGTGGCCTTCGCCTCGAGCGTCGTCGCGAGCACGCCGTCGGCGCTCGTGACCTCGGGCGGGTTGCGGAACGCGGGGCGTGCGTCGGGGGCCGGGTCGTCCGAGTCCGACGAGCACGAGACCGCGAGCCCCAGGCCGAGGAGGGAGAGCCCCGCCGCGAACGCGGCCGCGGCAAGCCGCTCTTTCGCCATGGTTCGCTCCTTGTGACGGTGTGAGCGCGCCCGCGGCTGGCGTCGTGAGCGGCGCGCGAGAGGAGGGAAGGACGGCGGCGCGAGCGTGCCGGCCGGGCATGCACGGCGCGCACCCGCGTCCGGGTACGCGCGCGCTCGGGGCCGCACGCGTCACGGGCACGGCAGGGCCCCGCCGCAGGGAGACGACCCGGCAGGACGCGTCGGCCACCGCCGGCTACGGCCTCCTGCTCGTCGCCGCGTGGGCAGACGCCCTTGCCGACCTCCGGGCGGAGGACGTCCTCACACCCCGGGGCGCCGGGGCTCGCGGGCCCCGCGCATCGTCTCAGAGCATCTCGGGCCTGAAGAGCTTCCGGTAGCGGCGCGTGTTCGGCCCGGAGAGCATGAACACGCCGTCGCCTCTGTAGTGGATCGTCCGCGGATAGCGAGGCGAGGTCGCCGCGTGCGCCTTGACGACCTCGAGGATGAAGAAGTTGTACGTCCGGACGAGGCGGGCGTCGACGACCCGGCATTCGAGGTTCGCGTAGCACTCGCCGATGAGCGGCGCCTTCACCCGCTCGGCCGGGACGGCGGTGAGCCCGAACGCGGCGAACTTGTCGGTGTCGCGGCCCGAGCAGTTGCCGATGCCGACCACCTTCGGCGCGAGGTCGTCGGTCGGGACGTTGATCACGCACTCCCGGCTCCGGCGGATCATCTCGAAGCTGTGGTTGGCGCTGCTGATGACGCAGCCGACGAGCGACGGCGTGAACTCCATGACCGTGTGCCAGCCCATGGTCATGATGTTGGCCCGGCCCTTCCACGCCGAGCTGACGAGGACGACCGGCCCGGGCTCGAGAAACCGCCGGATCTCGGCGACGGGGAAGTCCTGCTTGCCGGAAGCCCTCGTGGTCGTGTCGACACGCGCCGCCGTCGGCATGCCTCATGCTACCCTATCAGCCGCGACATCTCCCCGGTTTCCGCGGGTGCGCCCTCCTGGCGCGCCGCTCCGGCTCGCGAAGCCGGCCGGGGAGGGGAGGCGCGCGATGAACGCACGATCGCTCGACGGACGCCGCATCCTCATGGTCGTCGCCCCGACCGAGTTCGAGGACCAGGAGCTGCTCGAGCCGAAGGGGGTCTTCGAGCACCTCGGCGCCCGCGTCGAGGTGGCCTCGACCGCGGCGGTTGCTCGCGGCGACCGCGGCGCGGAGATCACGCCCGACCTCGTCCTCGAGGCCCCCGAGATCGCCACCGGAGGGCGGCGCGGCTACGACGCGATCGTGGTAGTCGGCGGCCGCGGCGCCCAGACCTTCCTGTGGGACCACGGGATGCTCCACTCGCTGCTGCGCCTGGCCCACGACGCGGGGGCGGTCATCGGCGCCACGTCGCTTGCGACCCCGGTGCTCGCGCGCGCCGGGCTGCTCCAGGGGGTGCGCGCCACCGTCTTCGGCCTGCCGCACGCGCGGCACGAGCTCGAGCGGGCCGGCGCCGTCCACCTCGACGATCCGGTCGTCGTCGACAGGGGGATCGTCACGGCCGCCGGTCCCGATGCCGCGCATCCCTTCGCCGAGGCGGTGGCGCAGGCCGTGGCCGGGCGACCGCCGCAGGCGGGCCGGTAGGCCGCTCAGCGATCGTACTGGCCGGCCGCCTCGGGCTGGAAGAGCACCTTCAGGATCTTGAGGCGGCGGCGCTGCCCGTCCGCGAGCTGCCAGGTGATCTCCTGCCCCTCCGAGAGGCCGAGCAACGCCGCGCCGACCGGGCTCAGCACGGAGAGCCGATCCGAGTCGGCGTCGGCATCCTCCGGGTAGACGAGGACGATCGACCGCCGCTGGCCGGTCATGAGGTCCTCGTACTCCACGCGCGAGTTCATGGTCACCACGGTCGGCTGGACGGCCTCGGGCGCGACGATCTCCGCTCTGGCCATCTCCTCGTCCAGGAATTCGGCCACGCGCCTCAGCCGAGGCTCCTCCATCGACGCCTCGAGGAGGCGCAGGAGCCGGTTGCTGTCGTGGGACGTGATCGTGATCTTGGGTGCGGTCATGGCCCTCTCCGTCTCGAGCAGAGTTGCATTCTCGCACATACGCGAGCGCGGTGCGCCGCGAACGGCAGGGCGGCCGGGACGGCGCGGCCCCGGCGATCGGACCGGGACTACCAGGCGACCGGGCGCCAGGGCTCGGCAGGCGCCGAGCGGACCGCCAGCACGTCGCACCTGGCGTCCCGCACGACGTGCTCCGCGACGCTGCCGAGCAGGAGGCGGGGAGAGGCCGTCCGGCCCCGCGTGCCCATGACGACGAGGTTCGCGCGCAGGCGGCGCACGGCGGCGGGGATCACCGCCTCGGGACGGCCGGACTCGACGGAGGCGTCGAGCGCCGGCCGTCGCCCCTCCGGCGCGGTCTCCGCTCGCGCGCCCTCGAGGAACCGCGCGAGGTCCCGCTCGCCCGCCTCGATCCGCTCGCGTCGGTACGCCTCGATCTCCGCGTCGGTCGCCCCGGTCTGCCGCAGGGCCGGCTCGAGGCCCGGATCGACGACGTGCAGCACGCGGATCGACGCGGTCGGCGCGAGGGCGAGCGCGAAGTCGAGCGCCAGCCGTGACGCCTCGGAGAAGTCCACCGGGACGAGCACGCGCCGGTAGCCGTTCCTGGGGACTCGCTTGACGACGAGGACCGGACGGTCGCCGAGCCGGAGGACCCGCTCGGCCGTCGTGCCGACGAAGAGGTCGCGCACGCTGTGCGCGCCGCGCGCCCCGAGCACGACGAGGTCGGCCTCGTCCGCACGCGCCTGCTCGATGATCTGCTCGAAATCCCGGCCCGGGACGACGCGGATGTCGACGTCGAGCGGGTCCGATCCGGCGAAGCGCAGGAGGAGGGGATCGATCTCGAGCCGAAGGGCGGCCTCCGCGGCGTTCGCCTGCGCCTCGAGCATCTGCGGCGTCGCCCCTTCGGCGCCGGCCTCGACGACGTGGAGCACGGTGAGGCGCGCCCGGTGGCGGCTGGCGAGCTCGACCGCGCGCGCGAGCGCACGTCCCGCGCCGGCAGAGAGATCGCTCGCGGCGAGGAGCCGCCGTACCTCGGCCATGACCGCCCCTCCTGTCCCGTACCACAGGCGTCCTGGGGTCGACCCCGTCGGGCCGCCGCACGGCGACTCCGGGGAACCCGAACCACCTATGCAATCACGGCGCCAGGGCGCGCGCAAGCGCGCCGCGTGGGGCGTCATCGGACGCGCCGGGTACCTCCTCCTCCACGACGACGAGCCGGCGGCGCGTCTCGGGCGCGACCAGGGCGCGAACCCGGTCGGGCACGCTCCGCATGCGCTCGCCGGTTGCCCGGCGACGTCGCTCGTCTACCGCACGGCGGCCCGGGGATGCGGATCGACGAGGTGGAGTCCCGGCCCGGCCGGGAGCCCCCCGGCGACAGCGGATCGGTCGGCGCAACCGATGTCCCGGTGCGTCACGTCACAGATTCCCCGGCCTGGACGGTCTATCATCTCATGGCTCGCGTCTGGTCCAGCGCGCGGTGACGCCCGCCGGCACCATCTGGGACGTCGCCGCCCCACTCGAGCACTGCGACACAGCCAACAACGACAGTCGGCGCTCCGCCACCCGGGTGCGTCGGCGGCCGTCCGCCTCGTCGCGGCCGCCTCGCGCTGCGTGTCCGGCGAATCGGGTGCGTGGGCCCGGCGGCGACGTCGAGACCATGAGCAGCCGGACACGGGATCTCGTGATCGACGCTTCCCTCGTGACGCCTTCCCGACAGCTTCCGCGATCGTTCCGCGACCGGACGGACCGTCGCGCGGCGCGCCCGTCTGCCTGATCGGACGGGAGGGGACGGCCGGTGCGCTTCATGGGTACGTCCAGCGTGCTCGTCGCCGTCGTCGCCGGCGCGCTCACGGTCGCCCTCTGGGCCTACGTCAACCGGCCGTCCGAGGAAGTGCCGTGGCACGGCCGGATCCGGGGGGTTTCGTTCTCCCCGTTCAAACTCGACCAGAGCCCCGCGACCGGGAGGCTGCCGACGGAGGCCGACATCGCCGCCGACCTGGCGCTGGTCGCCCGCAAGAGCGACGCGATACGCACCTACGGGGTCGAAGGCTCGCTGGCCGAGATCCCGGCGCTTGCCCGCGCCCACGGCATGACGGTGATGCTCGGGGCGTGGGTGGATCACCAGCGGGACCGGAACGAAGTCGAGATCGCGCGCGTCATCGACGTCGCCAGGGCGCACCCCAACGTGACGTCGGTCGTCGTCGGCAACGAGGTGGTGCTGCGGGGCGACGTCCCGGTCGAGGAGCTCATCGGGTACATCGAGCGGGTGCGCGCGGCCGTGAAGCAGCCGGTCAGCACGGCCGAGCCGTGGCACGTCTGGCTCGACAACCCGGACCTCGTGCGGCACGTCGACTTCATCGCCGTACACATGCTGCCGTACTGGGAGGGCGTGGACGTCCACCTCGCGGTGGACCACGTCGCCCAGCGCATGCGCGAACTCGAGCGCGCCTATCCCGGCACGCGCATCGTGATGACCGAGGTGGGGTGGCCGAGCTACGGCCGCGCGCGCGGCGAGGCCGTGGCGTCCGTCGCCAACCAGGCCATCTTCCTGCGCCGCTTCCTCGCGCGCGCCGCGGAGGAGCGGTGGCGGTACTACCTGATGGAGGCCTTCGACCAGCCCTGGAAGCGGTCGATCGAGGGCGCGGTGGGCGCGTACTGGGGCATCTGGGACGTCCGGCGCGAGCGCAAGTTCCCCTTCTACCGTCCCGTCGTCCCCGTCCGCGAGTGGCGCCGGCTGGCCGGCCTGTCCGTGTTGATGGGCGTCTCGATGCTGGCGCTGTTCTACTGGGACGGTCAGACCCTGCGGACGCGCGGCCGCGGCTTCCTCGCGGCGATCGTGTACGCGGCCTCGACGCTGATCGTCTGGGTGGTCTACGACTACACCCGGCAGTACCTCACGGCGACCAGCGTCGTCGTCGGGTTCCTGCTGCTCCTCGGCATGCTCGGCGTGATCCTGGTCGTGCTCGCCGAGGCGCACGAGTGGGCCGAGGCCCATTGGGTCCGGATGCGGCGGCGGGCGTTCGAGCCGGTGCGGGCGGCCGACGAGACGCTGCCGATGGTCTCCGTGCACGTTCCGGCCTACAACGAGCCGCCGGAGATGCTCATCGAGACGCTCGACGCCCTCGCGCGCCTCGACTACCCGCGGTACGAGGTGATCGTCGTCGACAACAACACGAGGGACGAGGCGGTGTGGCGTCCCGTGGAGGCGCACTGCCGCCGTCTCGGCCCCCGGTTCCGCTTCTTCCACGTGGACCCGCTGGCCGGCTTCAAGGCCGGTGCGCTCAACTACGCGCTCCGCCGGACCGCCGAGGAGGCGGAGGTCGTCGCGGTGATCGACAGCGACTACGTCGTGGACCGCCGCTGGCTGCGCGAACTCGCGCCCCTGTTCGCGCGGCCGCGCATCACCGTCGTGCAGGCGCCGCAGGACTACCGCGACGGCAACGTCAACGCCTTCAAGACGGTCTGCTACGCCGAGTACCGCGGCTTCTTCTACATCGGCATGATCACGCGCAACGAGCGCAACGCCATCATCCAGCACGGCACCATGACGATGATCCGCCGCCGCGTGCTCGAGGAGGTCGGCGGGTGGGCGGAGTGGTGCATCACGGAGGACGCCGAGCTCGGCCTGCGCGTGTTCGCGAGCGGCCACGAGGCGGCCTATGTCCCCAAGAGCTACGGCCGGGGCCTCATGCCGGACACCTTCCTCGACTACAAGAAACAGCGCTTCCGCTGGGCCTACGGCGCGGTGCAGATCCTGAGGCGCCACGCGGCGGCGCTCTTCGGCCCCCAGGGCGGGCTGTCGGTCGGCCAGCGATACCATTTCATCGCCGGCTGGCTGCCGTGGATCGCGGACGGGCTCAACCTCGTGTTCAACCTGGCCGCGATCCTGTGGTCGCTCGCCATGATCCTGTTCCCGCGCGCCGTCGAGCCGCCGCTCGTGATCTGCTCGGCGCTGCCGCTCGTCCTGTTCGGGTTCAAGCTGGTCAAGCTCGTCTACCTCTACCGGACGCGCGTGGGGGCCAACCTCAGGCAGACGCTCGCGGCGGCAACCGCCGGGCTCGCCCTGACGCACACGATCGGCATCGCCGTCGTGACCGGGCTCCTCACCACTCGCCGGCCGTTCTTCCGGACGCCGAAGCAGACGGGGTCCCACGCGCTCGCGCAGGCGCTCGCCGGCTGCCGCGAGGAGACGCTGATCATGTTCGGGTTGTGGCTTGCCGCGTACGGCGTGCTCACCGCCGCGAACACCGACGTGCGCGGCCTCGGCATGTGGGCGATCGTCCTGTGCGTGCAGTCGATCCCGTACGCCGTCTCCGTCGCGGTATCGCTCCTCGGCGCCATGCCGGGCGTGCCGGCCAGCGTGTTCGGCCGGGTGGAGGACATGGACGAGCGGGCGCACCTGGTGCTGGACGTTCGTCAGTCGCCCGCCGGGCACTGAGCGCGGCGGCCCGCGCCGCGTTGACAGCCGGGCGGGGCTCGGCTATAAGCCCCGGGAACCGAATTCCCAGGGGAATCATGCACATCCGTGTGTGGGCGCGCACAACCCGGCTCCTCCCGGCGGTTGCCGCGGGGCTTGCCGCCGGTCTTCTGGCCGGCTGCGCCGGGAGCGTGCGGCCGGACGGGCCGGCCCCGAGGCCGAAGGCCGCGGCGTCGGCGCCGGTCCGGCCGCGCGACTGCTGCGTCGCGGCGACGCCGAGCCCGGCGCAGCGCGCCATCGCGCGGACGGCGGCCGCGTTCGTCGGCGCGAGGCGGGTCGAGGCGCGCGGCCGGCGGCTCCCCTTCGACTGCTCGGGCCTCGCCCGCGCGGTCTACCTGCGTCACGGCGTCGACCTCTACGACGGCGTGGAGACCGGCGACGCGGCCAACGGCGTCCGGCTGATCTACCGGCACGTGGCGAGCCGCGGCGTCGTCCACGAGGGGCCGGACGCGAGGCCGGGCGACATCGTCTTCTTCCACAACACCTGGGACCGCAACGGCGACGGCCGCGTGAACGACCTGCTCACGCACGTCGGGATCGTCGAGCGGGTCGAGCGGGACGGCACGGTCGTCTTCGTGAGCCGGGTGTCGCGGGGGATCGAGCGCTACCGGATGAACCTCGCGCGGCCCGGCGTTCACCGCACGCGGGACGGGCGGGTCCTCAACGACTTCCTGCGGCGCAAGCGCCGCTCCGATCCGGCCCACACGCGCTACCTCGCGGGCGAACTCTTCGCCGGCTTCGGTCGGCTCGCCGACTGATCGGCCGTGTACCTGACGCGCGAGGCGATCGCCGCCTGCGAGCGCCGCTTCGGCGTGCCGCGGGTGGTCGCCCTCGAGACCGAGCTGACCCCGGCCGAGACCGATCGGCTCGTCGCGAGCCAGCGGTGGGGCCGGGCCCACGACGTGACGTTCTTCGTCCTCGACCCGGCGAAACGGGTGGTCGTGATCCGCAAGCCCGACTTCCCGCCCGGCTGCTGGCGGCCGCCGTCTGGCGGCGTCGAGCCGGGCGAGGGGATCGAGGCGGGGGTCTGGCGGGAGGCGCGCGAGGAGACCGGGCTCGACATCGCGCTCGAGCGGTACGTGGTGCGGGTCGACGGCCGCTTCGTCGAGCAGGCGGCCGACGGACCGGGGCGCGTGGTGCCCTGGACCTCGCACGTCTTCACGGCCCGGGTGACCTCGGGGCGCCTC
>DASVDK010000334.1:0-5561 GCA_036381125.1 Thermodesulfobacteriota bacterium | reverse complement strand
ACGCGGCCCGGCAGTAGAACTCCTCTTCCCGCGTCCCGAGCAGGGGCCGGGTGAGGAGGCTCGTCGCGCATTGCCCAGCCCGTCGCAGACCCCCGAGCCACGCGCCCGGCTCGTCGTCGTGGACGACGAGCCGGTCATCCTCGACATCCTCCAGCGCCGCCTCACCCGGGAGGGCTACGACGTGGCGAGCGCGTCGAGCGCGTCCGAGGCGCGGGCGCTGCTCGAGCGCCGGGGGGCCGAGGCGCTGCTGGCCGACATCCAGATGCCGCACGAGACGGGGCTCGAGCTGCTCGACTGGGCGCGCGGGTTCGACCCCGACCTCGCCGTCATCATGATCACGGCGGTCGCCACCCTCCAGACGGCCGTCGACGCGCTCAAGGCCGGCGCGGCGGACTACATCCTCAAGCCGTTCAACCTCGACCAGGTCTCGTTCGCCGTCCGTCGGGCGCTCGACCGGCGGCAGGTCGTCGTGCAGAACCGCGCCTACCGGGAGCGCCTGGAGGCGATGGTGGAGGCCCAGACGCGCGCGCACGCCAGGGCGCTCGCCGAGATCCGGGCCACCTACGACGCGACGCTCAAGGCGCTCGGCGCCGCGCTCTCCTACCGCGACAGCTCCTCGCCGCACCACGCCGATCGGGTGGCGGCCATCGCGCTGGCGATCGGCAGGGAGATGGGACTCGCCGAGGCGGAGCTCGACGCGCTCGGGCGGGCCGCCCTGCTGCACGACATCGGCACCATCGCGATCCCGGACGGCATCCTCGCCCGCTCGGACCACACGCCGGAGGAGGCGGCGCTCATCCGCGAGAGCCCGCGCAAGGGCTACGAGCTGCTCTCGCGGATCGCGTTCCTCCGGCCGGCCGCGGCAATCGTCTTCTCGCAGGCCGAGCGATACGACGGGAGCGGCCATCCCCGAGGGCTCGAGGGGGAGGCGATCCCGCTCGGGGCCCGCATCTTCGCCGTGGCGGCCGCCTACGACCGGCTCACCGCCGGCCGCCGCGGCGCCACGCGCCTCGACCCTGCCACGGCCCGCGCCGCCCTGCGCGCGGCCGCCGGCACCGAGTTCGACCCGCGCGTCGTCGACGCCTTCCTCGCCCTCCCGCCCGACGTCATACCCGATCCCGATTGAGACGCGGCTCCCTCCGAATCGGAGGCCGGCTTCGCCCGGCCGGAGCGATCGACATGCCGGGGAGGTTGCGCCGCTCTCGCGGCGCGAGTCGCCGTGCCCGCTGGCGACGTGTCAGGAGGGGGGCGGAGGGCCGGTGACGGAGACACCGGGGGGCCGTCTGGAGCGGAGGGCGGATTCACTCCGCCCGGAGCGAGTGACGTAACGGGGAGGTGGTCAGGAGGGGGGCGGAGGGCCGGCGGATGCCGGCCCGGAGTCCCCCTCCTGACTCCAAGGCTGTCAGTGCGTCATGAGCCAGTGGTGGAAGACGGCCGCGGCCTCCGGCTTGTCGGCCCAGCGGGCGCGATTGCGGCCGACGAGGGCGACGACCTGGGCGTGGTGCTGGCCCGCGCGGTCCCCGGCCGCCTCGTACTCGTGGTAGAGCCGGTCGATCCGCTCGACCGACGCGCGCGCCGCCTCGGCGTCGCGGAAGGCGAGGACGCCGGCGAACCGCTCGCCGTAGACGTTCACCGGCGTGCCGGTGCGGCTGTAGAGGTCGTAGTAGCCGGTGAGGCGGCCCGTGTCGGCGAGGACGCGCGCCACGTAGGACGGCCGGCTCTCGACCTCGCGGGCGATGCGCACGATGTCGCGCTCGCCCGCGTCCCAGGCCGCGAGCGCGCGCGCCCGCTTCGTGAGGCGCGGCCGGAGGGGGGCGCCGCCCCCCTCCGCCTCGCGACCCGTACTATACACGCTGCAGCTCCTTGATGATGTGCGAGGCCTCGTCGATGTTGAGCGACTCGAGCGGCGCGTTGAACTGGCGCCGGGCGAAGTCCTCCACCGCCTGCGGCGTCATGCCCTTCGATCGCGCGATCGACCGGATGGCCCTGAGCTGCGCGTCGGTGACGGCGATCCCCCGCGGCGAGTCGGCGCCGCCGCGCGTGCCGCGCGGCTCACGGCTCGGCCGCGCACCCTCCGCCTGGGCTGCCCGGGGGAGGGGCGGGCTCGCCGGCTCGTCGTCCTCGAGGCTGCCCAGTTCCTCGAGTGCCGTGAGGCCGATGTTGGTCGCGTCGCGCAGCACGCGCGCCTTCGCGCGGGTGCTCGCCATCCGGATGAGGTGCTGCGCGATCGGGCGATTGACGTTCGTCGGGTTGGCGTCGCCGTAGTCGGTGAAGATCCGGCCCCCCTCGAGCTCGAGCGTCGCCCTGACCACGCACTCCCGGCCGTTCTGGTCCGAGGGGAGCTGCACCACCTCGGTCTCCAGCCGGCGAATCCCCTTCTGGTGTGCCAGGTCGAGCACGCCCGCGTAGAGGACGAACTCCTTCCCGCGGAGGTTCACCACGAACTCCGGCTTGACGCTCGCCTCGTGCCCGTTCGCCTGCGCCTTGTCTGCCATCGCGTGCCTTTCTCGTGTCTGTACACGGCCGCCCGATCCCCGGGCGGTCAGCTCGTTCGTCGCAATCCGGACCGACGCCTCGCGCCATAGGGCTCGAATGAGCAGTCCGGCAGGGAAATGCTACCGCCAAGTGGGCGATTTACAAGGAGAAGGCGGTTGCCGCTCCGACGAGGGACCGGCCGGCGCAGGTGCGCGCCGCGGCTCGCTAATTCAGGCGGGCCAGGATCTGCCGGACGGTCGTGAGGTATCGGGTGACCTGGTCGCGGTCCTGCGCCTCGCGGCGAGCCTGGAGATAAGCCTCGAGATCCGAGGCTGCGAGGGAGAAGGCCTGGAGCTTGAGGTGGATGAGACCGCGGTCGCGCCGCTCCTCCGCGGCGTCGGGCGTGAGCAGGAGGATGCGCTCGGCCGCCGCGAGGGCGCGGCAGTAGTCCTCGCGCTCGAGGTAGATCGACTTGAGGTTGGCCAGCATCCGGACGAGGAAGGCGCGCGGCCCGATCGGCGCGAGGTAGTGGCGGGCGAGCGGGACCGGCCGGCCGTGCAGGCGCGTGAGGATGGCGATGCAGTCGAACTCGGTGAGGAGCTTGCCGCCGTCGAAGGGGTCGATGAGGAGCCGACCCTCGGGCGCGTCGCAGCCGACGAGGAAGTGTCCCGGGAAGCCGATGCCGACCAGCGGAAGCCCCGCCCGGCGCCCCACCTCGATATAGACCAGCGAGAGGCTGATGGGGATGCCGAGACGGCGGTCGAGGACCTCGTTCAGGAAGGAGTTGCGCGGGTCGTAGTAGGCCTCGCGGTTGCCGCGAAAGCCGCACTCCTCGAAGAGGTACCGGTTGAGGGCGCCGACGACCTCGCAGGGCCCGAGCCCGCCGCGTGCGCCGATCGCCGCCTCGCCGACGCGCATGCGGGCGCCGTCGCAGAGCCGGTCGAGGACTCGACGGTAGTGGCGGACGTCGAGGTCCGTGTACTCTTCGGCGGCGACCAGGAGCGCCGCCTCGACGAGATCGATCTCCGCGTCGGGACGCGCCGCCAGTGCGGCGAAGCGGCGTCGGACGGCGATGCTCACAGGGCCTTCCTCTCGTCAGCGCGGCGCGCGGCGCGCGCCCCGGCTTCCGGTCGCGGCCATCGTAGGCAGGGGTCACGGGGCCGTCAAGCGGCCGCGGCCCGAGCCGGGCAGAACTGTCCGTCGTGCGTGATCGCGCCGGCTACCTGCGCCGGGCCGGCCGCCGCTTGACGGCTCGGACGCCGAGCGCACCAGCACAGCGAGATCGAGCCAGGCAACTGCGCCGGGCCGCCCGCCCCGTGGCGGCTCGGCAGTCGAGGACGGCGGACCGGCGGGCGGGATCGAGCAGGCGGCGGCTAGTGGTCCATGCCGTTGCGCTCGTGACGCTCCACGAGCGCGACGATCTGCTCGGGGTCGAAGGGCTTGCCGAGGAAGGCGCTGGCGCCCGCGGCGATCGCCTCCCCGCGGCGCTCGTGGTAGGCGGTGATGACGACGATGCGCGTCTGCGGCGCACGGCGGTGGATCTCGCGTACGAGGTCGACGCCGTCGAGATCGGGAAGGCCCAGGTCGACGAGGGCGAGACCGACGTCGCCGCGATCGAGCAGCTTCAGCGCGGAGGCGCCGTCGCGAGCGACGAGCGCGCGCCGTCCGGGCGTCGCCTCGATCATGAGCTGGAGAATGCGCGCGATGTCCGGGTCGTCCTCGACGCAGAGGACGTCGCTGTCGTTGGCGGTCCGGGGCACGATGGTTAGGCTAATAATGTCACGAGACCCATGTCAAGACATGAGTGGGGCGTGACTTGACGCAGAGGCCGTGAAACCGCTAGGAATGGCGCATGCGCCCGTAGCTCATCTGGATAGAGCGGCGGCCTTCTAAGCCGCGGGTAGCAGGTTCGAGTCCTGCCGGGCGCGCCACCTCTCCTCTGCTTCTCGACCGCCAGCCCTGCCGGCTCCGTCGCCGCGTGCGCCTCGCGTGCGCCACGCGCGCCGCGAAAGAATGGCTTGCTCTCTCGGCAGCCCGAGGATAGGATCGCGCCTCCACCGCCCGGCGTCACGCAGCGCATGGAATCGGGCCCTGACGCCCCGGCAGTCCGCGCCGGGCGTGCGGGCCGTGGAGGCACGAGGCGCTCTTGCTCGCGACACCGCGGAAGGATGGGCCTGCGGCGGGGCTCCCGGGGGCGTTCGAGACCGATGCGGCCGCCGATGCGCGGCACGAGGCGCTCAGGCGGCTCTGCGGCACGGCGATCGTGCTCGGCGCGTTCGCGGTGGCGCTCGCCTTCCACGTCGGCGGCCTGTCGAGCGGCCACCCTCGCGGCATCGTGGCGGTGGTGATGCTCGCGGTCTCGACCGGCGTCTTCGTCCTCACGTTCCCCTGGAGCCGCTTCGACCCGCGCTGGTTCCTCGCCGTGGTCCCGCCGGTCGATGCCCTGATCGCCTGGGCGGCGGCGCTCACCGGCGGCGCCGCGAGCCCGATGCTCTACTTCACCTTCGTCGTCGCGGCCTTCGTCGGCGCGTACGGCGGGGGGCTCTTGCCCGGCGCCCTGGTCGCCGCCACGGCCCTCGTCCCGTGGCTCGCCGGCCGACTGGCCGGCGCCGACGCCGGGCCCGCGATCGGACAGACGCTCGTCCTCGCCGCCGCGCTCGCCGCGGTGGCCGCGGCCGCGCGCGTGGCGGCCCGCACGGCCGCCCCTCGACCATCGGACGCCCCGGCCGCGCCCACGCCGCCGACAGGCCGGACGCCCCCGCCGCCGGCCGGGGCCCCCGACGCCGCGGCGCCGCTGCCGCGCCTGATCGACGACGCGGTGCTCTCCTCGCTCAGCCTCGACGGGGTCCTCGACCAGCTCCTCGGCGGCGCGGCCGATCGGATGGGGGTGGCCCGCGTCGCGCTGCGCCTCGAGGGCGGCTCGCCGCTCGACTTCGCGGCCCGGCAGGTCGAGCCGGTCGCGGCGGGGGCAGTCGCCCGGGGCGTGCTCCCGCGGCCGGCGCCGGCGGCCCTCGCGCTCGAGCTGCCGGTGGCCATCGGCGGCGAGCGGCTCGGCACGCTCTGCGTCTATCAGCCCGCCGGGGCGG
>DASVDK010000333.1:0-13082 GCA_036381125.1 Thermodesulfobacteriota bacterium | reverse complement strand
TGAATTTCGATAGTTTATAACACGCCGAGCGACCCGATGTAAAGCGCTCCCGATTGACACCCCCGGAATGCCGTTGCTAGCCTGCCCGTTGGGCAATCCTGCACACGGAGCGAGCAGACGCATGACGAAGATCGGGGTCTTGACGGGTGGCGGGGACTGCCCGGGGTTGAACGCGGTCATCCGGGCCGTCGTGCGCCGCGCCGAGCAGCTCGGCTACGACGTCATGGGCCTCAAGGGCGGCTGGCGGGGGCTGATCGACCGGAAGCACGAGAAGCTCACCCTCGATGCGGTGAGCGGCATCCTCCCCCGGGGCGGCACGATCCTGGGGACCTCGCGGACGAACCCCTTCAAGCGGCCGGAGCACGAGGAGGCCCTCTACCGGAACTGGAAGGAGCTCTCGCTCGACGCGCTCGTCGCCATCGGCGGCGAGGACACGCTCGGGGTGGCGCGCAGGCTTCACGAGAAGGGCTACCGGGTGGTCGGCGTGCCCAAGACGATCGACAACGACCTCGGCGGGACCGACGTGACCTTCGGCTTCGACACCGCGGTTGCGATCGTCACCGAGGCGATCGATCGCCTCCACACGACGGCCGAGGCGCACAACCGGGTCATGGTCGTCGAGGTCATGGGGCGGCACGCCGGCTGGATCGCGACGTACTCGGGCATCGCCGGCGGCGCCGACGTCATCCTGATCCCCGAGCGGCCGTTCGACCTCGACGAGGTCTGCGCCCTGATCACGCGGCGCCACGCGCGAGGCAAGAACTTCTCCATCGTCGTGGTGGCCGAAGGGGCGACGCCGAAGGAGGCGCCCGGGCAGGCGACGACCGCCTCGAAGGAGACCGACGCCTTCGGCCACGTACGGCTCGGCGGGGTCGGCAACTACGTCGGCGAGGAGATCGAGAAGCGGACCGGCTACGAGACGCGCGTGACCATCCTCGGCCACGTGCAGCGCGGAGGGACCCCCACCGCGTACGACCGCATCCTCGCCACCCGGTACGGGGTCCACGCGGTCGAGATGGTGCAGCGCGGCGAGTGGGGCATGATGGCCGCCCTCCGCGGCAACCGGATCGTGTCGGTCCCGCTCTCCGAGGCGACCGCCGAGCTCAAGCTCGTCGACCCGGAGACCTTCCGGATCGCCGAGGTGTTCTTCGGTTAGGGCCGGCGGGGTCAGGTCTTTCCATTTTCCGCCGGCGTCGGCGATCTCGAGCTCACCCGGACGGCCCATCGGCCGACTCGCCGGTCGAGGCGACGTGCGGCGGATCGGGGTCGAACGGCGAGTACCCGAGGAACCGCCACCGCAGCGGCCGGGGGAGCGCGCTCTCCAGCGCCTCCTCGACGTCGAACTCGACCAGGCGCTGCGCCCCCGGGAACGCCGCAGCCGCCGCCGGGTCCCAGTTCACGCGGGCTCGTCCCGTCACCTGCAGCGTCCCCCCGGCCTCGAAGTCGAGGAACAGGAGCCCCGCCCGGGGATTCGCCGTGATGTTCCCGAGCGTGAGGAACATGTTGTTGCCCGGGTAGTCGGGGAAGACCACGCGGGTCGGCCCCTCGACCCGTACGAAGCCGGGCCGCCCGCCGCGGTGCGAGACGTCGGCCCCGCCGTCGGGCGGCGCCGTGGCGACGAAGAAGGTGTCGGCTCCTTCGATCCAGGCGCGCTGGCGGTCGGAGAGGGCCGGGGCGCGCCGGGGGCTCGGGGTCGAGTCCCGGCGTGCCGCCGCCTCGGCGTCCAGGTCGCGCGCCTGGATGTACTTCGGGCAGTTCGCGAGGACCCGCTCGGTCTCGAGCACGAGCCCTCCCTCGCCGTCCACGCGCGCCGGGCCGCCGAGCCGCATGCGGCGCCTGGCGGCGAACTCGATCGCGAGCATGCCGAGCCGGCCGGTTGCCCGCACGTCGTCGAGGAGCGGGTCGCCCGGCGCGGGGCTTGCGTCGATCCGGACCGTGCGCTCGTCCTCGGCGCGCGCGAACCCTGGCGGGCCGGCCAGCGCCGACGCCCAGACCCGGCCGTTCGGCTCGACGCTTCCGAGGAACACGACCCGCCGGTCGCGCAGGAACGCCTGCGCGACCGGCGGGATGACGGGCCGGACGATCCCGGCGAGCTGCCGCGCCCGGGCGCGCACCCCGGCGCGCGCCTGCACCTCGAGCTGTCCGGCGTGGTAGGCGGAAGGCATCGGACTCCTCTCGCTCGCGGCCCCCGGGGTCCGCGGGGTCAGGCCCTGCCTTACTCCACCGCGATCCGCCCTAGAAGAAGCCGCAGGTCGGGCTTCCCGCCACGGGGGCCTCCGCGGCGACGCCGGCCGGCGCGTAGATCTCGAGACGCGTGCCGTCGGGGTCCTCGAAGAAGATGCCGCCGGACGACGCCCCCTCGCGGTGCGCGACGATGCCGTCGTACCGGAAGCGGGCGCCGAGGGCCCGCAACCGCGCCTCGGCTTCCCGCACCTCCTCGACCGTCGGGGCCTGGAACGACAGGTGGTGCAGCCCGGGCCGCGCGGCGTCGAAGCGACCGTCGCTCTGCTCCCAGAGGGTCAGCACCACCGTCCGCCCGTCGCCCAGGAACGCGAACCGGCGGCCCGCTTCCGTCGACTGGTCGACGACCTCGAAGCCGAAGACCGTCCTGTAGAACGCGGTCGACCGCTCGAGATTGGTGACGTTGAGCCCCACGTGCCCGGTCCGAAGCACGGGGCGCTGCGCTCCGCTGTCGCTCATGTGAACACCCCCTGCGCGGCCCTCGGGCCGCTCGCGGCCGGCTACCCGGCCGGCTCGTGCGGAGCACGCTAGCTCGCCGGTACTAACCTGTCAAATAGACTATACAGGTTAGATCGGCCGCCGCGTCCGTCGCGCGAGCGGCCGCGCGCTACCATCCGCGCCATGCGCTTCTACCTGTCCGGCAATCACCTCGCCGTCGACTTCGCGAACACCGTGGTCTCCCCGGACGGCGCAGGCGACACCCTGCGCCGCTACGAGGACCTGATCGCGTTCCTCGTCGCCGCCGGCGGCGCGACGCGGCAGGAGGCGCGGCGGCTTCGGGCGATGGCCGAGGCCGACCCGAGGGGCGCGGCAGGCGCCCTCGCCGCCGCCAGGGGGCTGCGGGAGGCGCTGCGCGCGATCTTCGGCGCGCGCGCGGAGGGGCGCGCCCTCGCGCCGGAGTGGATCGAGGTGGTGAACGGGGCGCTCGCGGTCGGCGAGGGGCGCGAGGCGCTCGTGCCGTCCGGCCGCGGGTTCCGACGGCGGGTGGTCCCGCGGCGCGAGGGCCCGGAGTCGGCTCTGGTGGGGATCGCCCGGGCGGCCGCGGAGGTGATCGAGGCGGGAGAGCGGGCGCGCGTGCGTCGCTGCGGCCACCCGGCCTGCGTCCTCTACTTCCTGGACACGTCGCGCACCGGCCGCCGGCGCTGGTGCAGCATGGCGGTCTGCGGCAACCGGATGAAGGCGGCGGCCTTCGCCCGGCGCGCGCGCGCCGGCGGGCGGAAGCGGCCCGCCGCCCGGCCGGCTACTTCTTGACCACCCGGAGGCCCGGACGCGTCGGCGCCGGCCGGTCCGTCGCCCCCTCCTCGGGCTCGGGCGTCGTGCGCGTGCAGTCGCAGGGCGCCTCGCTGCACTTGCGGCAGAAGTACTTCCCGTGGCACGTGGCCTTGAGGGTGATCATCTGCGGGCAGGCGTCGCAGCTTCCCTGCTGGACGGTGTAGCGCGGCGGCAGGAGGACGAAGCGGGTGTGATCGGCGCGCGTCGGCGTCCGGGCGGCCGGGTTGTTCACCGGCAGCGCCCCGGGGCGGCCGCAGGTCGGGCACTCCACCATCACCAGGTCGTCGCTCATCGCTTCTCCCCTACCGCCAACGCCTCGGCGCGGACTCGAGCGGGACCGCCTCGAACGCGTCGGCGATCAGCGTGATCCGCTCGGCGCCGAGGGGACCCTCCACGGCCACGACGTCGAAGCGGGCGGGCCGCTCGGTCCAACCTCGCGCCGCGAGATACCCGTCGGCCGCGCGCGTCAGGCGCGCCTGCTTCTCGCGCGTGACCGAGCCCGCGGCCCCACCGAACCGCGTCGACGCGCGGCAACGCACCTCGACGAACACCACGACGCCCCCCGCCTCGGCCACGAGGTCGATCTCGCCCCCGCCGCTGCGGGGGTTCCGGTCGACGATGCGGTAGCCCGCGGCCGCCAGGTAGGCCGCCGCGAGCGCCTCGCCCCGCCGGCCCCTCGCCAGGCGCGCCTGCGTCAATCCTCGCCCCCCCAGAGCGCCGGCTGCACCGGCTCGTCGGCCCGGCGGGCCGTCCATTCCGGGCAGTGCTCGCGGACGCCGCGGAACGTGCGCCGATGAATCGGCAGGACCCCCTTCCGGCGGATGGCGTCGAGGTGCTCGGGCGTCGGGTAGCCCTTGTGCCGGGCGAAGCCGTAGCCCGGGTGCTCCCGGTCGAGCGCCTCCATGAGCCGGTCGCGCGTGACCTTGGCCACGATCGACGCGGCCCCGATGCTGAGCGACCGCGCGTCGCCCTGCGGGATGGTCCGCTGGCGCGCCACCCCGGGGACCGGGACGATGCCGTCGACGAGCACGTAGTCCGGCTCGAGGGGAGCCCCCGTCCGCGGGCAGGCGAGCGCGGCCAGCGCGAGCGACATGGCCCGCAGCGACGCCCTGAGGATGTTGATCCGGTCGATCTCCTCGGGGCCGACGATGCCGACGCCGAGCGCGAGCGCCCGCGCCTCGACGCGGGCGAAGAGGCGCTCGCGCGTGGCCGGGTCGAGCTGCTTCGAGTCGGTCACCCCGGGCAGGCGCGCGCCCGGCGGCAGCACGACGGCCGCCGCCACGACGGGGCCGGCGAGCGGCCCCCTGCCGGCCTCGTCCACCCCCGCGACGCGCAACCAGCCGGAGGCATAGGCCTCCCGCTCGAAGGCCAGACGCCCCCGCACCCGCCCCGCACACGGCAGCCAGCCGCTTTCCACCACCGGCTCGCGGCCTCCGTCCGTTCCATCAACGGCGGCCGCGCCGCCGTCCGCTCCGGCCGGGATGAACCCGGCCTCCGCTCCGCGGGGCTCCGCCCCGCCCCCCACTACCGGTGGCGCGGCCGCCTCGGCGGCGCCTGCCGGCGCCGCAGCGCGCTCCTCGGGCAACGGCGGCCGCGCCGTCTCTTCTCGGCATTGAGGTATACCGCGTCGCCGCCGCCGCGGGCCAGCGCGCCTCGCCTACGCGAGGCTCTGCACGGCGTCGGCGAGCGCGGGAGGGCGACGGCGGACGGTCGTGTGGATGATCTGCCCGCTGCGCGCGGCCGCCTTGAGCGCCCGGCAGGCCACCGGCAGCCGGGAGTCGTCGAGCGCGCCGAGCGGGTCGTCGAGCAGGAGCGGGAAGGCTCGCTCGCGGACCACCATCGTGTGACCGGCGAGGCGCAGCGCGAAGTAGAGGACGTCCTGGGTCCCGGCAGAGGCGTCGGCGACCGGACGCGCACGCCCGTCGGCGGCGACCGCGACGAGTCGTCCGTCCCCGTCGAACGCGAGGCTCCGGTAGAGATTGGCCGTGAGCGGCCCGACCATCGGCTGGACCCGGAGCAGCAGCTCGCGGGCGATCCCCTCGCGGGAGTTGGGCAGGATGCGCGCCGCCGCGTCGAGCCAGGCATCGAGCGCCGC
The DNA here is from genome assembly GCA_036381125.1 of Thermodesulfobacteriota bacterium. Classification (GTDB taxonomy): domain Bacteria; phylum DASVDK01; class DASVDK01; order DASVDK01; family DASVDK01; genus DASVDK01. Next base: position 7,474 of record DASVDK010000333.1, on the reverse strand, counting down.
CGAGAGCGGCGACGGCCCGCCGCCGCCCCGCCCCCCGTCGAAGGGGTCGCCCTCGATGCCGAGGCCGACGGCGTCGTCCAGGGCGGCCGGCGCCGGCGCCGCGCGGCCCTCGAGCACGTCCAGCTCCCGCTTGAGCTCCCCGGCGTCGAACGCGGCCGTTGCGCCGAAGCCGCGCAGCTGCTCCTCGAGCGCGGCCACCTCGGCGGTCAGGCGCTCCCGCTCGGCCTCGAGCGCGGCCACGTTCTTCTGCTGCGTGACCGCCTCCCGGCGCTCGGCAACCGCCGCGCGGCGCTCCTTGAGGGCGCGGTACTGCTCCACCCGCTCGAGGACGCCGCCCGGCCCCGCCACGGCCAGCGTCTCCTGCGCGGCGCGGACCGCCTTGGTCTCGATCTCGAAGCGCTTCTCGATCGCCTGGATCCGGTCGTCGAGGCCGGCCAGGGCGTCGAAGGCGGCCTTGCGCCTGCCGGCGGCCTGGATGTCCCGGACGGCGCCGTAGACGGCCGTGCCGAGGCCGAGGAGGGCGAGGACCGCGAGGCCTTGCAGGAAAACCCCGCCCACCAGCCCGGCCACGGCAACGCCGCCCCCCGCGAGGACGAGCGGGTCCTTCTGGACCGGCGTGACGGGGGCGTTGGCCGCCAGCTCGAGCGCCTCGCGCTCGGCCTCGACGGCCGCGAGGTCGGCCTCGCGCCGATCGGCCAGCGCCTTGAAGCCGCGCGCCCGCGCCTCGAGCTGGTCGGGGTCGACGCCGAGCGCCTCGAACTCGGCGATCGCCCGATCCAGCTCGGCCGCCATCTGGTCGAGCTTGCGGATGTCGCCGAACTCGGCCTCGATCTCGAAGAGCTTGGCCTTGACGCCGTCGAGCCGGAACTCGACCTGCCCCATCTCCTCGATGCGGGCGAGCTCGGCCTTGAGCTCGGCGATGCGTGCCTCCTTGGCCGCGCCGCTCGGCGGCGCGGCGGGGGCGGCGGCGACGCGCACCGCCCCGAGGCCGTCGCCGCTCGCGGCGGCGCCCCGGCCGGCGAAGCCGCCCGCCAGCCCTCGCCGGTCGGCGGCCGACGGCATGCCGGCCCGGTCGAGGCAGAAGAGCGTCTCGAAGGCGCGTCGGCCGGGCAGCCCGGCCGACTCGTGGAGCCAGCGACGGACCGCCTCGGCGTCACGCCCGATCGCCTGATACTTCCCGGAGTCGGGGTCGAGGACGCCCAGGGAGGCGGCGCCGTCGTCGAGGTCGCGAACGAGGCGGTAGGTCCGATCCTCGTGCAGGAAGATGAGGCCGGTGCGGGCCTGGCCGTGCGGCGCCCCTTCCGGGGCGAGCGAGCCGCCGCGCCCCTCGATCCACTCGGGCTCGAGCGTGGCGAGGAGGGCGAGCAGGCAGGTGGTCTTGCCGCTCTCGTTGGGCCCGGAGAGGAGGTTGTACCCCTCCTGGAAGGCGAGCTTGCGCCCCCCTTCGAAGCGGCGAAGACCGCGCAGCGCGAACTCGGTGATGCGCACGCGCCCTGCCCGGACGGCGGCGCCTAGCCCGCCGCCGTCTCTTCCGCGGCGCGCTTCTCCTTGATCCGCGCCGCCTTGCCGGCGAGGCCGCGCAGGTAGTAGAGCTTCGAGCGCCGGACGCGGCCCTCCTGCACCCGCTCGATCTTCTCGATCCACGGGGTGTGCAGGAGGAACGTCCGCTCGACCCCGACGCCGTACGAGATCTTCCGCACGCGGAACGAGGAGCGGACCCCGGCGTTCTTCCGGGCGATCACGACGCCCTCGAAGACCTGGACGCGGTCCTTCTCGCCCTCGCGGATCTTCACGTGGACGCGGACGGTGTCGCCCACCCGGAACTCCGGGATGTCCTGCCGCATCCGCCCCTTCTCGAGACGGTCGATGACGTTCATGGCCTCTGGTCTCCCTCGTCAGCTTCGGGCGCGCCCCCGGCTTCCCGCTCGGCCGCCAGGGCCGCGAGGAACGCGCGATCCTCGTCGCTCAGCTCCGCCCGGGCGAGCAGGTCGGGGCGCCGCTCGGCCGTGAGCCTGAGCGCCTCGCGCCGCCGCCACCGGGCGATCTCCGCGTGGTGCCCGGAGAGGAGCACCTCGGGCACCGAAAGCCCCCGGAACTCCCGGGGGCGAGTGTACTGCGGGTACTCGAGCAGCCCGCCGGCGAAGCTCTCCTCCACCGCCGAGGCCGGCGCCCCGAGCGCGCCCGGCAGGAGTCGAACCACCGCGTCGATCACCACCATGGCCGGCAGCTCGCCGCCGGTCAGGACGTAGTCGCCGATCGAGATCTCCTCGTCGACGAACCGCCGGACGCGCGCGTCGATCCCCTCGTACCGGCCGCAGATCACGACGAGCCGCGGCTCCCTCGCGAGCCGTCGGGCGTCCGCCTGCTCGAACCGCGCGCCGGCGGGCGACATGAGGAGCGAGCGGGCCGGCCCCTCGCCGCCGAGCGCCTCGAGCGCCGCCACGACAGGCTCGACCTTCATGACCATCCCCGCGCCGCCGCCGTAGGGCGTGTCGTCGGCCACCTTGTGCCGATCGGCCGCCCAGTCGCGCAGGTTGTGGACCCGCAGGTCGACGAGCCCGCGCTCCCGCGCCAGCCCGACGATCGAGTGGTCGAGCGGCCCCCGGAACATCTCGGGGAAGAGCGTCAGGACATCGATACGAGTCAAGAGGGGGGCTCCGCACTCTGCGTCATCGACGGTCCGCCCCTCCCGACAGCTCGGCTCCCGACGACGGCGAGTCGCGCCGCGCGGCGGCGCAACCTCCCCCTGCCGTCACGCGCACCGGCCGGGCAGAACCCGGCCGCGCCGCAGCGGACCCGCCCGTCCCTACGACTCCCAGAGCCCCTCGATGGGCCGGATCACGATCCGGCCCGCCGCCGGATCGATGGCGACGACCACGTCGTCCACCGCCGGCACGAGGCGCTCGCGGCTGCCGTCGCGCAGCACGTACACGTCGTGCTCCGGCCCGCTCAGGATCTCCGCCACCCGCCCGAGCGGCTCGCCGTCCTCGGTGACCCCCTCGAGGCCGATCACCTCGAACCAGTAGAACTCCCCCTCGGGGAGCCTCGGCAGGTCCTCGCGCGCGATCAGCACCCGGGAGCCCACGAGCGGCTCGGCGTCGTTGACGCTCGCCACCCCCTCGAACCGCACGAGGAGCGCGCCCTTGTGCCGCCGGACGCTGACGACCCTCGCGTCGCGCGCCGCCCCGCGCCCCTCGAGCACGAGGGGGACGCCGGGCCGGACGGCGTCGCTGTCGGGGTTGTCGGGGCGCAGCTTCAGCTCGCCGCGCAACCCGTGGATCCCGACGAGACGGCCGAGCCGCACCCGCCCGGGCTCGGACCGGCCGGCCGGCGGCTCGCCGCGCCCCCCCCGGCCCGCCGGCGACGCGACCGGCCGGACGGCGCCTACGCCGCGCCGGCCAGCTTCTTGAGGACGCCGGCCTTCTTCAGATAGCGGCCGACGGTCTCGGTCGGCTGGGCGCCCTTCCTGAGCCACTCGATCACCTTCGCCTCGTCGACCCGGAAGGCCGAGGGCGACTGCACGGGGTCGTAGGTGCCGACCTGCTCGATGAACCGGCCGTCGCGCGGGTTGGCGCTGTCGCTGACCACGACGCGGTAGTAGGGACGCTTGCGCGCACCCCAGCGCGCGAGCCTGATCTTGACCATCCGGGAGACTCCTTTGCCGTTACGCGAATGGGAGGCGGCCGCCGCGCCGGAGCGCCTTCATGCCGCCCCGGCTGAGCCGCATCATCATCTTCCGGGCCTCGAGGTACCGCTTGACCAGCCGGTTCACCTCTTCGACCGACGTACCGCTGCCGCGCGCGATCCGCTTGCGCCGGCTGCCGTTCAGGATGGCGTGGTTGCGCCGCTCCTGGGGCGTCATCGAGTTGATGATGGCCTCGACCCGGACGAGCTCCCGCTCGTCCACGCGGATCCCCTGCCCCTTGAGTTTGTCGAAGCCGGGGATCATGCCGAGGAGCGACTCGATGGGGCCCATCTTCTTCACCTGCTGGAGCTGCTCCCTGAAGTCCTCCAGCGTGAACTGGTTCTTGCGGAGCTTGCGCTCGAGCTCGCGCGCCTGCTCGACCTCGACCGCCTGCTGGGCCTTCTCGATGAGCGTGAGGACGTCGCCCATCCCGAGGATCCGCGACGCCATCCGCTCCGGGTGGAAGACCTCGAGCGCGTCGACCTTCTCGCCGACGCCGACGAGCTTGAGCGGCCGCCCCGTGACCGCCCGGACGGACAGCGCCGCGCCGCCGCGCGCGTCGCCGTCGAGCTTGGTCATCACGACGCCGTCGAAGCCGAGCCCCTCGTTGAAGGCCTTCGCCACCGTGACGGCGTCCTGCCCCGTCATGGCATCCACCACGAGGAGCACCTCGCGCGGTTGGACGGCCGCCTTGAGGTCGCGCAGCTCCTGCATGAGCCGCTCGTCGATGTGGAGGCGTCCCGCCGTGTCGAGGAGGAGCGTGTCGCAGGCCGCCGCGTCGGCCGCCCTGAGCGCCTGCCGGGCCGCGTCGACCGGGCTCGCCGACGGGTCGGTGTCGAAGCAGGGGGTCTCGACCTGCCGGGCGAGCGTCTTGAGCTGCTCGATGGCGGCAGGCCGGTAGACGTCCACCGACGCGAGGTAGGGACGGCGCCCCTGCTTCTCCCGAAGGAACCTGGCGAGCTTCGCCGCCGTCGTCGTCTTGCCCGAGCCCTGCAGCCCGACGAGCATGACCGGCACCGGCGGCTTGCCGGCGAGCGCCAGCCCCGACGCCTGGCCGCCGAGGAGCTCGGCCATCTCGTCGTGCACGATCTTCACGACCTGCTGCGCCGGCGTGAGGCTCTCGAGTACGTCGCGGCCGGTGGCCTTCTCGGTGACGCGGGCGATGAAGTCCTTCACCACCCGGAAGTTCACGTCCGCCTCGAGGAGCGCCATCCGGACGTCGCGCAACGCGACCTGCACGTCCTCCGGGGTGAGCGCCCCGTGGCTGCGGAGCCGCTTGAAGGCGGCGGACAGCTTCTCGGTCAACGAATCGAACATGGGTCCTCGAGGCTCGTTCGGTCCGGCAGCGCCCGGTCGGCTCCCGGGCTGGCGCCGGCGGCGGCTTGCGGCCGGGGCCGCGTGCGGCGAAACCTGGCGATCTTACCGGGGTTACGGGAGATGTGTCAAGGCGAGGGGTCTTCCGGCGCGCGGCCGCGAGAACCCGGCCGGAGCGATCACGCACCGGGGAGGTCCCCCGGTGAACGCTAGATGTCCCCCCGATCCACCAGCTCGAGGAACACGGCCAGGAGCTCCTCGTCCCACTGACCGCTCGACCGCTCCCGGCGCATGACCGCGGCCGCGTCCTCGCGCGGCATCGCCTTGCGGTAGGCTCGCGTGCTGGTCATGGCGTCCCAGCTGTCGCAGATGGCGATGATGCGCGCCCCCACCGGGATGTCGCGGCCCGCGAGGTTGTCCGGGTGGCCGCAGCCGTCGAAGCGCTCGTGGTGGTGGCGGATCATGGGGGTGATGGCAGCCGCCGCGCGCAGCGGCGTGCAGATGCGCGCGCCGATCACCGAGTGCGACCGGACGATGGCGTACTCCACGTCGGTCAGGGGGCCCGGCTTGTCGAGGATGGCGTCGGCCATGCCGATCTTGCCGATGTCGTGCAGCAGCCCGGCGTAGCGGAGGTTGAGCCGGTCGGCCTGGCCGAAGTCGAGCGCGCGGGCGAGCCGCACCGCGTAGTGCGCGACCCGCTCCGAGTGGCCGCGCGTGTACACGTGCTTGGCCTCGACGGCGGCGGCGAGGGAGAAGATGACGCTCTCCTGGGTGTCCTTCGCGTCGAAGCGCGCCTTGAGCTTCAGGAGCGAGCGGACCTTCGAGAGGAGCTCCCCCTGGTGGTACGGCTTCGAGAGGAAGCCGTCGGCGCCGGCGTCGGTCGCGCGGATGCGGTCCTCCGGATCCGACATGGCCGTCACGAGGACGATGGGGACCCAGGACGCCTCCTCGAGCGCCTTGAGCTGCTCGGTCACCTGGTACCCGTTGAGCCGCGGCATCATCACGTCCATGACGATGAGATCGGGCTCCTCGGCCACGAACTTCTCGATCGCCTCGACGCCGTCGCGGGCGCGGACGAGGACGTAGCCTTCGGGCCTCAGGTACTGCTCGAGCAACTCGAGGTTGAAGGGATGGTCGTCGACGATGAGGATCTTTTGCGGCCTGGGGGCCTCGAGCCGGGCCACGATGCTCATGGGCCCCCATGATAACAAGGGCTTGCGCGTCAGTCCATTCTCTCGACGCGTACGCGTGCAGTGCCCGCCTGGACAATGCCCAACCGCGCCGCGGCGGCGCGGGAGAGGTCGATCACTCGGCCGCGGACGAAGGGACCCCGGTCGTTGATGCGGACGACGACCGTCCGGCCGGTGGCGAGATCGGTGACGCGCACCCGAGTCCCGAAGGGATAGGTCCGATGGGCGGCCGTCATGGCGTTCATGTCGAAGATCTCGCCGCTCGCGGTGCGGCGGCCGTGGTGGGCAGCGCCGTACCAGGACGCGATCCCCTCCTCGGCCCGCGTGGCGGCGCCCGGACGGGCCGGCGCCGATGCGCACCCGGCCGCGAGCGCGGCGATCACGGCGGCGGCGGCCGCGTGGGTCAGCGCGCGCCGGAGAAACCCGGCACAACCGGTTCCCGGAGGAGGCGCCGCGGCGGCCCGCCGCCCAGGAGCGCGAGCTCGACGACGACCAGGAGCAGCGCCACCAGGACCAGCAGGCCCAGCACCAGGTGCCGGAACGTTCCGTGCGGCATCGACCCGACTCCAACCGGAAACCGCTCGCATGTTCAGCAACTTTCGCACCACGACCCCCTCCGTCCTCCGCACGTCGGCCCGGCGCGCGGCGCGTGGGCGCCGCCGCCGGGCGGCCCGCATTGCCACCCTGCGGGCGTTGCCCTATCCTAAAGGGCTCCGGTATGCCTTTCGATGCCCTCCTCGGTCAGGCGCGTGCGGTCTCGGTGCTGGCCGCCGCGCTGCGCGGCGGGCGCGTCGCGCACGCGTACCTCTTCGAGGGCCCCGAAGGCGTCGGGCGGCGGATGGCCGCGCTGAGCCTCGCGCAGGCGCTCAACTGCGAGGCGGCCGCCGAGGCGGAGGGGCCGTCGCTCTTCGGCGGCGGCGACGGGTCGGACCTGCGGGCGCGGGGCGGCTGCGGCGCCTGCCGGGCCTGCCGCAAGATCGCCGCCGGGCAGCACCCCGACGTGCAGACGCTCGCCCCCGAGGGGCAGAGCGGCGGCGGCATCTACCTGGTCGCCCAGATCCGCGGCCTGGCGCGTGATCTCTCGTTCCGGCCCTTCGAGGGGCGCCGGAAGGTGGCCGTGCTCGAGCGGGCCGAGCGACTCGGCCCCGTGGCGGGCAACGCGCTCCTCAAGACGCTCGAGGAGCCGCCCGCGGAGAGCCATCTGGTGCTGCTCGCGCCCGGACGCCACCACCTCCTGCCGACGGTTGCGTCCCGGTGCCAGGTGGTCACGTTCCGGCCGCTCGAG
>DASVDK010000332.1:0-27574 GCA_036381125.1 Thermodesulfobacteriota bacterium | reverse complement strand
GCTTCGCGTGCTCGACCCCGCCGGTGCCCCGCGAGACCCAGCCCGGGAGCGCCCGGATCGGGTCGAGGATGGCCGAGGGGGCGGTGAAGCCGTTCGTGTAGAAGCCGGCCGCCACGGCAAGGGCAACGGCCAGGGCGAGCGCCGGACGCCGCCACTTCCCGAGGAGGACCAGGGGCGTCCGCGGGTCGGCGGCCAGGAGGGCCGCGCCGAGGATCGCGAGGTGCGGGAAGGCGGTCTCCTTGGTCGCCACGAAGACGCCCGCCGCCGCGCCGCCGACGACGTACGCCGCCCGGGACCCGGTCGCTGCCGCCCGCTCGCCCGCGACGACGAGCGCCAGCGTGCAGAGGGCGAACAGGCTCTCGTGGATGTAGTCGCGCCCGAAGTACACGGCGGCCGGCGACACGGCGAGCAGGAGCGCGGCGGCGCCGGCGCCCGAGCGGCCGAGCCGCGGCGCGAGCGCCGCGGCAAGGGCGACCGTGGCGAGGCTCGCCGCCACCGCGACCCCGCGCAGGATCGCGTCCGAGGGGCCGCCTGCCGCCCAGGCGAAGGGGAGCGAGAGGAAGTAGAGGGTCGGCCCGTGGTAGTTGCCCGGGTCGTAGCGGTAGTCGCCCTGCGCCCAGAGGCGGACGAAGAACCAGCCGTTCACCCCCTCGTCGTGGTGGAACGGCCGGACGGTGAGGTCCCAGAGCCTGAGGACGGCCGCCGGCAGGGTCACGGCGGCCACGAGCAGCAGACGCAACGCCGGCTAGCGCGCGGCCAGCGGCAGCCCGCTGGCGCCCGGCGCCGGCCCGTGGCCGCCCGACGGCGTCGGGCCGCCCACCAGCCGCCGTGCGAGCGCGGCGCGGATCGCCGGCATGGCGGCGCGGGCGGCCGCCTCGCCGAGGGCGATCGCCTCCTCCGCCCGCTTGAAGTCCGCCCACACGATCGACTCGGTGGCCGGCCGGATCACGAGGTCGGCCCGCGAGAGCTGGAGCCGGCAGAGGGCGGCCCGCGTGATCGCGTTGGCCCGGATCACCATCTCGAGGCCGTTGCGCAGCAGGCCGTCGGTGTCCTCGTTGTCGACGCCGATCTCGACGGCGATGACGAGGTCGGCGCCGAGGGCCGAGACCGGCCCGACCGGCACCTGGTCGACCCACCCGCCGTCGATCAGGAGGAGGCCGTCCACGGCCACCGGCGGCAGGATCCCGGGGATCGCGCACGAGGCGCCGATGGCGGTCTTCATGGGGCCGCGCGTGATGACGACCTCGTCGCCCGAGCGGATGTCGGTGGCGACGGCGGCGTACGGGATGAGCGTCTCCTCGATGAGGCGGTCGCCGACGAAGGCGGAGAGGTAGCGGGCGTAGCGGTCGGCCGTCAGGAAGGACTGCCGGTTGAGGACCACGTTGTGGAAGATGGTACGCCGCACGTAGTTCGCGAAGGTGCGGAAGATCGAGGACTCCTTCACCTCGCGGAGCGCCTTCATGTACTCGACCTTCACGCGGAGGAAGTCCTTGCTGAAGAGCACCGCCAGGATCTTCTCGCGCACGATCCTGGCGTCCGGCTCGAGCGCGTACATGCCGCCGACGAGGGCGCCCATGCTCGTGCCGGCGATGGCGCCGATGGCGATCCTCTCCTCCTCGAGGACCTTGAGGACGCCGAGGTGCGCGAGCCCGCGCGCCGCGCCCCCCCCGAGGGCGAGCCCAACCCGCAGCCGGTCGGCGATCAGCCGCATCCCGGGCTCCCGCAGGCGCAACGGTCGGCCCGGCGGCCGCACCGCGCGCAGCGCCGGGCGCGCACGGCGGCGAGCGTCAGGTGCGCCGCCATGGCGGCGCCGACGCCGATGCCGAGGAGATGGCCGAGGACCCGGAGCCGCAGCCGCCCGAGCGAGTGGGCCGCACGCTCGACCCCCAGGCTGGCGAGGAGGTAGCCGCGGAAGCCCGGCTGTCCGGTCTCGGCGAGGAGCACGAGGTCCACGTAGAGGTCGGGGTCGCGCGGGGCGCCGGGGCCCGCGACGAGCGCCGCGGCCGCCGTGCGCCGGAACTCGACGTAGTCGAGGTGCACCCGCGGCACCTGCCCCGCGAGGGCGACCAGCAGCGTCCCCCAGAGGACCGCCCGGGCGAGCTCGCGGTCGACGCGCGGTCCGCCGAGCCACGCGTGCGCGGCGACGACGAAGAGCGCGACCGAGGCGGAGACGCAGGCGCCGGTGACGAGCGGCGCCGGCAGGACGCGGCCGACGAGGTGCCCGATCCCCGCCCCGAGCAACGCGCCCGCGACCGCGGCGGCAAGGAGCGCCACGGCGACCCGTGCGGACGTGCTCGGAAGGACGACCCGGGGCATGCCCCACAGCAGTGCAAGCGACGTGCCCCGCGCGGTACCGGCCGCGATCGCCGCCGCGAGATGACGAATCGGTTCCGCGGCGCACACTTCGGAACCGGTCGGGGTCGGACCCCCGGTCGGGAGCCGCGCCGCTCCGGGCCCTGCCTGGCGGCCCGGGTGTCGGGGCGTGTCACCACACTGCAGAACGCGCGACACGGGGCGCCCCGTCACCGGCGGACCAGCGGGAGGACCTCGTCGACGAGGTACCGGCAGACCGCGTTCGCCGCCTCGCCCACCTGCGCGGCGTCCGGCAGCCACGGAGGCGCCGAGCGGCGGAAGCCGCCGGCCGGCGGCTCCGGGTCCCGCAGCCGGTCGCTCCGGTGACCTTCGCGCCGCAGCGGCTCGCGCAGCGCGTCCGGGATCGTGTCGGCGACCGGCTGCCCGGAGACGATCCCCCACGCGAGCGTCCAGCCGCGTGCCACGTTGGCGAGCTGATAGCCCCCGCCGCCGAGCGCGAGGAGCCGGGGCGAGAGTTCGGTGATGCGACGCACCATCGCCTCGAAGCCGTTCGTCGTCACGTCGAGCATGGCGAGCGGGTCCGCCACGAACGAGTCGACCCCGAGCTGGGCCACCACCGCCTCGGGGCGGAACGCCTCCAGGAAGCGGGGGACGACCGCGTCGAAGGCGCGGACCACCACGGCGTCGTCGGCCCCCGGCAAGAGCGGCACGTTCACGGCGTAACCGCGGCCGCGCCCCTCGCCGATGTCCGTGACGGCGCCGGTGCCGGGGAAGAGCGTGCGCCCGTCCTGGTGCAGGGAGATGGTGAGGACCCGATCGTCCCGCCAGAAGGCGGCCTCCACGCCGTCGCCGTGGTGCACGTCGATGTCGACGTACGCCACGCGCGTCATGCCGTGGTCGAGGAGCCGCCGGATGGCCAGCACCGGGTCGTTCACGTAGCAGAAGCCGGACGCGCGGTCGTACATGGCGTGGTGGAGCCCCCCGGCGATCGACATGGCCACCCGCGCCTCGCCGGCGCCAAGGCGATCGGCGGCCTCGATGGAGGCGCCGGCGGTCAGGCGCGCGACGGTGAAGAGGCCGGGGAAGACCGGGTTGTCGCCGTGGCCGAGCCCGTGCGCCGGGCCCGCGGCCGGCAGGAGCCCCGACTCGCTCTCGGCCAGCACCTCCAGGTAGCGCGGGTCGTGCGCCGCCTCGAGCTGCGACGGGCTGGCCGGACGGGGCGCGACGCGGCGCACGCCCGGCCCGAGGAGCCCCATGGCCTCCGTGAGGTCGTACGTGAGGCGCAGCCGGCGCATCTTGAGCGGATGGCACGGCCCGTAATCGAAGTCGGCCAGCTCGGGCGCGTAGACGTACAGCGGCTGCACCGCGGCCTCCGCGTGCTAGGCCATCGGCCCGAGGCGCCGGCCCCCGATCACGTGGAAGTGGAGGTGGAAGACCACCTGGCCCCCGTCGCGATTCACGTTGGTGAGGAACCGGTAGCCCGACTCGGCCACGCCGCGCTCGCGCGCGAGGCGGGCCCCGAGGAGGGCGATGGCGCCGACCAGGTCGGCGTCGGCGTCGGTGAGGTCGTCGAGGCTCGTCACGTGGCGCTTCGGGATGACGAGGAGGTGGACCGGGGCCTGGGGGCGGATGTCCTCGAAGGCGAGGAGCCGCGAGTCCTCGTGGACCACCGTCGCGGGGATCTCCTTCCGGACGATCTTGCAGAAGATGCAGTCGGCGGGCGCGGTCGTCATGAGTCTCCCTCCGGGTGCGCCCGGTCAGTGTAGCGCTACCGGCCGTGCGGCCCCGCCGGCGCCGTGCCGCCCTGGAACCGGCGACGGAAGGTCCCCTCCCCGGCCGCGCGCAGCGCGCGCGCGACCAGGTACTCGTAGCCGTCGCCCGCCTCCCGCAGGCGGCGCGCGCACGCGGCGGCGCCGTCCGTCCCATCGCCGAGGGTCACCGCGTGGGTCTCGAGCGTCTCGCCCAGCGCGGCGAGCGCCCGCAGCGCCGCCTCGACGACGTCCGGTCGGTCGAGCCGCCGGCCCGCCTCGGCCAGGTCGGCAAGCGCCGGGAGCGCCGCCGCCACCGGCGCGGCACGCCCCGCGAGGGCCGCGGTTTCGGCCACGCCCCGCAGGACGGCGGCAGCCTGACCCGCCGAGCCGGACGCGGCGCTCCCGGCGATCGCGCGCCCCACGGCCGAGACGGCGGCGAGCGCGGCGGCGGCCCCGGCCTCGAGGCCGCGTGCGACCGCGAGGCGCGCGAGCCGCTCGAGCGCCTCGAGGACCGCGCGCACCGGGTCGGCCGCCGTGCCGCCCGTCGGGTCGAGCGAATCGGCCTCGAAGCGCTGGTCCGCGGCCAGCACGCCGAGGACGCCGAGCCCCGAGGCCACCGGGTCGAGCAGTTGGGCGGCCGGGTCGTCGCCGAGCGTGCGCCCCGCTCGCTCCAGCGCGGCGGCGACCGCCAGGAGGCTGCCGCCCTCCGCCCGGCGGACCAGCTCGCGACCCAGCGAGACGAGATGGCTCACCAGCGGTGCGGCCGCCGACCCGTGACCGGTCTCGAGGAGCGCCACGGCGATCCGCTCCACCATCCGCACGACCGCCTCGAGGTTCTCCTCGTCCCGCACCTCGAGGCAGGCCCGCGCGAGGTGCGCGGCGTGGTAGGCCACCTCGTCGGCGAAGACCTCCGCCGAGCCGGACGCCCGTGGGAGGTCATCCCGCGCGATCGCCTCCAGGCGATCGCCGAGGCGGTCGATCGCGAGGTTGGCGGTCCGCACGTCGGCCCGCTTGATGGTGAACGTGATGAGATCGCCGAGGAGGTGGACGGCCTCGCCGCGCTGCCGCATGGCCCGGCGTCTATCAGGCCCCGCGCGCCGAGTCAAGCGCGCGGCGGGCCGTGCCGCACCGCGGGCGCCACGGGCCGCGTGAGCCGCCCGCGGAGGGGAGCGGTCAGATGACGGTCGCGCCCGTGGGCTCGATGTCGACGACCCGGACCTCGCAGGGGAGCCCATGGCGGCCGAAGGCACCGGCCATCGCGCCGCCGATCGATCGTTCGAGGTCCGGGGAGCCTGGCGGGACGAAGGCGATGACCGTGGGGCCGGAGCCGGAGATCGCCGCGCCGAGCGCGCCGGCCTCGCGCGCCGCGGCGAGGGCCGCGTCGAGGCCGGGGACCAGGGACGAGCGGTAGGGGGTGTGCAGGCGGTCCTCCATGGCGGCCGCGAGACAGGCGTGATCGCCGGAGGCGAGGGCCGCCACGAGCAGGACGGCCCGGCTCACCGTGAACGCGGCATCCGCGAAGGGGACGGACGCCGGCAGGCGGGCTCGCGCCCACGTCGTGTCGACCTGCGTGGCCGGGATGCCGAGGACGACACGGGGCGGGTTCACGAGCGGCAGCCGCCGCGCGACGACCCCCCGCTCGGTCCGCACCGCCACGACGAAGCCGCCGAGGACCGCGGCCGCGGCGTTGTCCGGGTGGCCCTCGACCTCGGTCGCGAGGTCGAGCAGCTCCGCGTCGGAGAGGGGGTGGCCGGCGAGGCAGCCGGCGGCGACGAGGCCGCCGACGACGGCCGTGGCGCTGTTGCCGAGGCCGCCCCGAGCGGCCGGGATCTCGTTGCGCTGGCGGATGGCAAGGGCCGGCCCCCCGCCGCGCGGGCGAAGGCCGCGCGCCTCGAGCCACTCGAGGGCGCGCCGGGCGCCCCGGTAGGCCGGATGCGCCGCGAGACGGGCCTCGTCCCGCTCCCCGTCGATCTCCCAGACGGGCGCCCGCTCGGCGACGATGGTGTTGAACAGGCCGAGGGCGAGGCCGATGGCGTCGAACCCGGGGCCGAGGTTGGCGGACGAGGCAGGGACACGCACGCGAACCATGTCGGGCTCGGGCCTCTCGGGCCCTCTGGGTGTGGCGTCCGGCAGCATCGCAGGAGTGAGTCGGGTCCGGGGGGAAAGTCGGGGCGGGGACCGGTGCGGCTCCCGTCTGCCGGCCTGTGCCGGGGGAGCCGACGATTCGGGGGTCCCCGCCCCCAGGAGCATTACTTCTTCTTCGTGCTCTTCTTGGCCGTCGACTTCTTCGCGGTCGACTTCTTGGCCGAGGACTTCTTCGCCGGCATGTCGATCACCTCCTTTCGGCCACAACTCCGACGACATCTGCATCACGAGAGGCCTACCGAACCCTGGGTGCCCGTCGCTCCACGTCACCCTGGGCGCCGCTCGCCTCGAGGCCTCTCCTCGGGTTGCGCTGTCCCGGGTCGCCTTCGCATTCACCTGGCGACGCTGCGGGGTGCGAGCAGCTCTGGAGTCCCTTCCGTGTCCGATGCTCGGTGTGGTTACGACATCGAGCGTTGAGGGACACGAACGTTACCCTGTCCGTCGAATTATCACGAGGTCTCGCGCGGACGCAAGAGAAAAAGCTACCGCGTGCGCAATTTTTTGACCTTCTCGTCGCCGTGGACGAGGGCCCCGAGGTTCCACCGCTTGAGGTTCTCGAGCTCGGCGTAGTTGGTGAGGTCGTAGTGGATCGGCGTGACGGTGATGTTGCCCGCGCGGAGCGCGGCGACGTCGACGTCCTCGCCCTCCTCGATGACGACCATCTCGCCGGCCTGCCAGTAGTAGGTGTTGTTCCGGGGGTCGATCCGCTTGTGGAAGGTCTCGACGAACCGGCTCCGTCCCTGGCGCACGACCACCACGCCGACGATCTGATCCCACGGGAGGTTCGGGACGTTGACGTTGAGGAGCGTTCCCTGCGGCAGGCCGCGCGTGTGGACCTCCTGGGCGAGGAGGCGGGCGAAGCGGGCGGCCGGCTGGAAGTCCGGGTTCACGAAGGTGTTGAGGGAGACCGCGATGGACGGCACGCCCATGATGGTCCCCTCGGTGGCGGCCGACACGGTCCCCGAGTAGATGATGTCGGTCGCCACGTTCGCGCCGAGGTTCACGCCGGAGACCACCAGCTCGGGCGGCTCGGGCAGGAGCGCGTTGATGGCAATCTTCACGCAGTCGGCCGGGGTGCCGTTGACGGCGTACCCGAAGAGCTCCCCGTCTTCCCGGACCTCCTTCACGCGGAGCGGATCGGAGAGCGTGATGGCGTGCCCGACCGCGCTCCGCTCGGCGTCGGGGGCCACGACGGTCACCTCGCCGAGCTTTCGCAGCTCGGCGGCGAGGAGCCGGATGCCCTTGGAGTTGATGCCGTCGTCGTTGCTCACCAGGATGCGCATTCAGGACTTCCCCCTGCGGGCCGCGAGGCTGCGGCTCACGAACAGCTCGAGCACCCCTTTGACGCTGGGGGGCAGATCCACGAACCTGAGCCCCATCCCTGCCGGGACGGTCCCCTTCAGCTTGTCGAAGGGCCGGTTCACCCACACGACCACCGCCTGCGCGCGGACCGGCGCGGTGAACTCCGGCAACGTGAAG
Source organism: Thermodesulfobacteriota bacterium (assembly GCA_036381125.1). GTDB lineage: Bacteria > DASVDK01 > DASVDK01 > DASVDK01 > DASVDK01 > DASVDK01. The sequence goes on along the minus strand of DASVDK010000332.1, from coordinate 19,886 downwards.
GTCACCGAGACCGGCGTCCCGAGCGCCGGCGGCTCGAGCAGCTCCACGTAGAGCCCCCCGGTGCTCGCGTCGACCGTGGTCGCCTCGACGGGGGCGCCGGCCGGCGCGCGGTCCTTGCCGAGGACGACCAGCGTCACCGGAACGCGAACCGGGATCCGTGGGGCCACGCGGGCCTGGGCCTTGAGGAACCGCCCGATCGTCTCGAGCAGCTCGATCTGGTTGAGCGGCTTGCGCAGGAAGCCGTCGCAGCCGGCGGCGCGGCAGCGCTCGAGGTCCTCCTCCTTCTGCCCCGACGTGACCATGATCACCGGGATCCGCCCGGTCTGCGGGTCGCGCTTGAGGGCGCGGCAGACCTCGTCGCCGCTCATCACCGGCATGTTGAGGTCGAGGAGCACGAGGTCGGGGCGCTCCTGGCGCGCCGTCACGAGCGCGGCCGGCCCGCTGTCCGCCACGAGGACCTCGAACCCCTCCCGGTCGAGGAACGACCGCTCCAGCTCCAGGAAGAACTTCACGTCGTCGACCAGCAACACCTTGGTGCTCATGACGGGCCCTCGGTCACTCGGGGATGTCGGGCGGCAACGGGTACGCGCGGTCCACGTCCGCGTGGCGCCGCAGGCCGAGCGCCTCGCGCTGGACCACGAGGTAGTACCGCAACTCGCGCGCCCGCGCCCGCTCCGCGCGGTACTCGTCGACGAGCGCGGCCCTGGCGTCCGGGCCGGCCTCGGCGATCCGGGCCGCCAGGTCGGCCAGTCGCGCCAGCGACCCGTCGAGACGCTCGCCCACCCGACCGAGCGCGCTGGCCTTCTCCTTGAGGATCTCGACCTCGACCGGCAGCTCGGCCCGGGAGCCGCGTCGGCTCATCCGCCGACCCCCGCCGACGCCGGATCGAGGGCGGCGGCGATGGCGGCGCGCACCTCCTCGGTGAGCCGGGTGCGGTCCGCCTCGGTGAGGCCGGTCGTGGGGATGGGCTTCCCGATCGCGACCCGCACCTCGCCCGGCCGGATGGCGATGGCGTGCTTCGGCAGGATCCGCTCCGTGCCGGCGATCGCCACCGGTACGATCGGCACGCCCGCCTGGATGGCGAGGATGATGCCCCCCTTCTTGAAGGGGGCGACCGGCTCGTGCGCGAACCGCGAGGGCTCGCCCCGGGTCCCCTCCGGGAAGACGAGCACCGAGACGCCGCCGCGCACCCGGTCGACCGCGCGCGCCATCGTGGCCTGCGCCGCCGCGCTGTCGCCCCGGTCGACGATCACGTGGCCGAGCAGGCGCAGCGCCCATCCGAAGAACGGGATGCGCGCAAGCTCCCGCTTGGCGACGAAGCGAAAGGGCCGGCCGAGGGCGAGCCAGAGGACCGGGATGTCGAAGTGGCTGCGGTGGTTGGCGGCGAAGACCACCGGACCGGCGGGCAGCTCGGCCGCACGCGTCGCGGTGAATCGCACGCCGGCGAGCCGCAGGACGAGCGTCGCCCAGAGCGGCACGAGCGTCCGGTCCACGAGCGGCACCGTCCCCGGCACGAGGAGCAGGAGCGTCGCCGCGGCCGCGAGCACCAGCGTCACGGCGACCTCGGCAACGAGGACCGCGAGGGCGCGAGGGCTCACGCCGGCGCCTCCGGCACCAGCTCAACGGGATCGCCGCGGCGGGCGGCGAAGCGCTGGGCCGCGTGCCCCTGGTTCACGACGATCTCGACGAGCCCGGAGCTGCCGACGAGGGCCGCGGCCTCGCCCGGCGGGACGTCGGCGAAGGTGCGCACCAGGCGGAGCGCCGCCGCCGCGGGGCCGGCCCCCGGCAGCCGCACGCGCGCCGGCGTCCGAGGCGGGGCGAGGCTCGTGATGAGGTTGCCGAAGCGGTCCACGTGCAGCACCTCGCCTCGCGCCCCGGCCGCCTGGACGCCGAGACGCACGAGCGACCGGGGGTCGATCGCCGAGCCCAGCTCGCCGAGCGCCCGCCCGGCGGCCAGGTGACCGGCCACCGGCGCGAACACGTCGCGGCCGTGGAACGTGGCGCTGACCTCGGCGGCGTGGAACTCGGGGCGATCGAGCGAGACGGCCCGCACCGGCGCGCCCGCGGCCTCGGCCATCCGGAGCGGGAAGGTGAAGAGGCCGTTGTCGGGCCCGACGAACCGGTGTCCCTGCATCTCGAGCGCCAGCCCCCGTCGCCCGGTGCCGACGCCAGGGTCGACGACCGCCACGTGGATCGTGCCGGCGGGGAAGGCGGACCAGGTGGTGCCGAGGACGAAGGCGCCGGCCCGCACGTCCTGCGGCGGCACGGCGTGTGTCACGTCGACGAGCTGGGCGTCGGGTGCGAGCGAGAGGACGACCCCTTTCATGGCCGCCACCCAGCCGTCCACGAGACCGAAGTCGGTCGTGAAGGTGATGATCGTGCGTGCCGGAGGCGCCACGGCGCAATCGTAGCGCGGATGACACGCCTTGCGGGGCTTCGGGCCCGCTCGGGGGGCCTGGGCCCGAGCCTGTCGGCGGACGCCCCGAGAGGCGCGCGGTGGCTAGTGCAGGGTGGTCTTGCCGCGAGGCTCCAGCCGCTCGGCCCGCTGCCGGCGCTCGTCCTGGGCGCGCTCCTTCTCGCGCGCTTCCATGAGGCCGGTGAGGTCGGTCTGCATCTTGGCGAGGACCACGCCGATCATCTTGAGGATGTTGCTGATGTTCTTGTCGAACTCCGCCTTCGCCTTCCGGTCGGCGATGAGGTTCCGGAGGGCCTTCTCCACCGAGGTCATGACCTCGTAGAGCTGCTGATGGTTCGCCTCGACCTTCTCGATTCGGGCCTCCAGCGCCTCGAGCCGCGCGCTCCCGTCCATGAAAGGATCCTCCTCCCCGCGTAACGGCATTTCGAGTCTATCCGTCGCCTGAAACGGCCGTCAAGGTCGAAAAAACGTCACCGGCGGCGGGAGCCGGCGGCGAGCCCCGCGAGCCCGGTCGTTGCCGACGCCACCATCAGGACGACGCTGACCGCGTTGATCACCGGGGTCGAGCCGTCCCTGAGGCTCACGAACATGGTGATCGGCAGCGTGGCGTCGGAGCCGACCAGGAAGAGCGTCGTGTTGAAGTTCTCGAACGACATGAGGAACGCGAGGGCCCCCGCCGCCACGGCCGCGGGGCGGAGGAAGCGGAGCGTGATCGTGACGATGGCGGCCGGCCGCGTCGCGCCGAGCGTGCGGGCCGCCTCCTCGAGGCCGCGGTCGAACTTCCGCAGGCGCGCGGTGAGGACCAGCGTCGTCAGCGTCGTGATGAACGAGAACTGGCCGAGGACGACGAGGACGAGGCTCGGCCGGAGCGACTCGACCTCGATGCCGGCCGCCGCCTCGAGGGCGTTGGCGATGGTGCTCGAGAAGACGAGGATCGAGATGCCGAGGATCACCCCGGGGATGACGAGCGGCGTGAGCGCGAGCGTGTAGAGCGCGCCCTTGAACGGAAAGGCCTCCTGCTCGAAGAGGAACGCGTTGGTCGTGCCGACGGCGACCGACGAGAGCGACACGCAGAGCGCCACCTGCACGGACGTCGCCATGCCGCGCAGGAGCTCGCGGTCGTGGAGGAGCCCGACGCGCCGGGGGCCGGAGGCGAGGAACCAGTCGAGCGTGAACCCCTCCCACGGCAGGGCGGGGAAGAGGCTGTCGTTGAAGGCGAGCGCCGCGACGACCGCGAGCGGCGCGAAGAGGTAGACGAAGAAGGCCGCCACGTAGGCGCCGTGGAGGACCCGTACGGCGCGCGGGGTGGGGATGCCGGGGATCACCGGCCGACCGACCCGGCGAGCGTCTGGCCGGTCAGCCTGAGACCGAGCCAGACGATGGCCGAGGAGAGCGCGAGGAGGAGGAAGCCGAACGCGGCCCCCTGCTCCCAGTTGAAACGGACGATGAACTGGTCGTAGACCTGCTGCGTGAACCAGAGGCTGTTCTTGCCGCCGAGGAGGGTCGGCGCGAGGTAGTTGCCGAGCGTCAGCATGAAGGCCACGATGCACCCGGCGGCGATCCCGGGCATCGCGTGCGGCACGACGATCTCGCGCAGGATGGCAGGCGCTCGCCCGCCGAGGTCGTACGCCGCCTCGATCAGGCTGTCGTCGAGCGTGTCGAGCACGGTCACGATCGGGACCACCATGAAGAGCGTCGACGTGTAGACCAGGCCGACCATGATCGCGGCGTCGTTGTAGAGCAGCTCCACCGGGCCGGCGGCGAGGCCGGACCAGACGAGGAGCCGGCTCACGACGCCCGTCTCGCGCAGGAGGATCATCCAGCCGTAGGTCCGGACCAGCTCGCTCACCCAGAAGGGGACGAGGCAGAGGAGGAAGAGCGCCCCTTTGCGGCGGCCGCGCGCCACCTTGGCCACGTAGAACGCCACCGGGAAGGCGACCGCGAGGGTGAGGGCGGTGGCGACGAGCGAGTAGACCGCTGTCCGGACGAACGTCCGCCAGTAGATCGGCTCGGCGAAGAAGCGGACGTAGTTGTCGAGCGTGAAGGCGCGCGTCTCGTCGCCGCGGAGCCGCAGCGAGAGGAGCAGCATGTCGACGTGCGGCAGGACGACGAGCAGCAGGAGCCAGAGGACGGCCGGGGCGAGGAAGAGCGCCAGCGCCAGCCGGCTCCCCCTCCCCATCAGGCGCCCCCCCTCGGGAAGCAGACGGCCGCGTCCGGCTCGAGGCGCAGCTCGACGGCGGCGCCCGGGGCGAGGTCGGCGAACTCGCCCGTCTGCGGCAGCGCCACGGCGATCTCCTGGCCGCTCAGCGCCTCGCGGACGATCACCCGGCTCGCCGCGCCGTTGAAGAGGACGCTCTCCACGCGGGCCGTGACGCGGCCGGCGCCGCCGTCGCCGGCCGCGCCCGCATCCGCGACCGCCAGGGCGATCGCCTCGGGGCGGACGAAGACCTCGACCCCGCCCCCCTCGGTCACGCCGCCCCCGGCCCGCGCGGTCACGACGAAACCGGCCTCGGTCTCGACCCGCACCTGCCCGCCCCGCACGGTCGCCGCCCGGCCGGCCCACCGGTTGCTGTCCCCCACGAAGCCGGCGACGAACGGGGTGCGCGGCCGGTAGTAGAGCCCCTGGGGGGTGTCGACCTGCTCGAAGCGGCCGTCCTTCATGACCGCCACGCGGTCCGACATGACGAGCGCCTCGCTCTGGTCGTGCGTGATGTAGACGAAGGTCGTGCCGATCTCCGCCTGCAGGCGCCTGAGCTCGACCTTCATCTGCTCCCGGAGCTTGAGGTCGAGGGCGCCGAGCGGCTCGTCGAGGAGGAGAACGGTCGGGTCGAGGACCAGCGCGCGGGCGATCGCCACCCGCTGCCGCTGGCCGCCCGAGAGCTGGTCGATGCGGCGCGGGCCGAAGCCGGCGAGCCCCACCCGCTCGAGCATCGCCTCCACCTTCGCGCGGATCTCGGCGGAGGGGACGCGGCGGCGCCTGAGGCCGTAGGCGACGTTCTCGGCCACGTTCATCATCGGGAAGAGCGCGAGGTGCTGGAAGATCAGGTTGACCGGCCGGCGGTTGGGCGGGACCCCGAGGACCGATCGGCCGCCGATGCGGATGTCCCCCCGGTCGGGCTCGCCGAACCCGGCGATCATCCGGAGGAGCGTGGTCTTCCCGCAGCCCGACGGGCCGAGGATCGAGAAGAACGACCCCCTGGGGATGGCGAACGAGACGCCGTCGACGGCAACGTGACCCGGGAAGGTCTTCACCACGTCGGCGACCTCGAGGTCGGGGGCGAGGCCGCCGCCTCGCCCCCGCTCGGCCGCCATGCGGCTACTGCGACCGGGCCGCCCGGACCTTGTCGAGGATGTTCCCCTCGATCTCCTCGAGGCCGGCCGGCACCGCCGGGTACCACCTGATGTTGTCGAGGTCCTTCGCCGGGAAGCTCGCCTGGTACAGCTTCGAGAGCGTCGGGTCGACGAACCTGTCGGCGCCCTGCGAGGCGGTGAAGTTGCCCGCCGAGGCGACGATCTTCGCGGCGATCTCCGGCCGCATGACGAAGTTGATCCACCGGTAGGCGGCGTCGACGTTCCGAGCCCTGGCCGGGATGGCGAAGGTGTCCACCCAGCCGAGCGCGCCGGACTTCGGCGCGCGGAAGACGATGTCCGGGTTCTCCTGCGTGAGCTTCCAGCCTCCCGAGTCCCAGCCCATGGCGAGGACGACCTCGCCGCTGCGGACGAGGCCGAGGAGCGCGTCGCCGTTGGTCCAGTAGTCCTTCACGTACTTCTTGCACTCGATGAGCTTCGCCCCCACCTTCTCCATGAGCGCCGTGTACTTCGCCCGGTCGCCGTAGAGGCCGAAGGGGTTCTCGCCCATCGCGAAGGCGAAGGCGATGAGCGTCGGCCGCCGGGTCCGGTAGCTCACCTTGCCGGCGTACTTCGGGTCGCAGAGGTCGAGGTAGTCGCTCGCGCCGCCGGCCGCCTTCGTGTTGACGATGAGGCCGTCGGTCCCCCAGATGTGCGGCAGGCCGTACACCTTCCCGTCGAGCGTGGTGTTCTTCCTCGTCGCCTCGAGCATGGAGGGGATGAAGAGCCTCGTCTCCACCCTGGCGAGGTCGAGCGGCCGGTAGATCCTGTAGTCCGCCTGCGCGCCGGTGATCCGGTCCTGGGAGGGCTGCGCCAGGTCGAAGCCCGCGCCGCCCGTGGCCCGCAGCTTCGAGATCATCTCCTCGTTGTTCGAGTAGGTGACGTTGACCGTGATGCCGGTCTCCTTCTGGAACTGCTCGACGACCTCGTTCGGGGCGTAGCCCTTCCAGGTGAGGAGCCGGAGCTCCGCCGACGCGGCGGCGGTGGTCCAGAGGGCCGCCGCGGAGGCGGCCACGGCCAGGGTGACGATGCGGGCTCTCATGGGAGACCCTCCTGCTTCGAGAGGAGCGTCGGGACGCTCCGACCGGCCGCCTCCGCGGCGGCATCCGCCGCCGCCTCCGCCACCAGCGCCCGGAAGAGGCGGCGCGAGGCGTCGTCGCCGCGCCAGAGCCCCTCCGGATGCCACTGCACGCCGACGACGAACCCGTACCGCGGGTCGACGGCCTCCATGGCCTCGATCACGCCGTCGGGCGCCGTTGCCGACACCCGGAAGCCGTCGGGAACGCGGCGGACCGCCTGGTGGTGGTAGCTGTTCACCCGGAGGGCGCCGGACCGCCCCAGGATGGCCGCGAGGCGCGAGCCCGGCTCGACCGAGACCTCGTGGGAAGGCCTGCGCTTGTCGAGCCGCTGCTCGTGCCGGATCGCCCCGGCGACCTCGGACCCGAGGTCCTGGACGAGCGAGCCGCCGAAGGCGACGGCCAGCACCTGGATGCCGCGGCAGATGCCGAGGATGGGGAGCCGCCGGGCCCGCGCGGCCGCGACGGCCGCCAGCTCGAGCGCGTCCCTCGCCGGGTCGATCGCGCCGAGGCGCGCGTGGGGCGGCTCGCCGTAGTGCCGCGGGTCGACGTCCCGGCCGCCCGTGAGGATCAGGCCATCGAGCCGCGCGATCGTCTCGGCCACGAGCGCCGCGTCGCCCCCGTCCGGCTCCGCGCTGCCGCCCGCCACGCACGGGAGCAGGACCGGCAGGCCGCCCGCGGCGGCCACCCCGGCCGAGTAGTCGCGCCAGGTGTAGTCCTTCTCGTGCGGGAGGCTGTTCTCGGTCCAGGCGCCGCCGATCTCGGTGCCGGTCGTGATGCCGATGAGCGGCCGCGCGCCGGTGCTCGAACGGGAGGTCACGACGCTCGACCGCTCAGAGCCCGAGCGCCGCGCGCGCGAGCGGCGGCGCGGGGTCGCGCCACGGCAGGAGCCGCTCGAGCGCGTGGCAGACCTGGAGCACGGTCGCGTCGGCGAAGCGCCGGCCGACGACCTGGAGCCCGACCGGCATCCCGCGGTCGTCGACGCCGCAGGGGATCGACGCGGCCGGCTGGCCGGTCAGGTTGAAGGGGGGCGTGAAGGGGGTCCACTCGGCCCACGCGATGGGGCTTGCCGACTCGGGCCAGTCGCGCGGCACGTCCCGCTCGGCCTCGAAGGGCGGGATCGGCAGGGTCGGCAGCAGGAGGACGTCGTAGCGCTCGAAGAAGGCGGCCACCGACCGGCAGAAGGCGGCGCGCGCCTGCAGGGCGTCGAACACGTCGGTCGCCGTGTAGCGGTCGGCCAGGCGCACGAGGCGCGCGAAGCCGGGGTCGAGGTCCTCCTCGTGCGCGTCGAGGAGGGCGCCCGCGGCGCTGCGGCGCCCGGCCACCCAGAGCGTCTCGAAGCACCTCGCGGGGCTCTCGAACGGCGGCGCCACCTCCTCCACGCCGAGGCCGGTGCCGACCGCGAACGCGGCCACCGCGGCGCGCACCGCCCGGTCGATCGCCGGGTGGACCGGCACGCCGAAGAGGGTCGGCGCGAACGCCGCGCGGACCGGCGGCAGCGGCTCGTCGAGCGCCTCGACGTAGGAGCGCCCCTCCTCGGGCAGGCTCACGTGGTCGCGGGGGTCGGGGCCCTTGAGCACGTCGAGCCAGAGCGCCGAGTCGCGCACCGTCCGGGTCATCGGCCCGCCGTGGGAGAGCATGTCGGTGACGCTCGCCGGGTAGTAGGGCACGCGGCCGAGCGAGGCCTTGAGCGCGAAGACGCCGCAGAACGCGGCCGGGATCCGCACCGAGCCGCCGCCGTCGGTGCCGAGCGCGGCCGGCACCATGCGGGCCGACACCGCCACGGCCGAGCCGGCCGAGGAGCCGCCGGCCTGCCGCGCGGGGTCCCACGGGTTGCGCGTCACGCCGGTGAGCGGGGAGCCGGCGGTCCCCTTCCACCCGAACTCCGGCGTCGTGGTCTTGCCGACCATGACCGCCCCGGCGGCGAGGCTGCGCTCGACCGCCGGCGACGACTCCTGCGGCACGAAGTCGCGGTACGCCCGGGAGCCGCGGCCGGTGCGCACGCCGGCCGTCAGGAAGAGGTCCTTCACGCCGAAGGGGACGCCGTGCAGCGGCCCCCTGAGCCGCCCGGACGCCGCCTCCCGCTCGAGGTCCCGGGCGGTGCGGCGGGCCTCGTCGGCGGTGACGAGGCAGAAGGCGTTCAGCGTCGGGTCGAGCCGCTCGATGGCGGCAAGCGACGCCTCGACCAGCTCGACCGGCGAGACCTCCCGGCTGCGCACGCGGGCCGCCATCTCGGAGGCCGACAGGGCGAGCAGCCGGAGGTCGGCGGGCATGCCGCGACTCGGGCCCGAGCGCTAGGCGGTCGGCGCCGCCGCGCCGGCGCGGGTGCCGGCCGAGGGGGCCGGCGGCTCGGGGTTGACGTGCTTCTCCGGCATCCCCAGCGGGAAGTGGCACGCCGCGAAGTGGCCCGGCTTGAGCTCCCGCCACTCGGGCTCCACCTCGGCGCAGACCTTGCGCCGGTACGGGCAGCGCGGGTGGAAGCGGCAGGCCGGGGGCGGGCTGATGGGCGACGGCACGTCCCCCTCGAGGATGATCCGCTGCTTCCTGGCCGTGGGGTCCGGGATCGGCACGGCCGAGAGGAGCGCCTCGGTGTAGGGGTGGAGCGGGTTCGAGTAGAGCGCCTTCGCGTCGGCCAGCTCCACGATCTTGCCGAGGTACATGACCGCCACGCGGTCGCTGATGTGCTCCACGACCGAGAGGTTGTGGGCGATGATGATGTACGAGAGCCCGAACTCGGCCTGGAGGTCCTCGAGCAGGTTGATCACCTGCGCCTGGATCGAGACGTCGAGCGCTGAGACCGGCTCGTCGCCGATGACCAGGTCGGGGTTGAGCGCCAGGACGCGGGCGATGCCGATGCGCTGGCGCTGCCCGCCCGAGAACTCGTGGGGGTAGCGGCGCATGTGCTCGGGCCGCAGGCCGACCTTCTCGAGGATGTGGGCGACCTTCTCCTTGCGCTCCTTCGGCGTCCCGAGGTTGTGGATCTTGAGCCCCTCCTCCACGATCGACCCGACCGTCATGCGCGGGTTCAAGGAGGCGTAGGGGTCCTGGAAGATGATCTGCATGCGGCGGCGGAGCGCGCGCATGCTGCGGCGGTCGAGGGAGAAGACGTCGTGCCCGTCGAAGACGACCTTGCCGCCGGTCGGCTCGATGAGCCGCAGGATGACCCGGCCGGTGGTGGACTTGCCGCAGCCCGACTCGCCCACCAGGCCCAGCGTCTCGCCCCGCTTGAGGGTGAAGCTCACCCCGTCGACCGCGTGGACCCTGGCCACCTGCTTGCCGAGGAGGCCGCCGGTGATGGGGAAGTGCTTGACGAGGTCTTTGACCTCGAGCAGGGTCTCTCCCGTGGCCGCCGTCCGGACGCCCATGTCGCGCGCGACGCTCACCGTCCCACCCCCACCGCGGTCCCACCGACCCCGTGTCCCACCGCCCAGCAGCGCACCCAGTGATCGGGCGCCACCTGCACCCAGGACGGCTCCTCCGGCCGGCACACCTCGGCGCTCCGCTCGTAGCGGGGGCAGAAGCGGCAGCCGCCCGGCAGGTTCGTGAGCGGCGGCACCATGCCGGGGATCTCCTTGAGCCTGAGGTGCGCGCCGGCCTTGTCGACGCGCGGCAGCGCCCCCAGGAGCCCCTTCGTGTAGGGGTGCTGCGGGTTCGCGAACAGCTCCTTCACCGGCGCCGTCTCGACGAACTTGCCGGCGTACATGACGCACACCCGCTGCGCCGTCTCGGCGACCACCCCGAGGTCGTGCGTGATGAGGATGACCGCCATGCCCAGCTCGTTCTTGAGGCGGACGATCAGGTCGAGGATCTGGGCCTGGATCGTCACGTCGAGCGCGGTGGTCGGCTCGTCGGCGATGAGGAGCTGGGGATTGCAGGAGAGCGCCATCGCGATCATCACGCGCTGGCGCATGCCGCCCGAGAGCTGGTACGGGTACTCCTTCACCCGGCGCTCCGGCGACGCGATGCCGACGAGCTTGAGCATCTCGATCGTCCGGTCGAGCGCCTCTCGCTTGCTGACCTTCTGGTGGAGGAGGATCGCCTCCATGATCTGCGAGCCGATCGTGAAGACCGGGTTCAGCGAGGTCATCGGCTCCTGGAAGATCATGGAGATCTTGTTGCCCCGGATCTTCCGCATCTCCCGGTTCGAGAGCGTGAGGAGGTCGGTGCCCTCGAAGAGGATCTGCCCGCCGACGATCCGGCCCGGGGGGTCGGGCACGAGCCTGAGGATGGACAGCGAGGTGACGCTCTTGCCCGAACCCGACTCGCCGACGATCCCCAACGTCTCGCCCCGCTTCACGGTGAAGGAGACGCCGTCGACCGCCGGGGCCACCCCCTCGGATGTGTAGAAGTAGGTCTTGAGGTCCTTGACCTCGAGGAGCGGCGCGCCCGCTCCGTTGGTCGTCACCATGCCGTTACTCCGTCACGTCTTGAGCCGCGGGTCGAGCGCGTCACGTAGCCCGTCCCCGAAGAGGTTGAACCCGAGCACCGCCACGAGAATGGCGATCCCCGGGTAGGTCACGACCCACGGGGCGACCTGCAAGAGGTTGCGCCCCGAGGCGAGCATGGCCCCCCACTCCGGTGAGGGAGGCTGCGCACCGAGGCCGAGGAAGGACAGACCGGCCGCCTCCAGTATGGCGCTTGCCACGCCCAGAGTCGACTGCACGATCAGCGGAGCGAGGCAATTGGGCACCACGTGCCGGACCAGGATCCGCCCGGAGGGAGCCCCCAGGGCGCTGGCCGCCTCGACGAAGGGCTCGGCCTTCACCGACAGGACCGAGGCCCGGAGTATTCGAACGTACCGGGGGACCTGGACGACGCCGATGGCGATCATCGCGTTCGCCAAACTCGGCCCCAGGATGCCGGCGATCATGACGGCCAGCAGGAAGGACGGGAAGGCGAGCATCACGTCCATGACCCGCATGATCACGCTGTCGACGAGCCCGCCGGCGTACCCCGCCACGGCCCCGAGCGGCAGCCCGATCGCCAGCGAGATGCCGACCGAGAGGACGCCGATCAGGAGGGAGATCCGGGCGCCGTAGACGATGCGCGAGAGGACGTCGCGGCCGAGGTCGTCCGTGCCGAGCCAGTGGGCGGCCGACGGCGGCTGGATCCGGTTGCCGAGGCTCGTGTCGTAGTAGCTGTACGGCGCCACGACCGGCGCGAGGAGGCCGATGACGAGGAGCAGCCCGATGACCGCCAGCCCGACGATGGCGGCCCGGTTCCTCTGCAAGCGACGGCTCGCCTCCCGCCAGGGGCTGCGGTCCCGCTCGACGCGCCCCACCTCGACGACCGTCGTCCCGGCGGCCGCCACGCCTAGCCGACCCGGATCCGCGGGTCGATCACCGCGTAGAGAAGGTCGACCAGCAGGTTGATGAGGACGAAGGTGGTGGCCACGACGAGGACGCACCCGCGGATCAGCGGGTAGTCGCGGGTGTAGATCGCCTCGAGCGTCAGGCGCCCGACCCCCGGCCAGGCGAAGACCGTCTCGGTGAGGATGGCGCCGCCGAGCAGGAGGCCGAACTGCAGGCCGATGACCGTCAGCACCGGAATGAAGGCGTTGCGCAGCGCGTGCTTCAGGACCACCGGGAAGCCCCCCAGCCCCTTGGCGCGGGCGGTGCGGACGAAGTCCTGCCGCATGACCTCGAGCATGGCGGAGCGGGTCATCCGCGCGATGATCGCCATGGGCACGGTCGACAGCGTCACGGCCGGCAGCACCAGGTGCTTGAGGCCGCTCACGAACGCCTCCCGGTTGCCGTCGAGGAGGCTGTCGATCAGCACGAAGTTCGTCACGCGGGGGAAGTAGAGGGCGACGTCGTAGCGGCCCGACAGCGGCAGCCAGTCGAGCCTCAGGGAGAAGACGAGCATGAGGACGAAGCCGAGCCAGAAGATCGGCATGGAGACCCCGACCAGCGACCCGACCATGGCCGCGTAGTCGAAGGCGCTGTACTGCCGGACGGCCGAGACGACGCCGGCCGTGATGCCGACGACGCACGCCACGACCATGGCCGCGAGGGTCAGCTCGATCGTGGCCGGGAAGCGCTGGGCGATGTCCTCGATCACGGGGTTGTTGGTCTGGGTCGAGCGGCCCAGGTTCCCCTGGGCGAGCCTGGCAAGGAACGTACCGTACTGCACGAGGAACGGCTTGTCGAGGTCGAGCTCGCGGCGAAGCGCGTCGACCCGCTCCTGCGTCGCCCGCTCGCCGAGGATGAGGAGGGCCGGGTCCCCCGGGGTCAGGTACATCGCGTAGAACGCGACGAACGTGACCCCGAGGAGCACCGGGACGAGGGCGAGGAGCCGACGTCCTATGAACTGGAGCATCGGCCCCCGTCTCTACTTCGCGAACCCGACGTTGATCAGCAGGTGCGCGCCGACCGGGTGGAGCTTGTAGTTCACGACGTTCGCGCGGCTGGCGCCGAGCTGGGTCGAGTGGACGAGCGGCACCCAGGGGGCGTCCTCCTTGATGAGGACCTGGGCCTGCTCGTACAGCTTCGCCCGCTCCTTCTGGTCGGTGAGGGTCTGCGCCCTGAGGAGCAGCTCGTCGACCTTCGGGTTGCGGTACTGGGCGATGTTGTTGCCGCCGCGCGACGGCCCGCCGAGGAGGGTGAAGATGAAGTTGTCCGGGTCGCCGTTGTCGCCGGTCCAGCCGAGGAGGGCGAGGCCGTTGTAGTCGCCCTTCTTGGTCCGCTCGAGGTAGACGCCCCAGTCCATGGTCACGATCTCGGTCTCGACGCCGATCTTCCGGAGGTCGGCCTGGAGCGCCTCGGCGGCCTTGCGCGCGTCGGGCATGTACGGCCGCGCGACCGGCATGGCCCAGAGCTCCGACTTGAACCCGTTCGGGTAGCCCGCGTCGGCCAGGAGCTTCTTCGCCCGATCCGGGTCGTACGGGTAGTCCTGCACGGCGTCGTTGTAGCCCCAGAGCACCGGCGGCATCGGGTTCTTGGCGGCGTTGCCGAACTCGCCGTAGAGGGCCTTGACGAGCGCCTGCTTGTTGACCGCCATGTTGATCGCCTGGCGGACCCGCTTGTCGTCGAACGGCTTCTTCTCGGTCTGCATCGCCAGGTAGCCGACGTTCATGCCGGTCTGGGTGTAGAGCTTGAGGTCCTTGTTCTGGCGGATGCGGAGCGCCTGGTCGGTGTCGAAGCCGTGCATCACGTGGATCGAGCCCTTCTCCAGCTCGAGCACGCGCACCGAGTTCTCCGGGATCGTGCGGAAGATGATCCGGTCGAGGATCGGCTTGCCCCTGTCCCAGTAGTCCTTGTTCTTCTCCAGGACCAGGCGCTCGTTGGGCACCCACTCGACGAACTTGAAGGGGCCGGTGCCGACCGGGTTCTTGAAGATGTCGTCGCCGTACTTCTTGACCGACTCGGGGCTCATGATGCCGAACGAGGAGGTCGCGAGGTTCGAGAGGAACGGCGCGATCGGCTTCTTGAGCTGGAAGACGACCGTGTGCTCGTCGGCGGCGTAGACCTTCTCGAGGTCGCCGGGGTAGCCGTTGAAGAAGGACGCGTAGTACGAGAACGGCCCCTTGTGGTACGGGTTGTTCTCGTACGCCATCCGCTCGAAGTTGAAGACGACCGCCTGGGCGTTGAAGGGGGTCCCGTCGTGGAACTTGACGCCGCGCCGCAGCTTGAACGTCCAGGTCTTGCCGTCGTTCGACACGCTCCAGGACTCGGCGAGCCCCGGCCGGACCTCGGTCTTCTCGTCCACGAACTGGACGAGGTTCTCGAAGATGTGGCGCGTCACGTCGAACGACTCGCCGTCCGTGACGTTCTGCGGGTCGAGCTTGACGGCGTCCTTCGGCTTGCCGTAGACGAGGGTGCCGCCCCGGCGCATCTCCTGCGCGTCGGCGGGTAGAGCAACGGTGAACCCGAGGGCGATCGTCGCGACGGCGGCCAGCCCGGCGGCGAGACGCCTGAACCCCGTGGACATCTCCTGCTCCTCCACTATCACTCTTAAAGAGACGTGCGTGAACCTTCCCGGGGCAGGGCCGGCGCGCCCGGCATCCGGCACGCACACGCCCGCGGGGACGCCGGCCGGGCCGCGGCGCCGTTCGCCGCCACCGGCAGGGTCCATCGAGGTCCCGGGAAATTGCCCAAATACTAAATAGAAAGGCGTTTTGGGTCAAGGAAGGGCGTCGACCGGCCGGAGGACCACGCGCAGGCGCCTCGGGAGAGGTTGCGTCTCACCCTCCCGCCTCGAGCCGGCCCTCGTCGTGGGGGTCGAGCGCGTCGCGCAGCCCGTCGCCGACGAGCGGCTAACGTTCTGCGCGGCCCTTACTGCCCGGCAGAGCGGTCATTCGGACGCGATCGGCCTCGACGACACTGAAGTGTCCCGCCCAGTCGTCCCGGCTCTCGAGGACGAGCACGGCGACGTCCGCGACGCGCGAGGGAGAGGAAGGCGACAGGCGGAACAGGACGATCCCGGACGAGCTCGGGAGGCCTGATCTGAAGCCCAACTCCCCGAAGTCCTTGTCGAACGTGATCAGGATACGCTGCTCCGCCGTCGCACGGGCCAGGACCTCCGAATCGGCGGCGCCGGGCATGGCCCTTCGCGCCCAGAGCACGTCGTGACCGCGCGCCACCAGGGCGTCAACGGCTACCCGTGGGAAGTTCTCGTCCGCCAGGAGCCGCACCGGTCTCAGGCCTGGAGGGGATACACCTTCTCGGAACGCAGCCGCTCGCTGGCATAGGCGAGACAGGCCCTGAGGTCCTCCTCGGTTACCCCCGGATAGTTCTCGATGACCTCGGCGTGCGTCCAGCCCTGCGCAAGCAGCTCGACGACGAACTCGACGGCAAGCCTCGTGCCCTTGATCACCGGCTTGCCGGCGAGGACGGCCGGATCGACGGCGATGCGGTCCTGCCAGGCCGGGATTGCCGGTGTTGCGTCCTGGGTCATGTACGAGCCTCCTTGGCCTGTCGGTTCAAGGGTAGCGCTCGGAGCCGCTCCGCGTGCCGCCATACACCGAGCCGCGTCTCACCCTCCCGCCTCGAGCCGGCCCTCGTCGTGGTGGGGGTCGAGCGCGTCGCGCAGCCCGTCGCCGAGGAAGTTGAGGGCGAGGAGCGTCGAGGCCAGGGCGAGCCCGGGAAAGAGGAGGAGCCAGGGGTAGACCTCCATCGCCACCGCTCCCTCGGCGGCGAGCGACCCCCAGGAGGCCATGGGGGGCTGGACGCCGAGGCCGAGGAAGGAGAGGAAGGCCTCGTCGAGCATCACGTCCGGCACCTTGAGGGTCGCGTACACGACGATCGGGGCGATGCCGTTCGGCAGGAGGTGCCGCAAGAGGAGCCGCCATGGCGAGGCGCCGAGGGCGCGCGCGCCCTCGACGAACGGCCGCGCCTTGAGCGCGAGGACCTGCCCGCGCGTGATGCGGGCGAGCGTGAGCCACTCGACGGCGCCGAGCGCGAGGAAGAGGTTCACGACGCTGCGGCCGACGAGCACCATGAGGATGATGACGAAGATGATGAACGGCAGGCCGTAGAGGACGTCGACGACGCGCATCATCACCTGGTCCACGCGGCCGCCCGCGTAGCCGGCAATCGCGCCGTACACGACGCCGATGGTGAGGCTCACGACGGTGGCGGCGGCGCCGACGGCGAGCGAGACCCGCGCGCCGTAGAGGAGGCGGGTGAGGAGGTCGCGCCCCAGCTCGTCGGTGCCGAGCCAGTGGGCCGCCGAGGGGGGCGACGCGCCGAGCGCCAGGTCGGTGGCGTCGTACGGGTACGGCGCGATCCAGGGGGCGAGGAGCGCGGCGGCGACGAGGAGCAGGAGGCCGGCGGCCGACAGGAGGGCGGCCCGGTTGGCGGCGAGGCGGCCGAGCGCCGACGGCGCGGGGCGCGACTCGGCGGCGGCCGCCGCGGGCAGGGGCTCCACCCGGACCGTCACGCCCCTGCCTCCAACGGCTCGCGGCCCGCGGCCGCTCGCCCCTGTCGGGGGCTCACGCCCCCTCCCGGATCCGTGGATCGAGCCAGCCGTAGGCGAGGTCGACCAGGAGGTTGAAGGCGACGAGGAGCGCCGAGTAGACGAGCGCCGTCCCGAGCACCATCGTGTAGTCGCGGTTGAGGGCCGCGGTGACGAAGTAGCGCCCCACCCCGGGGACGGAGAAGATCGTCTCCACGACGACCGAGCCGGTGAGGAGGCGCGCCGCGGCCGGCCCGAGGAAGGAGACCACCGGCAGGAGCGCGATCCGCAGCGCGTGCCGCCAGACGACCCGCCGCTCGGGCGCCCCCTTGGCCCGCGCCGTCCGGACGAAGTCGTGCCGGATCACCTCGAGCATCGCCGCGCGGGTGAGCCGGCCGATGAAGGCGGCGTAGAAGAGGCCGAGCGTCACGGCCGGCAGCACCACGTGCCGCCAGCTCCCCCACCCCGCCACCGGCAACCAGCCGAGCCAGAGGGCGAAGACGATGACGAGGAGCGGGCCGAGGACGAAGTTCGGCACCGACACGCCGAGCATCGCCAGGCCCATC
This sequence comes from Thermodesulfobacteriota bacterium, assembly GCA_036381125.1. Lineage (GTDB taxonomy): Bacteria > DASVDK01 > DASVDK01 > DASVDK01 > DASVDK01 > DASVDK01. The sequence goes on along the minus strand of DASVDK010000332.1, from coordinate 2,586 downwards.
GTCGCGTGGTCGGCGGCGCGGTTGCGCCGCACCGCCGCCGCCACCCCGGCCGGCAGCCCGACGGCGAGCGCCACGGCCAGCGCCGCCAGGCCGAGCGTGAGCGACACCGGCAGCCCGAGGGCGATCAGCTCCCCCACCGTGCGGTCCGGGTAGCGGAAGGACGGCCCGAGGTCCCCCCGCAGCACGTTCGCCATGTAGCGCGCGTACTGCTCGAGGAGCGGCCGGTCGAGCTGGTAGCGCGCCCGGAGGCTCCGCTCGACGGCGTCCGGCAGGCGGCGCTCGGCGTCGAACGGGCCGCCCGGCGCCACCCGCATCATGAAGAACGTGATCGTCGCGACGGCGAAGAGGACGGGCAGGGCGTAGGCGAGCCGCCGGGCGACGAAGCGGAGCATCGGAACTGGACCCCCTTCGAGGAGGCCTCGGGCCCCTGGCCTCCGAGGGGATTCTACTCGAGCGTCGTCGCCGCGGCGCCGCCCGGTCCTACCTCGGCCGGATCGCCTTGAGCGGGTGCTGGTCGAGGATGTTGGGATGGAAGCCGTCGAAGCTCCGCCGGATGAGCCCCTTGCTGACGTAGGTGAAGACCGGCGCGATCGGCAGCTCCTCCCGGACCAGGACCGTCTCGGCCTCCCGGAGCGTCTTCATGCGCGCCTCGGGGTCGACCGTCTCGGCGGCCTTGCGGATCAGCGCGTCGTACCGGGCGTTGGCCCACCCGGTCTGGTTGTTGCCGCCCCCCGTGACCCACATGTCGAGGAACGTGTTCGGGTCCACGTAGTCGCCGATCCACCCGGCGCGCGCGATCTGGTAGTCGAGCGCCTTCATCCGCGCGAGGTAGACCTTCCACTCGACGTTGGTGAGGGTCACCTCGATGCCGAGGTGCCGCTTCCACATCTGCTGGAGCGCCTGGGTGATGATGCGGTGCAGCTCGTTCGTGTTGTACATCAGCTCGACCGGCGGGAAGCCCTTCCCGCCCGGATAGCCCGCCTCGGCGAGGAGCCGCTTCGCCTCCGCGGGGTCGAAGTCGAGCCCCTTCACGCCGCTGTAGTTCGGCATGTTGCGCGGCACGAAGGCCGACGAGGCGATCTCGCCCGCCCGCGTCACGCTGCGCGTGAGCGCCTCGCGGTCGATGGCCATGGAGAGCGCCTTGCGGACCCGGACGTCGTTCAGGGGGGGCCTCGTGACGTTCATCCGGAAGTAGTAGGTCCCGAGGTACGGCTCCGCGTAGTACTCCGGCCGGTCCTTCCAGACCGCGACCAGCGCCGCCGGGAGGTTGGCGCTGCTCGTGACCCAATCGGTCTCCCCCGCCTGGAACTGCCTGACCACCGTGTTCACGTCGGTCGTCGGGTCGAAGACCACGCGGTCGAGAGCGACCGACCCGGCGTCCCAGTAGCCGGGGTTCTTCTCGAGGACGAGCGTCTGCTGCGGCACCCACTCGACGAGCCGGAAGGGGCCGTTGCTCACGATCCGGCCCGGCTTCGTCCAGTCGGCGCCGTGCCGCTCGACGGCCTCCTTCGGGACGGGATAGAGGGTGTAGAAGGTGGTGAGGTAGAGGAAGTAGGCGGTCGGCCGCTCGAGCGTCACCTGGAGGGTCGTCTGGTTCAGGGCCTTCACCCCGACCAGCCCGAAGTCGGTGATCGTCCCCCTGTTGTACGCCTCGCCGTTCTTCACGTAGTAGAGCTGCTGCGCGTACTTGGCGCCGGTCTTCGGGTTCAGCACCCGCTCCCACGCGTAGACGAAGTCGTCGGCCGTCACCTGGCGGCCGTTGGTCCACCTCGCCTGCGGGTTGAGGGTGAAGGTGTAGACCGTGCCGTCCTTCGAGAGGGTGTGCCGGAGCGCGACGCCCGGCACCGGCGAGAGGTCCTTCGGGTCGTTCGCGTAGAGCCCCTCGAAGAGGCTCGAGATGATCCGGTGTTCGGGCACGCCGCTGGCCAGCGCCGGGTCGAGCGTCTCGGGCTCGGTCATGTTGCTGATGCGGAAGACGCTCGCCGCGAGGCCAGGAGACGGGACGAGCAACGCGGCGGCCAGCACGGCGGCGAGGGTGGACGCGATGCGGCGCATCGGAAGCTTCCTCCAGAACACGGCCGCAGCCTAGAACTCCAGTCTATTCCTGTAAAGCGAGGCCAGCCGGCCCGTGCGCCCCCGCACGTTTCCGCCGTCGTCCTGCGCGCGGCCTCGCAGGGAGCGCCCCCGCTCGACCTCTTGCGCGAGTCGCGCGGGCGCGCAGAACAACTTTTCATCCTTCCGAGGAAAGGCTTGCTCGGCAGCGGCGTATCGGATATGGTCCAGGAGCGTGCCGCCAGCGCTTCTGGAGAACGCCGCCATGACAGCCGTCGTACGACTCGCGTTCGCACTCCTCGTCACGACGCTCGTCGCCGGCTGCGGCGGCGGGGGCGGCGGCGGCGGCCCGCAGCCCGAGGTGTCGATGTGGGCGACCTCCGGCGGGTCGGTTGACGGCACGCTCGTCGGATGCACCGACAGCAGCCTGGACGGGGTGCCGCTCACGTCCTTCGCCACCCTGTGCCTCGCCGCACCGGGCATCCGGGTGGAGCAGACCGGCGGCGGCCTGACGGTCGCGCCCCAGGTCATCTC
>DASVDK010000331.1:0-2254 GCA_036381125.1 Thermodesulfobacteriota bacterium | reverse complement strand
GTGCCGACGCAGCCCGTCGAAGAAATCTCGCGCCCGCCGGGCGCCAGTCTCTAGCCCGATCAGAGCAGGACAAGTCGCTTTCGACGCCGATGCGCACGGCTTCCGCGCGGCTGGAGTGCCGACGCAGCCCGTCGACGAAATCTCACGCCCGCCGGCCGCCAGTCTCTAGCCCGATCAGAGCAGGACGAGTCCCTTGCGGATGCCGATGGTCACGGCTTCCGTGCGGCTGGCGGCGCCGAGTTTGGCGAGGATCGAGGCGACGTGGAACTTGGCGGTGTGCTCGGAGACGCCGAGTTTCCAGGCGATGGTCTTATTGGCGCCGCCGTCGGCCATGATGCGGAGGACCTCCAGCTCGCGAGGAGTGAGCGTGGCATCGCGCGGGAGGTCGGCCTCGCGAGGAGCGGAGGCGGAAAGCCAGGCGGCCAGGTCTTCGGCCGCGACGACGGCGAAGTCGCCGGCGGCGGCCTGCACGGCGGCGAGGATCTCCGAGGGAGAGGCGTCGCGGGGCAGCAGGGCGCGGACGCCGCGGCGGAGGGCGTCGAGGGTCCACAGGGGTTGCGGGTCGCCCGAGAGGAGGACGGTGGGAGTCGCGCCGGCCTCGGGCGGGAGAGAGGCGAGGATGACATCGGGACGGAGATCCTCGGCGCCGCTGAAATCGGGGAAGGCGCCGACCACCTGAATCTCGGGGCTGGAGGCGGCGAGCGTCTCCAGCCCCGCCCGGATGACGGGCGACGGCGCCACGATGGCGAGGCGGATCATGCGGCCGTCTCGAACAAACGCCGCCGGCCGCCGCGCAGAAAGCGGACGCGAAGCGGACCCGGAGCGTCGAGCGCCCGGTGCAGCTCGTCGACGGTGCAGAGGAGGACATCTCCGGGACGGAGCGACGCGGCCTCGGCCCGGCTTCCCGGCGCGACGTCGAGGATGATGAGGCCGGACGGAGCGGGCGCGAGAGTCACGCCGAGGGACGGCCGGGGGCCGCGCGCCAGGAAGTCGAGAGCGGCGGCCATCGGGACGGCGGCGCCCATCCCGTTCACGACGGCGGTGTTGATGCCGACCACGCGGCCATCCGCGCCGGCAAGCGCCCCGCCCGAATTGCCGGGAGCGAGGCGGACCGCGGCGAGAATCCAGCGCTCGCCGACGGAGTGAACGACGCCGCTCGAGAGCGCGCCGGCGAAGCCGAACGGGCTGCCGATCGCCAGCACCAACTCGCCCGGGCGGAGCGACGTGGAGTCGCCGGGAATGGCGGGCTCGAGGCCATCGGCGGCGATTCTCAGAGTGGCGAGGTCGCGCCGGGGATCGCGCGCGACGACGGCGGCGGGGCGGCGGCGCGAATCCCACAGCTCGACCTCGGCGGCGGCGTCGCGGGCGACGTGGGCGTTGGTGAGGATGAGGCCGTCGGCGCTCCAGACGATCCCGGAGCCTCCGCCGCTGCCGCGGGTGAAGACGCGGGCGGTGGAGCGCCGCAGCCGTTCGGCGACTTCTCCGAATCCGCGCATGGTCAGCTCCTGCGGGGCCGCTCCCCGATCACGATCGCCAGCTTGCGCGACTCGCCGCCGCGCAGCACTTCGGCCTCGACCGGACTGCCCACGCGGTTCGCTTCGAGGACGCCCGCGAGATCGTCGGTGTCGTGCGCGGGCCGGCCGCCGATCGAGAGCAGCACGTCCCCGATGATGACGCCGGCCTTCGCGGCGGGGCCTCCCGATTCGAGCGAAACGACAATCAGACCTTTTCGATGATCGGGAAGCTCGACCGGTTGCAGGCCGAGTCCGAGATAGCCCCGGGCGACGTGTCCGCGGGCGAGCAGTTCGTCCACCGTGCGGTCGACGTTGGAGGCGGGGATGGCGAGACCGGCGATGCGGGAGAGGACGGAGGTCGCAATCCCGACGGCGCGGCCGTCGAAATCGACCACCACGCCGCCCGAGGAGCCCGGATAGAGGGTGAGGTCGAGACGAATGTAGTGGTCGAGGCGGCCGCCGCGCCAGGTGCGCCATTCGCCGGAGACGGCGCTGACGATTCCCATGGTGGCGTTGGGGCCGGAATCGGGGGAGCGGCCGACAGTGAGGACGACGCTGCCGGCCGCGGGCGGCTCGGCCGTCGTGAGCGCGGGCGCGGATGCGGTGTCGACACGGAGGGCGGCGAGATCGGCGCCGGGGTCGCGGCCGGCGAGGGTCGCGGGGACGGTGGAGCCGTCGGGGAGGGTGACGGAGAGGTCGTCATCGCGGCGCAGGGTGTGCTCGGCGGTGACCACCACACC
>DASVDK010000330.1:0-8629 GCA_036381125.1 Thermodesulfobacteriota bacterium | reverse complement strand
GGGCGAGGCAGCGGCCGGCGGCGGCGCCGCAGGCGGCCACCGCCGGACACCGGCCGCGGTGTCGCCGACGAACGGGTTCGGCCGCGGGCGCGCCGCGGCCGGCGGCCGCGCGTCCCCGAGGCCGCCGTACGGCGGGGCGTCGAGGTCGAGCGTGTGGCCGGCCGCCGCCGACGACGGTGCGGGGGGCGGCTCGGCAGGGGCGGGAGGCTCGACCGGCCGCGGTCGAGCCGCCGCGGGCGATGCGGGCGGAAGCGGCGGCGCGTGGCCGGCCGGGGGCGCCGGCGGCTCGAGGGCGGTCCGGGGCGGCGCCGGCGGCTCGGGGGCGGTCCGGGGCGGCGCCAGAGGTGCGGGCGGCGCCGGCGGCGCGGAGGGGGCCGGCCGCTCGGCCGACTCGCGCGCGGCGGCGTGCCGCGGGTCCCGATCGCCCGCCGTGAGGGCGCGGGCGCGCAGCGCCTCGGCGGCCGGGTCGGGACGCGGCGCGGCCTGACCGGGAGGCGACGTGGGCCGCGGCTCGATGTCGTGCTCGTCGAGCTCGAGGACGAGACCGGCGTCGTCCGCGGCGTCGTCGCCGAGCGTCTTGTCGAGAGTGGCCGCGAGCGCGGCGCCGCAGCGGCGGCAGGTCGCCCGGGAGTCGAGGTTGCGGAAGCCGCAGACGCGACAGGTCATCGCTCGATCTCGTAGGCCAGGACCGCGAGCGCGGCGAGCGCCGCGGTCTCGGCGCGGAGGACACGGGGCCCGAGCCCCACCCAGAGGTATCCGGCGGCCCTGGCCGCCTCGGCCTCCTCGGGGGCGAAGCCGCCCTCGGGCCCGAGGAGCGCGACGACGGTCCGGCCGCGCGAGAGGCCGCCGGCCAGCACGTCGGCGAGCTTCGCCACGTCGCCGGCGCCGCGCGCCGCCCCCTCGTGGAAGCAGAGACGCAGGGCGCCGGGGAAGGGGCGCGCGAGGAACCGATCGAGCGGCTCCACCGGATGGATGGCCGGCAGGTCGCCGCGCTCGCACTGCTCGGCCGCCTCGATGGCGATCCGGCGCCACCGTGCGACGCGCGACGGGCCGCCGTCCTCCACGCGCGGCACCGCACGCCGCGTGAGGAGCGGGTGGATGGCCGCCGCGCCGAGCTCGGTCGCCTTCTGGACCACGAGGTCGAGCCTCGCCCCTTTCGTGAGGGCCGGCGCGAGCACCACGCCGGTGCCGGTGACGGTCGCGGGCCCTTCCCGGACGATCTCCGCCCGGGCCTCGCCGCCGAGGTCGCGGAGCACGGCGGCGTACTGCAGGCCGGTTCCGTCGAGGAGCGTCACCTCGGCGCCCGGCGCGAGCCGCAGGACGCTTCGAAGATAGCGCGCCTGGTCGCGCGGGAGCCGGACGAGCCGCCCGGTCCCGTCGACCCAGTGGCGCTCGATGAAGAGTCGAGGGGTCACCCTAGCGCTCCAGCACGAGCGCCGCCCAGGCGAGGCCGCTCGCGTCGGTCTCGATCAGGCGACGTGCCCTGCCGAGACCGGCGGCCGCGTAGGCCGCGGCGACGGCGTCGGCGTCGGTCACGAGAAGGCCGGAGAGGACCGCCTGTCCGCCCGGCCGCACGCGCGCGGCGATCCCCTCGGCCATCCGGACGAGCGGTTCGGCGAGAATATTCGCGACGACGAGGTCGAAGCTCCCCTCGCACGCGTCGAGGCCGCCGGTGACGATCTCGACCGACTCGCCCACGCCGTTCAGCGCGACGTTCTCCGCGGCCACGGCGGCGGCGACGGGGTCGATGTCGGCGGCGAGCACGCGCGCGGCGCCGAGCCTGGCGGCCGCGATCGCGAGGATGCCCGACCCGGTGCCGAGGTCGAGCACGACCCGGCCGGCGGGCGGGTGCGCGGCGAGGGCGGCAAGGCAGAGACGGGTGGAGGCGTGAGCGCCGGTGCCGAACGCCATGCCGGGGTCGAGCCGGATCACCGTCTCGCCAGGCCCGGCGTCGTAGGGATCCCAGGTGGGCGCGACGACGATGCCGGGCGCCACGCGTGCGGCGCGGACCTCGCGCTTCCAGGTCTCGACCCAGTCGACCTGGGGGACGGCGCGCCGCTCCACGGTGACGCCGGGGCCGAGCAGGCGGGCGGCGTGGGCGGCGGCGGCGGACACCCGGCGGTCGAGATCGGCGTCGTTCGGAAAGTAGGCGAGCAGGCGCCCCTCGGGCTCCTCGAGCCCGGCGGCCCCGAGGCCTACCAGGAGGGCGGCCAGGCTGTCGACGGCGTCGGACGACGCCGCCACCGGCAGGCCGACGACGAGACAGGTCCACCCGGCGGTTTCGACACCTGACGCCGCCGTCGTGCAGTTCATCCAAAGAAGCTAGCAAAATCAGGGAGCTATAACAAGGCAGAGGCGGGCTGGCGCTTGACATCGACCTCGCGGCGCGGCTACGGTACGCAGGTTCACGTCAGGAGGACGTCTTCATCATGGCCCACGCGAAGTCCACCCGCGCCAGCGTTGCCGCGGTGGCCCCGGCCCGCGCCGCCAAGAGCCCGTTCGAGCAGTTGCTCGAGCAGATGGATCGGGCGACGCGGCACCTCGACATCGACCCGGGCATCTACGAGAAGCTCCGGCACCCGAAGCGAGCCCTGATCGTGTCGGTGCCGATCAAGATGGACGACGGCTCGGTCCGCGTCTACACGGGCTACCGGGTGCAGTACGACATGGCGCGCGGGCCGGCCAAGGGGGGCATCCGCTACCACCCGGAGGTGGACCTCGACGAGGTCACGGCGCTCGCCGCGACCATGACCTGGAAGTGCGCCCTCATGAACATCCCGTTCGGCGGGGCGAAGGGCGCGGTCGACTGCAACCCGCGCGAGATGTCCCTCGGCGAGCTCGAGCGGGTCACCCGCCGGTACACGAGCGAGATCGTCAACATCATCGGGCCGGAGACCGACATCCCGGCGCCCGACATGGGCACCGACGAGCAGACGATGGCCTGGATCATGGACACCTACTCCATGCAGATGGGCCACTCGGTCCCGGAGATCGTCACCGGCAAGCCGATCGCCGTGGGCGGCTCGGTCGGGCGTACCGACGCCACCGGCCGGGGCCTGGTCTTCACGGTCATCGACGCGGTGCGCCACCTCGGCCTCTCGCTCTCCGACACGACCTGCGCCGTCCAGGGCTTCGGCAAGGTCGGCTTCCACGCCGCGAGGCTCCTCCACGAGAGCGGCGCGAAGGTGGTGGCGGTGAGCGACGTGAACGGCGGCCTCTACGACCCGGGCGGCCTCGACCCGCTGGCGCTGCACGCGTACGCTCGTGAGCACGGCGGCACCATCGTCGGCTTTCCGGGGGTCGACGCGATCTCGAACGCGGAGCTGCTCGAGCTGCCGGTCGACGTCCTCGTCCCGGCCGCGCTCGGCCACCAGATCCACGCCGGCAACGCGCCGCGGCTCCGCTGCCGCATCCTCGCCGAAGGGGCCAACGTGCCGACCACGCCCGAGGCCGACGAGATCCTGGCCGACAAGGGGGTCTTCGTCATCCCCGACATCCTGGCCAACGCCGGGGGCGTCACGGTGAGCTACTTCGAGTGGGTCCAGTCGCTCCAGAAGTACTTCTGGAACGAGGCCCAGGTGAACGCGAGCCTCAAGGAGGTCATGTACTCGGCATTCCGCGAAGTGCTCCAGGTGTCGATCGACCGCAAGGTCGACATGCGAACCGCGGCCCTCATGGTCGGCATCGGCCGGGTCGCGAAGGCGGTGCAGCTGCGTGGCATCTACCCGTAACGTGCCCCCCGTCGACTCGCTCGTCATTCGCCCCCTCGACTCGCTCGCCGAATACAAGGCCGCCGAGCGGTTGCAGCAGGAGGTCTGGGGCTACGACGACATCACGGTGATCCCGCTGCCGCAGCTCATGACCGCGGCCAAGTTCGGCGGCCTCTGCCTCGGGGTCTTCGACGGCCCGCGGCTGGTGGCGTTCGTCTACGGCTTCGTCGGCCTCAAGGACGGACGGCCGATCCACGTCTCCCAGCGCATGGCGGCGCTCCCGGAGTACCAGAACCGCGGTCTCGGCGAGCGGCTCAAGCGGGCCCAGCGCGACCACATCCTCCGGCAGGGGCTGAGCTGGGCGAGGTGGACGTACGATCCGCTCGAGACGCGCAACGCCCACCTGAACCTCGTCAAGCTCGGCGGGATCGCGCGCGCCTACGTGGCCGACCTCTACGGGCCGATCACGGGACACATCAACGAGGGGCTGCCGACCGACCGGTTCGAGGTCGAATGGCACGTCCGCAGCCGCCACGTGGCGGCCGCCCTGGCCGGCCGGCATCCGGTGCGCGAGACGCCCGAGGTGGATCCCGGGGCGCTTCTCACGCGTGCCGAGCCGCGCGAGGGCGGCTTCGTCGCCCCCGAGGGGCTGAACGACCTGCCCGGCCGCGCCGAGGGGGTCTGGTACGTCGAGGCTCCCTCCGACATCCAGGCCATCAAGCAGAAGGACGGCGCGCTCGCGCTCGACTGGCGCCTCGTCCTGCGGCGCGCGTTCCAGGGCCTCTTCGAGCGCGGCTTTGCCGCGACCGGCGTCGTGCGCTTCGAGGGCGGCCGGCGCGTGGCCTACCGGGTCGAGCCGTTTGCCGCCCTCGACCTGCGTGACGCGGAGGACCTGCCCCGATGAAGATCGAGCGTATGGAGGTGCGGCACGTCCGCCTTCGCCTGAAGGCCCCCTTCGAGACCTCGTTCGGCTCGAAGCAGGACATCGACCACGTGATCGTCCGCGTCGATGCCGGCGGGGTCACCGGGTGGGGCGAGGGGGCGTGCCAGGCGACGCCGTACTACTCGCCCGACACCTACCAGACCACGATCCACATCCTCAGGGACTTCATCGCGCCGGCCGTGGTGGGACAGGAGCTGACCTGGCCGGGCGAGCTGCCGCCGGCGGTCCGCAAGATCCGGGGACATCCCTACGCGAAGGCCGCCCTCGACATGGCGCTCTGGGACCTCGAGGCGCGCCGGCGGGGTGTTACGGTCGCCTCGCTCCTCGGCGGCACGCGCGACCGCATCGAGAGCGGCGTGTCGCTCGGTCTCGAGGCGGGCGGGTTCGACGCCCTCAGGCCCGCCATCGAGAAGGCGCTGGCCGCCGGGTACCGGCGGATCAAGCTCAAGATCAAGCCGGGGCAGGACGAGGCGCTCGCGAAGGGCTTCCGGCAGCACTACCCGAAGACGCCGCTCATGCTCGACGCCAACAGCGCCTACACGCTCGCGGACCTCCCGCTCTTCGAGCGGCTCGACGCCTACGACCTCATGATGATCGAGCAGCCGCTCGCCCACGACGACATCATCGACCACGCCGCGCTCCAGAAGGCGGTGCGGACGCCGATCTGCCTCGACGAGTCGATCCACGGCGCGGCCGACGGCCGCAAGGCGCTCGACCTCGGCGCCTGCCGGATCATCAACATCAAGGTGGGGCGGGTCGGCGGCCTCTCGGAGGCGAAGCGCCTCCACGACGTCTGCCTCGAGCGGGGCGCCCCGGTCTGGTGCGGCGGCCAGCACGAGTTCGGCATCGGCCGCGCCGCCAACGTCGCCATCGCGAGCCTGCCGGGCTTCACGCTGCCGGGCGACGTCTCCGGCAGCGACCGGTACTACGTCGAGGACATCGCCGAGCCGCCGTTCCACGTCCAGGACGGCACGCTTCCGGTCCCCACCGGCCCCGGCCTCGGCGTGGAGGTCGTCCCGGAGCGCCTCGAGCGGTTCACCGTCTCGAAGCTCGAGTTCCGCGCCTGACCCCGCGGTTGCCGGGGTAGCGGTCCCCGCCGGCCCGGCACGGGCGTTGCGTCCCGTTCCGGGCCATGAGCACGACACCTCCGGCCGACGAGCGCCCCCGGCCCGCGCCGGACGGGGCGCCACTGCCCGCCGCCACCACGCCGCTCGCGGATCCCGACCTGCGGGCTCTTCTCGACCGGCCGCTCCTCGACGGGCCCCGCTTCCTGTCGCTCTACCTCGACGCGCGCGCCGACGCGCAGGGGAAGCGACACTTCGGCATCTTCCTCGACAAGCGAGCGAAATCGGCGAGGAGCCGGATCTCCGGCGCCGGGGGCGACCTGCTCGGCTACGACCGCCTGATCGATCGGGCCCGCGACTACGTCCGGTCCGTGGATCTCGACGGCGTCGCCGGGATCGCGGTCTTCGCGGAGATCCCGGCCGCCCGGGCGGAGACCGGCGGCGAGGGGCCGTTCTTCCAGGCGTTCCGCCTGCCGGTCGGGGTCGAGAACCGCTTCATCCTGGGACGCGGCCCCGACCTCGGGCCGATCCTGCGCGCGATCGGCCGCTACGCCCACTACCTCGCGATACGGCTCGACGCGGACGACGCCCGGATCCTCTCGGTCTATCTCTCGCGGGTCGTCGGCGCCGAGGCCGAGCGCGCGGAGGGGAGCGACCAGACGTTCCAGGGGCGCATCCGCTCGCAGCCGGGCGGCTGGGCACAGATGCACACGCAACGGCACAAGGAGGAGCACGCGCAGCGCTGGCTGCGCGACCTGGCCGGCGAGGTCGAGCGGATCGTCCGGCGCGAGGCGCCGGACGGGGTCGTGCTCCTCGGTCAGGACGTGAACCTCGCCGCGTTCCGGGAGGAGCTGCCGCAGGCGCTCGCCGAGAGGATCGTCGGCACCGGGACCGTCGAGCCGCACGCCGGCGACGCCGAGATCGTCGCGAAGGTGGAGCCGCTCGTCGAGGCGACGAGGCGCGCCGCCCGCGAGCGGATGGTCGACGAGCTGCACGACCGGGTCCTCGGGGACTTCTACGCGGTCGGCGGGGTCGACGACACGCTCGAAGCGCTCCAGCAGGGGAAGGTCGAGCGCGTGGTCGTGAGCCGGCGCTTCGACGCGAGGGGTGGCCGCTGCGAGCGCTGCGGCTTCGTCGTCGGCGCCGGCCACCCGGCGTGTCCCTACTGCGGCGGGCCTCTCGTCGAGGTGCAGGTGCTCCAGTACCTCGTCGAGAAGGCGGAAGACCAGCGGGCGACCGTGGAGTTCGTGGGCGACCCGGACCCCAGGCTCGACGACGACCTCGAAGGGGTCGGCGCCTTCCTGCGCTTCTAGCGGAGCGACGCGGCGTCGGGTCGTCCGGGCGGCGTCGGCTCCCGAGACTCGCCGCGCCGGAAAATGGAAAGACCTGACCCCCTGGAAAATGGAAAGACCTGACCCCAACGAGAGGAGGCGCGATGGCGAAAGGGAAGACGGGCAGGGGCCGGGGCGGGAAGAAGACCGGATTCGGCTCGCGGCCCGACCCGTCGAGCGACCAGGTGCCGGGCAAGACGCCCGAGGAGCAGGCGGCGGGACCGGTGCCGCCGGGTCAGGAGAAGACCGCGGCGAAGGCCGGCATCGGCCGGCTCCCCGACCCGACGCCGGGCGACCGCGACCATCCCGATGTCGAGCGGCCCGACTGGCCGACCTTCCGCGACCGTCCTGCCGGCTGGAAGCCGGCGCCAGGCGGGGGCGAGCGGCGCGACCCTGGCGCGCCGCCGGACGACCTCCCCGAGGAGCCCGGTCCCGAGCGCGGCGCGGTCAAGACCGGCCCGAGCACCACCGGCGCGGGGCGGGGCGGCGGGGAGCCCAACCCGCAGCCGCGCGGCGCCGAGGGAGGCGAGGGGGAGTGGAAGAACGCGGGGCAGGGGCACGGCGGCGGCGGGCCGGGGCGCCGCTTCGGCAACCAGCCGGACGTGGAGGAAGGGGACGAGCTGTCGGGCGCGGTGCCGCCGAAGGAGAGGCCGTGAGCCAGTCGCCCTAGCGGACCATCTCGGGCGCGAAGGGCGACTGGCGGCCGGCCGTGGGCGAGACGGCGGTCTCCGGCGTCTGCACGCCGGCAACCCCCGGCTGCCGGCCGCCGCCGAAGTGCGGCTCGGCCGCGCGGCGACCGCCATGCGCCCCGGCGTCGTCCCGCTCGGCGCGATCGAGGAGCGCCGACGTGACGACGAGGCCGACGCCGAAGGCAAGGGCGAACCCCTCCGACACGCCGAGCCATCGCTGCGCCTCCTGCGCGCGCGGCGGCGTCTCGTCGGAGGGCTCGGTGGCGGTCGTGATGGGGGTGGCGGCGTCCGGTGACGCGGCGGCGATCCGCTTGCCGAGATAGGCGGCGGCCGAGGCCGAGGCGACGGCGCCGGCTGCGCAGGCGAGGTTGAGCGTCACGAGGGCGGTCGGGCGGCCGCCCTCGGGCTCGCGGGCGAGCAGGTACGTGCGCAGCGCCGTGGAGGCCTTCGCCAGCCAGAGGCCGGCCGTCCCGTAGGGGCGGTACCGGCGCCACGCCTCGTCGATCACCTTCGTCCGCTCGCCGCGGTCGGCGAGCACCTGCACGCCGGGGTGAAGCCCGGTCGTCGCGAAGAGCTGCCCGCCGAACCACGCCGCGGCTCCGAGCTGCTGCCCGACCTCCGCCGCCTGCTCGAGTACCCGCGCCGTTGCGCTCCGGTGGCCCATTGGTGCCTCCTCGCGGCCGAGGCGGTGCAAGCGGTGTTCCCTGGATGGGGCTAGTGGCGCGAGCGGGCGCGTCCGGCGCCGTCCGGCGCCCAGCCGAGCGACTCCTTGCGGAGGCTCATGCCCGTCAGCCGGTCCTGCAAGTACCCGCCTCGGTCCTGCATCGGGAGCCAGACGAGACGGGCCGGCCCGAGCGTCGCCTCGAGCGACTCGAGGCGCGAGCGTGCGGCC